>JAGRKZ010000083.1 GCA_020442065.1 Bauldia sp.
TCGGCTACGAGGAAGGCGGCGTGCTGACCGAGGCGGTGCGGCGGCGGCCCTACCAGGTCGTTCTCTTCGACGAGATCGAGAAGGCCCATGCCGACGTCTTCAACGTGCTGCTCCAGGTGCTCGACGACGGGCGGCTGACCGACGGCCAGGGCCGGACGGTCGACTTCCGTAACACCATCATCGTCATGACCTCGAACCTGGGCAGCGACTACCTCGCCAATCTCGGCGACGACCAGGACGTCGACACCGTGCGGGATCTGGTGATGGGCGTGGTGCGCTCGCACTTCCGGCCGGAGTTCCTCAACCGGCTCGACGACATCATCCTCTTCCACCGCCTCAAGCGGAGCGAGATGGGGGCGATCGTCGACATCCAGCTCAGGCGGCTGCAGAAGCTGCTCGACGAGCGCAAGATCACGCTCGACCTCGACGAGTCGGCGCGGGCGTGGCTGGCCGAGAAAGGCTACGACCCGGCTTACGGGGCGCGGCCGCTGAAGCGGGTCATCCAGCGCGAGGTGCAGGACCCGCTGGCCGAGAAGATCCTCCTCGGCGAGGTGCCGGACGGCGCCAAGGTGAAGATCACCGGCGGCACCGACAAGCTTCTCTTCCTGCCCCAGGTCGCGGGCGGGAAGGACAAGGGCAAGAAGGAGAAGGCGGCGTAGGGCCGTTCCTTCCGCGAGGGCTCGCCGCCATCGGCGGCGAGCCCTCGGCGTGCGGAGCGTGCTGGTCTCGCCCTGCCGGCCGTGCGTCCCAGAACCCTATCGGGCACCGAGGACTCCCGTACCCTCCGACGCCCAGCCCAGCCGGGATGCCTCAGGCCGCGGCGCCGCCGGCATTGGCCTGAAGCTGCCGCCAGACGCCGAGGCGGTCGGTGACCTGCCAGTGGCCCGTCAACGTCCGTTCGGGCGTGAAGAAGTACGTCGTGGCGCCCGACAGGCGGAGGATTCTCCCGGTCGCCGCGAACCCCGGGATGTCGCCAAGATGGGTGCCGTTCCAGAGCCAGGTCATGGCCACCGCATTACCGTCCGCGCACAGCCGCTGGATGTCGAACTTCTGGTCCGGAAACGGCGCCCGGGACTGGCGAAGGCGCTCTTTGTAGCCGTCGAGATCGAGCACTCGCCGTTCCCAGGGATCGCCGGGATCGTGATGGATCGTATAGAGCGGGGCGAGGTAGCGCCCGGTCGCCTCGACATCGCCCTGATCCCAGACCTCGCGAATGAAGCCTTCCAGGCGGCGCTTGAGGTCAAGGCCGCTCACGAGGTCTTCCCCGCGACCGCCGGGCCATCGAGAAACCTCGATATCTCACGGCCGATATCCGGCGGCCACGCCGCCATCAGGGCGGTCAGACGGCCCCGGTCGCCTGCAAACAGCGCCCGGGCGGCTTCCTCGAAGCCGGGGAGATTCCCGGCCATGGCCGACATGAATCGATAGGCCGTGTCGGTGCGCGCCCGGGCGGTGTGGGCGTCGTCCTTTCGCGCCGCCTCGATCAATTTGCGCAGGGTGACCGAAGCGCCGCCCGGCTGGCGCGCCAGCCACTCCCAATGGCGCGGCAGGAGCGTCACCTCGCGGGCGACCACGCCCAACTTCGGGCGACCACGCCTGGCGGGTGAGGGCGTGGGAGGCGTGTAACGCGCCGCCACGTCCTGCTCGCTTCCCCGCAGGTCGAGATCCACGACCTCGGCGGTATCGCGATTGAACACGAGGATCGCCGCGCTCGGGTCTTCGTCCTGCGCGCGCCGGGCCGCGACGGCCGTTTCGGACAACGCGCCGGCAGCAATGCACGCAGTACCCGCGAACGCCACAAAGGACGTCCGCGGCCGCTCGCTCTCAAGGGGTTCGTTGCGGCTTGTCATCCTTTCTATATACCCGGATAAAAATGCGATGCAATATCATCCGGGTAAAAATTAGAGGCTCCACCGACCGATCTTGACCGGGTTTCTGACGCAAACTAGAACAGAACAGGAACAATTGGGAGGTGAGAGATGCGGGCCGACGGCAAGATCGACTACTGCGAGTTCGCCGGTCAGGACATCCCGGCGATGAAACGCTTCTACGGCGAGGCGTTCGGATGGGGCTTCACCGACTACGGCCCTTCCTATGTCGCGTTTGAGGGCGCGGGGCTCGATGGAGGCATATCGGCGGAACCGGAGTCCGCGGGCAAGCCGCCGCTGGTCGTGCTCTATGCCACCGACATCACGGCCATGTTCGCCAAGGTGAAGGCGGCGGGCGGCGTGATCACCCGGGAGATATTCTCGTTTCCAGGCGGCCGGCGCTTTCAGTTCCGCGATCCTTCGGGGAACGAACTCGCGGTCTGGGCTAAGACCTGATGTCTCGAAGACGGCAGGAGGCGCGGGCGTTTCGGACGCGGACGTCCTATAGTCGATCCTCCCGATCTCGCGACCGGTCCCACCGTCTTCATGACCCTCTCCATCGCCACCTGGAACATCAACTCGGTGCGGCTCCGCATCCGGCAGGTCGGGCTGTTCCTCGACCGCTACCAGCCGGACATCCTCTGCCTCCAGGAGATCAAGTGCCCGGATGACCGCTTTCCGGCGGCGCCGTTCAAGCGCCGGGGCTACGGCCACATCCTGGTCAACGGCCAGCGCGGCTATCATGGCGTCGCCATCGTCTCGCGGCTGCCGTTCGTTGCGGTCGACAAGCGGCCGTTCTGCGACAAGGGCGACGCCCGGCACGCCGCGGTGACGATCGCCGACGGCGACGGCGAGATCCTCCTCCACAACTTCTACGTCCCGGCCGGTGGCGACGAGCCCGACCCCGCGATCAACCCCAAGTTCGCCCACAAGCTCGCCTTCCTCGACGAGATGCGCGGCTGGCTGACCGGGGCGGAGACGGACCGCCGGGCGATCCTGGTCGGCGATCTCAACATCGCCCCGCTCGAGACCGACGTGTGGTCGCACAAGCAGCTGCTCCGCGTCGTCAGCCACACCCCGATCGAGACCGCGCTCTTCGAGGACGTCCGCGCCGCCGGCGGCTGGGTCGACGCGGTCCGCCATTTCGTGCCGCCGGAGGAGAAGCTCTACACCTGGTGGAGCTACCGCGCCGCCGACTGGGCGGCGGCCGACAAGGGGCGGCGGCTCGACCACGTCTGGGTGACGCCGCATCTCCGCGGGCGGCTCGCCTCGGCGCAGGTCGTGCGTGAGGTGCGGGGCTGGCGGCGGCCCTCCGATCACGTGCCGGTGATCGTGGGCATCGAGACCGAGGCGGCGGCTTGACAGCGCGCGTGGTCGGCGTGAAATGGCCGGCGCGGCGGCTGGAGCATTCCGATGAGCCCGAAAATCCTTGGCGACGCGCCATCAATTCCGATCGGCTATATCTTCTGGACCTGGGCGAAGTATAGCGGCGACGTCAGAACCCAGGCGTCCCTGGACGACCTCTTCCAGGACCCGCTGAACCTGCCGAAACACGAATCACCGAACACAGGTGAGGGGGCCAGCCTGTTCGCCGCCGCGCCGACCGAGTCGTTCGACTGGAGCGACGAAGGCAGTGTTGAAGGACGCGACGGCGGCCACCATGGGTCGTCGCACGACACGCAGGGCGATGCGGGGGCGACGACGGCGCTGTCGCTGTTCAAGGCCTTCGGCGTCGCCGACCTGGATCTCTGACCGCAAGACGCTTCAGGTGCGGGCGCCGAGCGCGGCGTGGCGGTCGCGGGTGAGCAGGGTGTCGATGTGCTCGACATCATGGCCGCGGGCGAGGCAGCGGACCATGTGCGTGCCGATCGTCTCGAAGCCGAGCTTGCGCTGGACGTTGAGCGAGGCGGGGTTGTCGTGGAAGACCCCGGAGCGGACGATATCGACGCCCGCATCGGCGAAGAGCCAGGCGAGGAACGCGCGGCCGGCCTCGGTGGCGTAGCCCTTGCCCCAGGCGGGCTTGGCGAACCAGTAGCCGAACTCGCGCGCCGTCCGGACTCCGGTCAGCCCCAGGCCGCCGATCACGACGCCGTCGGCGAGAACGGTGAGGGCGATGTCCTCGCCGCGGGCGGCCCGCGTGGCGGCGATGAAGGTGAGGGCATCGCTGTGGCGGTAGGGATGCGGGACGCGCGCGAGCATCCGCGACACCTCGAAGTCGCCGATCCCGGCAACGATCGCATCGGCGTCCGCAGTCGCGACGGAGCGGAGGAGAAGCCGCTCCGTCGCGATGCGGATGTCAGGCGGCGTTGTCACGCGGGACATCCCCGTCCTCCGTCATGCCTGCTCCCCACGACTTGAGGCTGGCCCAGTTCCGCCGCTCGAGCACGAAACGCTCGACCGGCACCGCGCCGAACGCGGCCGGCGAGCGGACCATGCCGGTCTCGCGGAACTGGAAGCCGCACTTTTCGATCACCCGGCGGGCGCGGCCGTTGCTGACCCGGTTCGAGCACCACAGGATGGTGATGCCGGTCTCGCAGAAGGCCCGGTCGATCACCGCATGGGTGGCCTCGGTGGCGTAGCCGCGGCCCCAGAACTCCTCGCCGATCCAGGTGGCGATCTCGAGGGCGCCGGGACGATCGACCATCTCGCCATAGCCGCTGACGCCGACCAGCGTGCTGCTCCGCCGCTCGATCAGGGCGAAGGACTCGCCATCGCGGCCGTTGCCGCGACCGGGACTGGCGGCGAGGTTCCGGGAGATGCCCGGATTGGCCGCGAGTTTCATCATCATGGCCCGCTCGGCATCGTTCGGGCGCCGCATCAGGAGGCGGGGCGTCCTGATCGGCGCCCGCCGTTCGAACCCGTCGTCCGTTTCCCCGTCCAGTGTATCGCGCATGACATCCTCCGAGAGCGCAAGAAAAAGGGGAGGTGGTTTCCCATCTCCCCTTTGAACGCTCGCTGATCGCCGGGTCGATGAGACGCCGGCGAATGGAGTTGCCGGCTATTCGGTAGCGGCCATGGCCGGATTTACCGACACATAGGTGCGGCCGCCGGCTTTGGTCTGGAACGAAACGACGCCACTGGTGGTGGCGAAGATGGTGTGGTCCTTGCCAAGCCCGACATTGCTGCCGGGATGCCACTTTGTGCCGCGCTGGCGGACGATGATGTTGCCGGAGACCACAGCCTCGCCGCCGAACTTCTTCACACCGAGACGGCGACCGGCCGAATCACGACCGTTGCGCGACGAACCGCCTGCCTTTTTGTGGGCCATGGGTCTGTCCTTTCCTGACTAGGCGCCGGCCGAGATGTCGGTGATGCGAACCACCGTCACCTGCTGGCGATGGCCGCGGCTGCGCTTGGAGTTCTGCCGGCGGCGCTTCTTGAACACGAGGATGCGGGCGTTGCGGGTCTGCTCGACGATCTCGGCGGCAACCTTGGCGCCAGCGACGAGCGGGGCGCCGATCGAGGGCGCGGCGCCGTCGGCGCCGACGACCATGACCTCGTCGAACGAGACGGAATCGCCGGCCTCGCCGTCGAGCCGGTCGACGGTGATGGTGTCGGCGGGGGCGACCCGGTATTGCTTTCCGCCGGTCTTGATGACTGCGAACATGATGTTGTCCAGATATCCGGTCCCGGCCTTGCGGTCGGGGGGCGCGAAGGGCCCAAATCTCACAGAAACGAAAGGGCGCGCCCGAACGGCCGCGCCTTGCTCGCGGCGGACTATAGGGATGGCGGTGCCGCTGTCAAGAAAAGAGAGGGAATGGCTGTCATTCTCGCGGTAACGAAGGGGTTTCGCGACGGTTCGGGGGCGGCTAGGGACAGGCGGACCGGCAAACGGCGGCGGGAACGATGAACGAAATCGAGGCGGAAACGCTAGGAGTGGGGCAGGGCGCGGCGGCCCGCGACATCGCGGTCCTGCGGCGACCCGGCGCGGAGCCGGGGCTCTTCTGGCTGGGCGGCTTCGCCTCCGACATGCGGGGCAGCAAGGCGGAAGCGCTCGACGCCTATGCGGCCCGGACCGGCCGGGCGTTCACCCGCTTCGACTATTCGGGCCACGGGGCTTCGGGCGGGACCTTCGCCGAGGGCACCATCTCGCGCTGGCTCGAGGAGGCGCTGACCGTGTTCGGCCGGACCGAGGGCCCGCAGGTGGTGGTCGGCTCGTCGATGGGCGGCTGGCTCGCGCTCCTCCTCACCGAGGCGCACCGGGCGGCGGTCGGGCCGGCGGCGAGCCGGGTCGCGGGCCTCGTCCTGATCGCGCCGGCGGTCGACATGACCCGGGCGCTGATGTTCGACACCATGACGCGGAAGGAGAAGGCGACGCTCAAGGCCGAGGGCGCCGTCCGCCAGGCGAGCGACTATGACGAGGAGGGCTACCTGATCACCCGGGCGCTGATCGAGGACGGCGAGATGCACCTCTTCGGCGACCGGCTGATCGAGACCGGCTGTCCGGTGCACATTCTCCAGGGGGTCGAGGACACCGACGTGCCGTGGCGGCACGCGACCACGCTGGTCTCCCGCCTCGCCAGCGACGACGTCGTGTTGACGCTGGTCAAGGACGGCGACCACCGCCTGTCGCGCCCCGAGGACCTCGACCGGATGATCGCCGCGGTCGAGGGCGTGACGGCGATGGATTGATCGAATAGGTCGCCACGATATTGTCTGTCGAAGATGGTAAATGCGGAGGAAATTTTGATGCTAATCATAACAGAAATGGATCTTCTTCCTAATGAAAAAATGCTAAATTCTACTTTTCAGATAATTTCTGGAGATTCCGTCGGGACAGCTTTTGTCATAAAGAGAGGTAATTCAAGATATATTGTGACCGCTCTTCACAATGTATTATTTTCTATCGAAACACATTCAATACAATTCCGACGCGGAGATAGAATAGATAATGATATCTGTGAACTTGTAGCGAAGAGTGATGAATTTGACGTAGCAATCTTGAGCTTGCCTGGAGAAAAATTTGAAGTTGGAATTGAAGAGGATGAGATAATGCGGGGAATCGCGTTAGGACAGACAGCTTTCTTCATGGGATTTCCCTACAACATTGTCGAAGGTATGCTCGGGAGTCAGATTGTTCCATTTGTTTGTCGCGCCACTGTCTCGAACGTAGCAAAAACTCCAAGCTCTGCAATCTATACGTCAGCAGCTGTGAGCCCTGGATTTTCCGGCGGGCCTTTATTCGCACCTGATCTATCTGACAAAGGGAGGATCAAGCTAATCGGCTTGATGCTTGAAAGCCTCACCTTCCCAGCGCCCGTGAAGGACAAAGCGGGCGAAGTGATCGGAGTCGTGGATATTGATACGCACATCGGTCGAGCCGCCAACATAGGTCGAGTTGTAGAGCTACTCCCGAACTAGACTGAATTGGCGCGCGTTCGGCAGACGGGCCGCCCACATATTGTCGACGAGGTTGGGATAGCGGCGGCCGGCCGCCGCGGCACGGGCGCGCGCCGCCGCTTTCTGGGCCGGCGTCAGCGTCTTCCGCTTCTTGCCGGTCTTCGGTTTCGGTCGCTTCCACGGCGGCTTGCGTCCGCTCACCGGCCTCATGTTCCTCGTGTGGCAGTGCTTCCGAACCGGCGGAGGTAAGGCGGCTCCGCCAAACGTCCAGTCCCTCGGCTGGATCCCTCGTCCTTTGACCCCTCCCATCCTCCCCCTGCAGGGGGAGGGCGTGACGGGATCGGTGGCGACTTCGACGCCGACGGCCTAGGAGGGCCGGGCGCGCGGCGACCAGCCGGCAACGTGGACGGACTACCCGTGCGGCGCCGGCGCGACCTCGGCATGGAGCGGGGCGGGGGTGGGCCGGTTGTGCTTCTCGCCGCCGCGGAGCGCGATGTAGATCGCCGGGATGACCAGCACGGTGAGCAGCGTCGAGGAGGCGAGGCCGAACAGCAGCGAGATCGCGAGTCCCTGGAAGATCGGATCGGCGAGGATCACCGCCGCGCCGATCATCGCGGCGAGCGCGGTGAGCAGGATCGGCTTGAAGCGGATGGCGCCGGCCTCGAGCAGCACGTCGCGGAGCGGTCGCGCCGGCGAGCGCGCCTGGCGGATGAAGTCGACCAGCAGGATCGAGTTGCGGACGATGATGCCGGCGAGGGCGATGAAGCCGATCATCGAGGTCGCGGTGAACGGGGCGTCGAACAGCCAGTGGCCGAGCATGATGCCGATGAAGGTGAGCGGGATCGGCGTCAGGATGACGAGCGGCACCTTGAACGAGCCGAACTGGGCGACGACGAGGATGTAGATGCCGACGATGGCGATCATGAAGGCGCCGCCCATGTCGCGGAAGGTCACCCAGGTCACCTCCCATTCGCCATCCCAGAGCAGGGTCGGATGGGTCTCGTCGTCGGGCTGGCCGTGGAGGCCGATCTCGGGCTTGGGCAGGTCGCCCCAGTCCGCAGCGTCGATGGCGCGCGCGACGGCGATCATGCCGTAGACCGGCGCCTCGAAGGCGCCGGCGAGCTCGCCCGTGACCATCTCGGCGGTGCGGCCGTTGTGGCGGAAGATCGGGAACGAGGCCGGGGTCTCGGTGACATGGACGACGTCGCCGAGCTCGACGATGGCGGTCGAGCCGGGGATGGCGTTGGCCGGCACCGGCGTCGCCAGCGTGCGCTCGTCGAGCACCTTGTCGACCTTGGCGAGGCCGACCGTGATCGGAATCGGCTGGCGCTCGCCGCCGCGGTGCGAATAGCCGACCGTGGCGCCGCCATAGAAGGCCTGGAGGGTCTGGTAGACGTCGGCCTGCTCGACGCCGTGATACTCGAGATTGTCCTGGTCGATGACGACCTGGAGCCGATCGGCCGGGACGCCGAAGGAATCGTCGACGTCGACGACATAGGGCACGCTCTCGAACGCTTCCCGCACCTTGGCGGCGACGGCGCGGCGGGTCTCGGCGTCGGGGCCGTAGATCTCGGCGAGCAGCGTCGCCATCACCGGCGGGCCGGGCGGCGGCTCGACCACCTTGACCGACGTGCCCTCCGGCATGTCCAGCGCGGCAAGGCGCTCGCGCAATTCGAGGGCGACGCCGTGGCTCGCCCGCTCGCGCTCGCCCTTCTCGGTCAGGTTGACCTGGATGTCGCCCATGTTGGGCATGGTGCGGAAATAGTAGTGGCGGACGAGGCCATTGAAGTTGAACGGGGCCGAGGTGCCGGCATAGGTCTGGAACGAGACGACCTCTGGCACGTCCTCGATCAGGGCGACGGCGGCCTGGAGGACGCGGTCGGTGTCTTCGACCGAGGAGCCCTCGGGGAGGTCGATGACCACCTGGAGGTCGGTCTTGTTGTCGAAGGGCAGCAGCTTGACCGTGACGGCCTGGGTATAGAACAGGCCGAGCGAGCCGACGGTGAGGACGACGACGATGGCGAGGAAGAGCCATGACCGGGTGCGGCTGACCAGGATCGGCCGGGCCACCGCCATGTAGATGCGGCCGAGGCCGCCGATCTTCTCGTGGGCATGGCCGTGGCTCTTGCCGCCGATGCGCAGCATCAGCCACGGCGTCAGCATCACGGCGACGAAGAACGAGAACAGCATCGCGGCGGAGGCGATCGCCGGAATCGGGCTCATATAGGGGCCCATCAACCCCGAGACGAAGAGCATCGGCAGGAGGGCCGCGACGACGGTCAAGGTCGCCACGATGGTCGGATTGCCGACCTCGGCGACCGCGTCGACCGCGGCACGCATGCGCGGCCGGCCGTCCTCCATCGCCCAGTGGCGGGCGATGTTCTCGATGACGACGATGGCGTCGTCGACGAGGATGCCGATCGAGAAGATGAGCGCGAACAGGCTGACGCGATTGAGCGTGTAGCCCATGACGTTGGCGGCAAAGAGCGTCAGCAGGATGGTCGTCGGGATGACGATGGCGACGACGATCGCCTCGCGCCAGCCGATCGCGACCGCAACGAGGATGATGATCGAGACGGTGGCGAGGCCGAGATGGAACAGCAGCTCGTTGGCCTTCTCGTTAGCCGATTCGCCGTAGTTGCGGGTGACGGTCAGCGTCACGTCCTCGGGGACGATGTCGCCGCGGATGGCTTCGAGCCGGTGGACGATCTCCTCGGCGATGACCACGGCGTTGGTGCCGGGCCGCTTGGCGATGGCGAGCGAGACCGCCGGCACCGTCGTCCAGGCCTCGCCGTCGTGGCGGACCTCGGCGACCCGGGTCTCGGCGGTATCGGTGACGAGGGAGATGTCGGCGACGTCGCGAACGTAGACGGGGCGTCCGTCGCGGGCGGTGACGAGCAGGTTGCCGATCTCGGGAAGGCCCTGCAGCGTCTCGCCGGCGACGAGGTCGATCTGCCGGCCGTCGGAGCGGACAGTGCCGGCGAGGAAGGAGCGGTTGGCGCCCTCGATCTTGCCGGCGAGCTGCTGGAGCGTGATGCCGTAGAGCGAGAGGCGTTCGGGATCCGGCTCGACCCGGATCGTCTCGGGCTGGGCGCCGACGATGTAGGTGAGGCCGATGTCGGGGAGCTTGGCGACCTCGACCTGGAGCTCGCGGGCGATGCGGGTCAGGCCGTTGGCGTCCCAGCGGGCGGCTGCAACGGGCTCGGGCGACAGCGTGACGACGACGATCGCAACGTCGTCGATGCCGCGGCCAACGATCAGCGGCTCGGGGATACCGACGGGAATGCGATCGAGATTGGCGCGGACCTTTTCGTGAACACGAAGGATCGCGGCGTCCGAGCTGGTGCCGACCAGGAAGCGGGCGGTGACGACGACCCGGTCGTCGGCGGTCTGGGAATAGACGTGCTCGACGCCGTCGATGCTCTTGACGATGGTCTCGAGCGGTTCGGTGACGAGCTTGACCGCGTCCTCGGCCTTGAGGCCGTCGGCCTGGACGACGATGTCGACCATCGGCACGGAAATCTGCGGCTCCTCTTCGCGCGGCAGGGTGACCAGCGCGACGAGGCCGAGGGCGAGGGAGGCGAGGAGGAGGAGCGGCGTCAGCGGCGAGTTGATGAACGCCGCCGTCAGCCGTCCGGCGATGCCGAGATTCATGGAACCAGAACCCGATCTCCCGCCCGGAGGCCGGTCAATATCTCGACGCGCTCGGCGCCATCCTGCTGGAAGTGCGGTCCAAGGATGACAGCGACATCTTCCTCGCGCTCGCCGGCGATGCGGATATAGTCGACGCCGTGGCGGGTCGAGACCGCGGCCGGCGGCACGGCCAGCACGCTGCGCTTGCCGACCGGGATCCAGACCAGCGTGCGCTCACCGACAAAGTAGTCACCAAGGCCGCTGACCTCGACATCGGCGAGGACACGGCCGTCCTCGATCTGCGGGTAGACCTTGGCGAGGCGGCCGGTGCCGCCCTGTTCGTTGTCGCCGGAGAGGCCGGAGCGGCCGCCGACGGCGACGGTCGCCCCTTCGACGATCTCGGCGGCGTGGCGCTCGGGGAGGGCGAGGCGGAGGAAGTAGCCGCCACCGGCGATCAGCGAAATCTCCTCGCCGGGAAGGACGACCGAACCCTGGGTCACGGGCACGCGGAGCACCCGGCCGGCGGCAGGCGCAACCACGTCGCCCTCGGCAGCCTGCGCCTCGATCACGGCGCGCTCGGCCTCGGCGGCGGCGAGCTGGTTGGTGAGCACCTCGACCTGGGTGCGCGCCTGGTCGACGCGGCTCTGGGTGGTCGAACCGCTGCCCAGCAGCTGCTCTGCGCGGGCTAGGTCGGTCTTGGCGTTCTCGAGCTGGGAGGTGAGAGCGAGCACGGTGGCGTCCGCGGCCTGCCGGCGCAGCGCCAGCTTGTCGTCGACGATGATGGCGACGACATCGCCCTCGGCAACCTCGCTGCCCTCGTCCACCCTGATCTCGCGGATCGTGCCGCCGATGCGGGCGCGGGCCGGGACAGCGTCCCGGCTCTCGACCTTGCCGAACACGGCCTTGGTCTCCTCGACCACCACCGGCTTGACCTCGAACTCGGTCGCTACCGCCGCCAGACCGGACGGCAGCAGGCCGATCAGCGCCGTGACGAACAGGCCCGCGAGACGCATCGCCCTAGGCCGTCGGCTTGCGGGTGCAGCTGAACGCCGGGCCGGACTGAAGGCCCAGCTTCGACAGCACGATCGCCGGCATGCAGAAGCCGGTGAAGGCCGACTGCAGGAGGTTCACGCCGGCGAACGCGGTCAGCACGAACCACCAGGGCGACACCAGGTAGCCAAGGGCCACCGACAGCAGCACCATGAAGCCGGCGAAGGCGAGGACGGTACGTTCAATCGTCATTGCATCAGTCTCCTTACGGGGCAGTGTCATTCCGCCGGCTCGATGCGAAGCTCCTTGAGCTTCTTGATGCCGAGCACGTCGAGGACGAGGTTTTCGTAGAAGGTATCGGCCTTGCCCTGCCGGACCTTGCGCAGGAAGTACTTCTCGAAGCCGATCTTGGCGGCGTGGACCCACTTGCCCGACGACGACCAGTTGACGTTGCGGGGCGGGATCTGCGGCTGCGCGACGAAGGCGATGCCCTCGTCGCCGAAGTCGGCGAGACAGACCGCATTCCAGGTCGCGACGGCACGGGGCTGCTCACCGCGGAGCAGCGCGCCGATGTTCTCGGCGGTCGCCGTCACCATCGACTCGATCATGAAACCGGTCTTGGGCACGCCCACCGGCAGCGGCGTCTTGCCGACCGGGGGAATCGCCACCGCGACGCCGATGCCGAAGACGTTCGGGTACTTGGGATTGCGCTGGTGCTTGTCGATGAGGACGAAGCCGCGCGGATTGACGAGGCCCTCGACGCCGATGATCGCGGGAACACCCCGGAAGGCCGGCAGCATCATCGAATAGGCGAAGGGCAGCTCGTGCGCGGTCTTGACCGCGCCGGCCTCGTCGACCTCCTCGACATGCATCTTGCCGTTCTCGACCGACTTCACCCGGGCGTTGGCGATCCACTTGATGTGGCGCTCGCGCATGGCGCTCTCGAGCAGGCCCTTGGTGTCGCCGACCCCATCGAGGCCGAGGTGGCCGATATAGGGCTCGGGGGTGACGAAGGTCATCGGCACCTGATCGCGGATCTTGGCGCGACGGAGCGCGGTCTCGAGGATGAAGGCGAACTCGTAGGCCGGACCGAAGCACGAGGCGCCCTGGACGGCGCCGACCACCACCGGGCCGGGCTTCTTGACGAGGGCGTCGAAGGCGGTCCTTGCCTGTTCGGCGTGGTCGATGTGGCAGACGGACTGGGTGCAGCCGGCCGGTCCGAGGCCCTCGATCTCGTCGAAGGCAAGATCGGGTCCGGTGGCGATGATGAGATAGTCATAGGTGAGTGAGGAACCGTCGTTCATCTCGATCCGGTTCTCGTCCGGGTGGACGCGCTTGGCGCCCTCGGGGCGGAGGCGGATGCCGCGCTTCTCGAAGATCGCCGAGAGATCGACCGAGATGTCCTTGCGGTCGCGCCAGCCGACGGCGACCCACGGGTTGGACGGCACGAAGGAGTAGGTGGTGCCGAGATTGACGACGGTGATCTCGTCCTCCGGACGGAGCTTGTCCTTCATCTCGTAGGCCATGATGACGCCGCCAAGCCCGGCGCCGAGAACTGCAATGTGCGACATGCGTCCCTCCCTCGGTTCATCCGTAGCGGAGCGCTGGGATGCGCCCCTTCGGGTCCTTATTGCCGCCGCCCCTCCGACCTGCCTTGCGCGAGGTCAATTGTGATGACGGTCACACCTGATGACTTGCAAATAACATTCAGATATCCTAATTTCAAGATTATGAATGTAAGAGACATGATCCCTGCTGCCGCGGACGCGGCCGACCTGATGCGGAGCCTGTCGCATCCGCAGCGGCTGTTGACGCTGTGCGCGCTCGGGACGGAGGAAAAGACGGTCGGCGAGCTGCGCGAGGCGATCGGCGGTATCGAGCAGGTGCCGATGTCGCAGCAACTGATGCGGCTGCGCGCTGACGGGCTGGTCGAATCGCGTCGCGAGGGGACCAGCGTCTATTACCGGATCACCCGGCCCGACGTGCTCAAGGTGATCGAAGCCCTGCAGTCGGTCTATTGCGCCCCGCGCAAGGTGCGGCGGAAGGCGGGGTAGGGCGTCGACCTTGCCTTACGCCGCCACGGCGGCGCCGTCGGAGCGCGGGTCGGAGGCGCCGAGCAGGCGCCCGTCCGGCCGGCGAAGGATCATCCCGGCGTGGCCCATGGCGTGCGAGTAGGGCTCGTCGATGACCACGACATGGTGACCGGCGCGTTCGAGCGCCGCGACGAGGTCGGGGTCGAAGCGGTTCTCCATCTCGACCGCAGAGGCTTCGCCCTCGCCCCAGGTCCGGCCCCAGCGCCAGCGCGGACGGTCGATCGCCTCGCCCGGCTCGACGCCGAAGAGGACATGGCGGGTGAAGATCGCCGACTGGAACTGCGGCTGGCCGTCGCCGCCCATCGAGCCGTAGCTGAGGATGCGGCCGTCCTTGAAGCGGGCGAGCGGCGGGTTGAGGGTGTGAAAGGGCTTCCGTCCCGGGGCCAGGGCGCGGTGCGAGCGCGGATCGAGCGAGAAGCCGACGCCGCGGTTCTGCCACACCATGCCGGTTCGCGGCAGGACGACGCCGGAGCCGAACTCGAAATAGATCGACTGGATCATCGAGACGGCGCGGCCGGCAGCGTCGATCGCCCCCATCCAGACGGTGTCGCCCCGGGGGTCGCCGGGCGGGTAGGACGCGGCGCGGCGCCTGTCGATGGCGCTCGCCTCGGCGTCGAGCCAGGATGCCGCGAGGAACGGCTTCACGTCGCCCGACAGCATCGGGTCGGCGACGTCGCGGTCGCGGATCACCCAGGCGCGCTTGGCGGCTTCGATCAGGCCGTGGATGTGCTCGAAGCTCTCGGCGCGCTTCACCTTCAGCCGGTCGAACAGGCCGAGGATGATCAGCGAGGCGACGCCTTGCGTCGGCGGCGGCAGGTTGAAGACGGTGCCGCCGCTTGCCTCGACCGACAGCGGCGTCACCAGGCTCGCGCGCTGGGCTGCAAGATCGGCGCGGGTGACGGGACTGCCGATCGCTTCGAGGTCGGCGGCGACCTCGGCGGCGATGTCGCCGCGATAGAAGTCGCCGAATCCGGCCCGGCCGAGGTGGTCGAGGGTGTCGGCGATGCGCTCGGCGGCAAGCCGCGCCCCGATCTCGGGCACCTTGCCGTCGGCGAGATAGTGATCGGCAAAGCCGGGCGCGGTGGCGAGGCCATCAAGATTCTCGGCCGCGAGTGTCGCGAATGAGTGCGTGACCGGGATGCCTTCCTTGGCGAGGGCGACCGCGGACGCGACAAGGTCGGCCCGCGGGATGCGGCCACCGAGGTCCGTCGCGACCTCATGGGCGAGCTCCCAGGTCGAGACCGCGGCGGCGACCGTCAGCGCCGCCTCGGGACCACGGGTCGGGATCGTGTCGTAGCCCTTCTTGCGGTAGGCCTCGATGGTGGCATTGGCGCCAGCGCGACCGGCGCCGTCGATCGCCTTGGGCGGTCGTCCCGGCTCGGCGATCAGCCAGAAGGCATCGCCGCCGATGCCGGTCATGTGCGGGTAGACCACGGCGATCGCCGCCGCCGCGGCGATCATCGCCTCGACTGCATTGCCGCCGGCGCGGAGGACTTCAGCGCCGGCCTCGGCCGCCGCCCGGTGCGGGGCGGTGACCATTCCCTTCTCGCCGACGACGGTCTCGGACATGGATGATGGGCTCAGGCCTTGGCTTTGGTCTTCTTCCGCCAGTCATGCTTCGGCTTGTAGCCGAGCACGTCGCGCGCCTTGTCGATCGAGATCAGCGACTCGTTGGCCTTGAGGTCGCGCTTGCGCTTGGCCTTGGGGAAGACCTTCTCGAGGAGCTCGTCGTTGCCGCGGCGCATGACGCCATCGCTGTTGGCGATGCCGATGACATGGGCCCCCTTGAGCTTGGACTCGAGCGCGAGGCGGATCGCCTGCGAGGCGTCGCGGGCGTCGATGTAGGTCCAGAGGTTGAACTTCCGCGAATGCGGATCCTTGTCGTAACCGGCAAAGTGCTCGTAGTCCTGCGGCTCCTGGACGTTGGAAAACCGCAGCCCGATGATCTTGGTCCTGGGGTCCCAGCGGCAGAACTGCTCGGCCATCTTCTCGCCCATCAGCTTGGACAGCGAGTAGGCGGTCTCGGGGCTCTCGATCTCCTCGTCGACCGGGACGTAGCGGGGGCCCTTGGGGTAGGGGATGCCGTAGACCGTCTCGCTCGATGCCCAGACGACGTTGCGGATGCCGAGCTGCCGCGCCGCCTCGAAGATGTTGTAGGTGGAGACGGTGTTGACCGCGAAGGTGACATGGTTGGTGGCCTGGCCGGGCGCGGCGATCGCGGCAAGGTGGACCACGCCGGTGACCTTCTCGACCCGCTCGTCGATCATCGACAGCGCCGCCATCGCCTGGCCGAAGTCGGTGACGTCGGCGCGGCTGTAGGTGACATCGCCGGGCTTGGGCGGGTTGGACTGGCCGGGCGGCGGGGTCACGTCGACCGACGTGACGGTGTAGCCGTGGTCCATCAGGTCCTTGACGCACGCGCGGCCGAGCTTGCCGCTTCCCCCGGTGACGACGATCATGGAGTTCCCCTCTTTCTTGTGGTTGGCGCCTAGCGGCATAGCGAATAGATGGCCGGAGGGCCAGTCGCTTCGCTGTCGCTACCTTCGCTGTGCTGCGACCTAGAGCGACAAAGTCTCGATCGCGTCGGGATCGACGGTGAGTGCCTCGTAGAGACGCAGGATATCGGGGCGCGCACAGATGCCGGTGCCCGGGCTGAGGGCGGCGGCAGCGCCCGCGGCGGTCCCGAGAAGGGCGGCATCGGCAATGGACTGCCCCTCGAGGAGGCCCATGGTCATCGCCGCGACGAAAGAATCGCCCGCGCCGACCGCGGATCGGGTTTCGACTTTCGGAGCTCGGATGCGGATCGCTCCTTCATCACTCGCTATCACCGCGCCGTCCATGCCAAGGGTGACGGCGACAATCTCGGACTTGCCCGCGGCGACGAATGCCATGGCGGCGCCCGCAACTTCGGTCACGCCTTCGAGCGGTCGACCCACCAGAGCCTGGAACTCGTTGAGGCTGGGTTTGACCAGTCGGATGGGGGTCCGCCCGATCGTCGCGGTGAGACCGGCCCCGGAGCTGTCGAGGACGAAGGCCGCGCCATGCTCGACCGCCACCGCGCCGACGCGGGCGAGGATATCCGGCTCGCAGCCGGCCGGAACGCTGCCGCTCGCCACAAGGCAATCGAATTGCGACTGGCGCAGCGCTGCGAGACAAGCCTCGACTTCCTCCGCGGCAATGTGTGGGCCACTCGGGATGAAACGGTATTCGAGCCCTGTCGAGTGTTCGAACACCATCAGCGCGATGCGGGTGTTACCGGCGATGTGGATGATCCGGCGGGGCAGATTGATGCGGGCGAGCAACTCGTCGAGGAGCACGCCCGAGGCCCCGCCGGCCAGGCACAAGGCCTCGGTGTCGGCGCCGAGCTCGCGCACCACGCGGGCGACGTTGATGCCGCCGCCGCCCGGCTCGAACACCTCGTTGCGGGTCCGCGTCTTGTGGGTTGGCCGGACGATGTCGGCCTCGCTAGAGACGTCGATGGTGGGATTGAGCGAGAGGGTCAGGATGCGGGGCACCGGCATATCTCCGCGGACACGGACGGGAACAGAGTGGCCTGTCCCGATGTATCAGATCAACGGCCGCGATTGGTGTGTCCCTTCGTCCTCCCACCAGGCGATCTCGCGCAGCGCCTCGATGTCGAGAATTTCGAGCTCGCGGTTCTTCCAGCGAATGATCCCGCGGTCGGAGAGCCGCTTGAGGGTCTTGTTGGTGTGAACGATCGAGAGGCCGAGGGCATCGGCGAGGTGCTGCTGCGTGAGAGGCGGGGAGAACCGGTCGGCCGGCGCGAGGCCGACGGCGCTCGCCCGCGCATGCAGATGGAGGAGGAGGTAGGCGGTGCGTTCGAGCGCGGTGCGCCGCCCGACCGACAGGAGGTTCTGGTCGAGAATCTGTTCCTCGCGGGAGCCCAGCCATGTGACGTCGAAGGCGAGGCCGGGATAGCGCTCGAACAGCTGCCAGAGGCGCTCGCGGGGAAAGACGCACAGCACCATCTCGCTGAGCGCCTCGACCGAATGCGACATCTCCTTGAAGAGCGAGGCCTGCAGCCCGAGGAAATCGCCGGGGAGGGCGAAGTTGAGGAGCTGGCGGCGGCCGTCGGGAAGGGTCTTGTAGCGGAATGCCCAGCCCTGGAGCACGGTGAAGAGATGGGTGCTGCTGCTGCCTTCCTGGAGGATTGTGGCGCGTGGGTCGACCGTCAGCTCGCCGGTCTTGAAGGTCTTGACGAAGTCGAGCTCTTCCGGCTCGAAGGGCCTGAACGCCTTGAACTTGCGGATCGGGCACTTTTCGCAAGGGTATTTGAGAGCGGTTCCGACCGCCGCGGCGTTCGAGCGCGCTCCACCCTTCGGTTTCGGGCCGCGTCGTGTGCTGGAAGGGCGATCCCGAACCATGTCCTAGTTAAATGCGCTCCGGTCCCGGAAGTTCCATTCTGCGCGGATGCACAGTCCACATCCCCGTTCGCTCATCATGGCCGACAATCCGACGCAGTCTCCCGTCCTCGTGGTCGAGGACGAGCCGCTCATCGCGCTCGACATCGAGGACGCGCTGGCCGAGCGGGGCGTCCCGGTCAAAGTGGCCCGCAGCATCGCCGAAGCCCGTGCGCTGCTCGGTGCGCTGCCGCCGCCCGCGATGGTCCTGCTCGACGTCGTTCTGCCTGACGGCCGCTCGTTCGACCTCGCCCGCGAGATCCTCGCCGCCGGCGTGCCGCTGGTGTTCCTCACCGGCTATGATCACGGCATCCCGGAAGAGTTCAATCAGGTTACGGTCGTCCAAAAGCCGTTCAGTTCGACCACCCTCGCCGCCCTCGTTGCCGGACAGCCCGAGGCGCCCCGAGGCGATTGACGTCGTTGCGTCAGGCACCGTTGCCGGTCCGCTCGGCGTGATCCGCGGCGGCGGCAGCGACCGCCGCTTCCGGTGCCGGCTCGCCGGACAGGAACTCGCCGAACGTGGCGAGGCTCTCGAAGTGGTCGCAGAACACCTTGATCACGACCAAGAGGGGCACGCCCATCAGGGCGCCGACGATGCCCCACATCCAGCCACCGAAGGCGAGCGCAACCAGGATCGCCACCGGATTGAGCTCGAGCCGGCGGCCAAGCGTGAGCGGCGTCACCACCGAGCCCTCGATGAGGTTGCAGATGAAATAGGCGAGCGGCGGCAGCAGAGCCATGGTCAGGGTCGGGTAGGTGATCAGGCCGATGCCGAAGGCGAGCGCCATGCCGGCGAGCGCGCCGAGATAGGGCACATAGTTGAGCAGCATCGCGCCCACCCCCCAGAGCACTGGATTGGGCATACCGAGCACGGCCATGCAGATGCCGACGGCGGCACCAAAGCCGGCATTGATGACGGTGATGGTCAGGAGATAGCGCGAGACCTCGACCTCGACGTTACGGACGACACGGAGCGAGCGCTTCTTGTCGCTCAGCGTAGGCAGGATGCGGATCAGTTTCTGCAGGAAGAGGTCGCCGGAAGAGAGCAGGAAGACGACGAAGAGCAGCGTCGCGCCAAGCGTCGCGCCGATGCCGGAGGCGGTGTCGGCCGCCCATGATATGATCCCGGGCTGGGCAAGCACGACCTTCTCCGGTGCGCCGGGCTCGTTGCTCCCATCGGTCAAGTCCTGGACCTGCTCGCTCGCCTCGCTGATGCGCGAGAGCATGCCGTCGCCGGAGCCAAAGCGCTCGCGCAGCTCGGCGATGATCCGCGGCGTTTCCGACAGCATCCGCGTGGTCGGCTCGGTGAGCAGGAGGGAAAGCCCGAGCAGGCTGCCGCCGATGGCGAGGACCACCAGAATCGCCGTCGCCACCGGCGGGATGCCGCGCCGGCCGAGCGCGCGCACGAGCGGCATGAAGGCGAGCGAGATCAACAGCGCGAGGATCAGCGGCAGGAAGAAATCGCGGGCGTAGTAGAGCGCAGCGAGCAGCAGGATCGCGAACGTGCCGACGATCGCGACGCTGACGAGGCGCGGCATCGCGGCCGGGGTCAGCCCGGCATGGGTCTCGGTGAATGCCGGATCGGTGGCCATGCCTTGTCCCTCGGACGTCGACGACCGCTATTTCCGGGAGAGCTGACGGGCGAACAGATAGGCGAGCATGGCGACCATGCCCATCGCGCCGATCGTCGACCCCGCGGCGGCATCGGCCGCCTCGGCGGCGGCGAACTCCTCCCTCACCGCGGAGACGATCGGCGGGGGCGGCGGCTTGCGGTTCTGGCGTTTGTCCGCGATGGCCCCGATCCCGACCACCAGCAGCGCAATGACGAGGAAGCCGAGGCCGATGAAGCCGAGGGCCGGAACCACGCCGATCAGATGGGCCAGCCAGACGGCGAAAGCGGCGAGCCCGAAGGAGAAGGCGAGAAGGAGGAAGAGCAGCGTCGCTGCCCCCACGGCGAGCTGGCGGGCGACCTTGCGCGCCTCGGCCTTCGCCTTGCCCTTGGCAAGGTCGACGCCGAGGCTGCCGGCGCGAAGGAGGGCAGCGAGCATCGACTATTTGCGGTTGATTAGGCCGAAGGCAAAGCCGATGCCCGCGGCGATGAGAACGGCGGCAAACGGGTTCTGGCGGATCTGGCCTTCGACCGTGTCGACGGCCTGGCTGGCCTGGCGGTGGGCCGCCTGAAGCGCCTCGCTGCCCATCTCCTCGGCCTGGTGCAGAACCTGCTCACCTTTGTTCATGGCCTGACGTGCGGTTGCCGTCACCTTCTCCTTGAGAGCCGACTGGATGCCGGCGCTCTCGGCGGCGAGCGCCTTGACGCTTGCGGTCAGCGACGCGAGGTCGGCGCGGATCTTCTCGAGATTGTCGCTCAGTTCCTTCTCGGTGGGGGTGGCCATGTCGCGTCTCCCTTTGGATCTCTCATTCGCCCGGCGGTGGCGACACGCGCCCCGGTCTCGGAACGCTGCTCAACGATCCCTACCGGACAATTGTTCCGGATTTCTTGATATTATTTGTGCAATGCCGTGTGAGCAATCGCCGCCTCGGCCGCCGGGTCGGGGCCGTACTCCGCCTCGCCATCGACGCCCAGAACCTCCGCCAGCCGCTTGCGCGCGCGATTGACGCGGCTCTTGATGGTGCCCACCGCAACCTCGCAGATGTCGGCAGCCTCCTCGTAGGAGAAACCCGAGGCGGCGACGAGGATCAGTGCCTCGCGCTGGTCGGCCGGCAAAAGGTTGAGGGCGCGGTTCATGTCCCCCATGTCGGCATGCCCGTGCTGCTCGGGATGAACCGCCAGATTGCGGGAGTAGGCACCGTCGACGTCCTCGACCTCGCGACCCTTCTTGCGCATCTGCGAATAGAACTCGTTGCGGAGGATGGTGTAGAGCCACGCCCGGAGCTTGGTGCCGGGGGTAAAGCTGTGATGGTTGGCCCAGGCCTTGGTCAGCGTCTCCTGCACCAGATCGTCGGCGCGATCCGAACGGCCAATCAGCGAGAACGCGAATGCCCTGAGGCTCGGAATGGCCTCGATGAGACCGTCGCGGAATTCATCCGAAACCTGCATGGCGTTGCGGTTGCTTCGGGCAGCGACAGGGCCTAGTCACGCCCTTCGCCGCCGGAATCCTTCTGCTCGAGCTGCTTGAGAAGTTCGACGAAGCGGTCCGGAACGGCTTCCCGCGCCACTTCGTCATAGTAGGCGCGAAGCCGCGCCCCGATCGCCGACTGGACGGACTTGTCCAAGCTGCGGGGACGGCCGGCGCTCTGGTCTGCGTCCGACGCCACATTCATCTTTCCGGTCGAGTCCCTGGTCTCCTTGGGCATGTCCTGCTCACGCTCTGGTTCCTAAATGCCGGCCACGACAGTTGCGCCGGCGAGCGCAACCTAACAAATGCCGGGAACCAGAAAAGGTTCCATCGCCTTGCAAATTTTCCGGAACCTTTCGCCTGCGCCCGCGTTCACGCTTGTCCGCGATCCGGAGCGGGCTATCCTGGGGATTCTACGAGGAGACTATCGATCATGCCGGTTGCCGAAATCGTCGGACCGCATTTACCCTATCTACGCCGCTTCGCGCGGGCCCTTTCGGGCAGCCAGAAGAGCGGCGACGCCTATGTCGAAGCCATGCTCGAGGCCATCGTGGTGGATCCGTCCGTGATTGCGGACGCGGACGACCCGCGCGTGGCGCTCTATGGCCTGCTGTGTGGCTTGTGGGAGTCGATCTCGATCAACCTGGCCAAGGGCGAGCCCGCCGATCACTGGGAAAGGGCGGCCCAGGCGAAGCTTGCCAACATCGAGCCGCGCCCGCGCCAGGCTTTCCTGCTGACGGCGGTGGAGGGATTCCCGATCGCCGACGCGGCACGAATCCTGCGTACGGATGACGCCGGCGTGGTCACCCTGCTTGACGAGGCCACCCGCGAGATCGGCGCGATGATGGCCACGGACGTGCTGATCATCGAGGACGAGCCGCTGATCGCGATGGACATCGAGGACATCGTCACCCGGCTCGGCCATCGCGTCACCGGTGTGGCGCGGACGCGAACCGAGGCCGTCCGCCTCGCCGAACGGGAGCGCCCTGGGATCATTCTTGCCGACATCCAGCTCGCCGACGGAAGCTCCGGCATCGACGCCGTGAACGACCTCCTCGCCGGTTTCGAAATCCCGGTGATCTTCATCACCGCCTTCCCGGAGCGGCTGCTCACCGGCAGCCGGCCGGAACCGACCTTTCTGATCACCAAGCCGTTTGCGCCGGAGATGGTGAAGGCGATGATCAGTCAGGCCCTGTTCTTCGACAGCGCGTCCCGGCGGACCGTCACGACCGACACATGATGTCGCCGGGGGCGCATACGCCAACGCTACCGCTTTCTTGCGCGGGTGGAGGGACCCGAACCAGCCTTTGCAGCGTTGTCGATTTGAGGATCGCCATCCGGGCGCGGTAACGTGAACGGCGCATGCGGCGATGCGCCGGAGTGGCAAGAGAAGATGGCTGAAGACGACGAGCCAAAGGTGTGGAGTCTGGCGAGCGAACCGGAGATCGACGCGGTCTTCCGCGGCTCGGATATCGCCCTGACGACCCAGGACGCCGAATTCGTCTACACCGCCGCCCTCAATCCTTTCGTCAGCCTGCCACAGGGAACCGGGCTGGTCGGTCTCACCGACGAAGCGGTGTTCGACGGCGCCGCGCTCAGGCTCTCCACGACCAAGCGCCGCGTCGCCGAGACCGGGGAGGGCGAGTCGCTCGACCTCAGCTACTCGTCGAGCGGCAAGGAGCGGTGGTATCGCATCCGGCTGGAGCCGCTGTCCGGCGACGGGGAGCGGCGCGGGATCATCGCGGCCTCCATCGACATCACCCGGCAGAAGGCGGCGGAAGAGCATCTTCGCCTGGCGCTCCTCGAACTCGCCCACCGCTCGAAGAACCTGCTCGCGGTGGTGCTCAGCCTCGCCCGGCAGACGGCGGATGACAGCCACGACCTCGAGGACTTTCGCGGCCGTTTCCTCGGCCGGATCCGCGCGCTGGCGCTCGCGCACGATGTCCTGACCGAAGAGGCCTGGCGCGGCGCAACCGTCTTCAGCCTGGTGCGAAGCCAGCTCGGCGTCTTCAGCGATCATGCGCTCGACCAGCTGCGGATCGAAGGCCACAACGCCTTCCTCAAGCCCAACGCCGTGCAGTATGTCGGGCTCGCGCTGCACGAGCTCAGCGCGCATTCGATCCTGCATGGAGCGTTGTCCCGACCGGAAGGGCAGGTCGAGGTGACGAGCGCGGTCGAGGACGGCGGCAAGGAGCGGGCACCGCTGCTTCGCATCCGATGGCGCGAAAGCCGTACGGGGGCCGGGCCCACGGAAAGCACCACCGCTTTCGCCCGGGCGCTTCTCGAGCAGATCGTGCCGACGTCGCTGGACGGCACCGCGCGGCTCGACCAGAACTTGGACGAGCTCGTCTACGAGCTGAGCATTCCGTCGTCGCAGTTCCTGTGAGGGGGGCGGGTTCCGGCCGAAACGCGAAAACGGCCGGCGGGGGGCCGGCCGTTCTCTCGAAGCGTGCGACGCGGAGGCGCGCTACTGGCGCGACAGCCAGGAGTCGATCTCCTTTTCGGCCTGGTCCTTGGCATAGCCGTAGCGCTCCTGGAGGCGGCCCTCGAGCTGCTGGCGCTTGCCCTCGACGACGTCGAGATCGTCGTCGGTCAGCTTGCCCCACTGTTCCTTGGCCTTGCCCTTGAACTGCTTCCAGTTGCCTTCGATACGATCCCAATTCATGACGGTCTCCTTCGATGTCGGCGCCGGCTCCGTCCGGCGATCGGGTGAATAACGCCGACGCAGAAGGGGCGGTTCCCCGGGGGGCGCTCCCGGATCTTGGGAAAACGGCGATGTCGCCCGGGATGACAGTGCGCACCGGCTGACGTATGGAAGGCGCCCTGAGCAGCGGGCACAGAAGACGATGACCGACACGCCAACCGGCATGCGGAAGGGGCTCGCCAACTACGGCGACGCCGGCTTTTCGCTTTTCCTTCGCAAGGCCTTCATCAAGGCCATGGGCTATTCCGACGATGCGCTCGACCGGCCGATCGTCGGCATCACCGATACCTTCTCCGGCTACAACGCCTGCCACCGCAACGTCCCCGACCTGATCGAGGCGATCAAGCGCGGGGTGATGCTGGCGGGCGGATTGCCGATTCCGTTTCCGATCGTGTCGGTCCACGAATCCTTCTCGCACCCGACCTCGATGTTCCTCCGCAACCTGATGGCGATGGACGCGGAGGAGATGATCCGCGCCCAGCCGATGGATTCGGTGGTGCTGATCGGCGGCTGCGACAAGACCGTGCCGGCGCTGCTGATGGCGGCGGCGAGCGTCGATCTCCCGGCCATCCTCGAGGTCACCGGGCCGATGATCACCGGCAGCTGGCGCGGCGAGCGGCTGGGCGCCTGCACCGACTGCCGGCGGTTCTGGGCCATGCACCGCGCCGGCAAGGTCGACGCGGCGGAGATCGCCGAGATCGGCGACCGGCTGGCGCCCGGGCCGGGCACGTGCATGGTGATGGGCACCGCCTCGACCATG
>JAGRKZ010000009.1 GCA_020442065.1 Bauldia sp.
CTTCATCTGCAAGCTTCGCAAGAAGCTGGCCTCGGCGACCGGTGGCCAGAACTATATCGAGACGGTTTGGGGGCGCGGATACGTGCTCCGCGAGCCGGACGAGCAGGAAATCCGCGAAAGCGCCTGAAGAAAGCAGACCGCCGGGTTCGGGGCGACCTCCGGCGGTTGGAAGCGGGTCGCGGCGGCTACGCCGCGGCGCTGGCAGGATGAGACGGCAGCGCCTCGATCACCACGTCTTCGCCGTCGAGCCGCGCCGAGACGGTCATCTGGACCGCTCGTGCGAGCGCGCCGGTATAATAGCCCTGTACCGCATGGGCATCGATCCCGGACGGGTCGACGTCGCCGGGCACCAGTTTCTCGAAGGCCGCCGGAATGCGCGCGCTCGGGCCGCTGCAGCGGATCAGGAAGCGCGGCGTGGCCGCGTCGCCTTCCACCGACGCCGCGATCTGTCCGCCGCGCGGGACCGCCGCATTGGCGATGAGGATCAGGTTGAGCAGCAGCTTCACGCGGTTCTTGGCCATCAGCGCCCGTGGGGCGGCGAAGCTGAAGTCGGCCTTCTCCCCCTTCATGTACCCCGCCGCCACCTTCTCGGCATCGCCGAGATCGATCTCGGCCCCGGCCGATCCCGCAGCGCCGAAGGCGAGCCGCGCGAACTGGAGCTTCGCCGATGCTTGGCCGGCGCTCTTGCGGATGAGGTCGAAGGCGAAGGTCTTCATCTCCTCGTCCTTCTCCTCGTCGAGCACCTCAAGGCCGTTGATGATGGCGCCCACGGGCGAGATGATGTCGTGGCACACGCGACTGCAAAGCAGCGCCGCCAGGTCGAGCGCTCCGAGTTCGACCGGGTCGGTCATGGTGATCCTCCGGCAGTCTTCACGCCCGAATCGGATCGGGCAGACCCACATCGCCCGATACACGCTCGCGCGCTCCCTGCCAACCACGGCCAACCCTTTGCGGGCGGTCCCGCGCTTCGCTTTGCCGCGGTCTCGCCCGCATTTCGCCTACACTTCCAGACAGCGGCGATTCGCAAGGCTGCTGCCGGTCAAGAGTGGATAAACCCATGATGTTCCGTCTTCTTCGCTTCGTCCTGCTCCTCGCAGCCGGGCTGTCCGCTGGCGCTGCCGTTGCCCAGGATCTCGAGGTGGTGGCGCCCACCTACGATTCTCCGCCCCCCGCCACGAGCGGTACACCGGCGCAGTTTTCGGCCGACGAGATTCTCGCAAGCGGCAACCGGGTCTTCGGCGAGTTCACCCAAGGCTTCGCCGCCATCGTCGAGCGCGCCGTCAGCACCTACGGTCTGCCCAACGGATACATCGTGGGCGAAGAAGCCGCGGGCGCCATCATCGGCGGCGCGCGATACGGGGAGGGGACGCTCTACACCCGCAATGCCGGCACCTACCGCGTGTTCTGGCAGGGTCCGTCGGTCGGCTTCGATATCGGCGGGAACGGCAACCGGGTGATGATGATGGTCTACAACCTGCCGTCGGTGGAGGCGATCTACAACCGTTACGTCGGGATAAACGGGTCCGCCTATGTCGTCGCCGGTCTCGGCATGACCGTCTTGTCCCGGCAGGGGGTGTACGTGGTGCCGGTGGTTTCCGGTGTCGGTGCCCGGCTGGGGGTCAACTTCGGCTACCTCAAGTTCACCACCCAGCGCACCTGGAACCCCTTCTAGGGCCGCGGCCGTTCCCGACCGGGCGGCGAAACGTTGCCCGGGAGGCGCGATTTCGGGTTAAGATGGGCACAACGCGGCCAGCGTTAGCCCTGCCCCAAACAAGAGGCGTCCGCCGGTAAACGGCGAGAGTGGAGTCGAGACCGTTGATTCAAGCGGTCATGTATTTCGTGCTCGGCCTGCTCGCTGCGGGCCTTCTGGCGCTGGCCCTCACGCCGGCGGTATGGCGGCGTGCGCATCGTCTGGCGCGGGCGCGCGTCGAGAGCAGCCTGCCGATGTCGCTGGGCGAGGTGCAGGCCGAGAAGGACCAGTTGCGTGCCTCCTTCGCCATGTCGGCGCGCCGGCTGGAGCTGGAGGTCGCCGATCTCAAGGAGAAGACTGCCGCGCAGACGATCGCGGCGAGCCGTTACAAGACCGAGATCGCCACCCTTGTCGCCGCGCAGAACGAGAAGGCGGCTGCGATTGCCGAGCTCGAGGCTGGGCTGGCGGCTGCACGCGAGGCGGTAACGGCGGCGGAGGCGCGCGTCGAGGCAGCACGGGCGGAGGTCGCGAGCCGCGATGCCTCGCTCGCCCAGCGTAGCGAGAGGGTCGCCGCGCTTGAAGCGGAGCTTGCCGCCCTCCAGCTCGTCTCGGAGGAGCAGCGCCTCGAACTGGTTGCTCGCGATACGGCGATCGGGAATCTCCAGGACCAGGTTGCTGCCGCTCGGGCTGCAGAGGCGAAGGTTGCCGAGACCCGCGACGAGATCGCTGCCGCTCTCGCGGCGGAGACGGCCGCGTTTGCGGCGGAACGGGTGCGCGGAGAGGGCCTGTCGGCCCAGATCGAGGCGCTCGGGGTCGAGCGGCGGGATCGGCTCGCAGCCCTCGAGGGGCGAGCAGCCGACCTCGCGGCGGTCGAGGCGGAGCTCGCCGCGGCGCGGACCGAGCGCGACGCGCTTGCGGCGACCGTGGCGGCGCTGGAGGCTGACCGGACGGAACGCCTGGCGGAGATCGCGCGGCTCCGCGCGGGCGACATGAGCGGGAGAGAAGCCGCCGCCCACGAGGGGGGGGACAACATGCGCAAGGCCCTCGAGTCGATCGAGGCCGAGAAGTCGGGCCTGGAGGCGCGTCTTGCCGCGCTCGAGTCCGACTACGCCGTGCTGGTGGCGGACCATGCCGCGCTGAAGGAGACGGCAGCAGCGGAGTCCGGCGCCGCCGATACGGCGCTTCGCGGCCAGCTCAGCGAGATCGCCGCCAATGTCCTTCGGCTCACCCGTGCCGCCGCGGATGATGGCGAGGCGGCCGCGTCCCATGCCCAGAACGGTGGGAATGGTGCCGAGGCGCATCGCGACACGGCCCGGGCGGAGGACGAGGCCGTGGCGCCGCCGGAGGGCGAGCCGGAGCCGG
This sequence comes from Bauldia sp., assembly GCA_020442065.1. Classification (GTDB taxonomy): domain Bacteria; phylum Pseudomonadota; class Alphaproteobacteria; order Rhizobiales; family Kaistiaceae; genus Bauldia. Next base: position 3,053 of record JAGRKZ010000009.1, read on the forward strand.
AGACGCTGCAGACCAGTCCCGGCCAGGGGCGCTCGCTGGCCGAGCGCATTCGCGCTCTCCAGCACGCCGCCCGCCACTGATTTCATTACACGCAGCCATGCGGGAACCGGGTCTTCGGGCTCGCGTTACCCTGCGCGCCCGACCCCCGTTCGCGACCTCACACGTCGCGCCGAGGCCGGTCGCATGACACGGCGTCAGCAGGGGTGGGGAGCATGACACGACCCGTCATCGGTTTCGGGCGGTTGACCGACGTCATCGACGCCTTCGACCGGCAGGCGCGCTTCGTCCTCGACTGCCAGGCGGTGGTGGCGCTCCGGATGGCGCGATTGGCCGGCGGTGGCGCGTCCGCTGCGTCGGAATCGATGCGCATGGTGAGCGAAAAGGTCGTGACGTTCGCGGATGCCCAGATCGCTGCGGCAGCTGCGTTGCCAATCGAGGGGTGGCCCGGCGCGGCCGCGGCGGCCGCGACGCGATACCGCAAGGCCGTCTCCGGCAACCGGCGTCGCTTGACGCGGACGTCACGCTGAGGCGCGGCGCGCGCCGACGTTGGCCGCTAGCGAGCGCCGAGTGCCGCACTGACCGCGGAGAAGGCCGGCAGCGCCTTTTCCACCATCGCGTCCGACGCCGTCAGCGAAATCCGGAAGTGGCCGGGCGAGCCGAGGATCGCGCCGGGCATCACGAATACGTCGTGATCGGCGAGCCGGTTGAGCCAGGCTGCGGGGTCGTCCGAGGGCCAGCGGGCGAAGAGATAGAACGTGCCCTCGGGGAGCAGCGGGTCGTAGCCGCCCTCGGAAAGGACGGTCATCAGGCGGTCGCGCCGCCGGCGGAGCGCGTCCTGGTCGATCGACAGGGTTTCGACGTCGGGAATCGCGCGCTGCATGATGGCGCTGGCAAAGGTCCAGCCTAGCGCCATCTGGGCCGGGAACGTCGCGTCGCGCAGCGGCTTCCGTTCGGCGATGGGCATCAGGGGGGAAAAGGCGAGGTAGCCTAGCCGCTGGCCCGGGGCGAGCAGGATCTTTCCGTAGCTGTAGCTGATCAGCGTCCACGGATAGACCGCGGCCGGGCTGACGAAGCCGCGGCCGTCAAAGCGGAGGCGCCGGTAGGGCTCGTCGGAGAGCAGGAAGATGCGCCGGCCGATCCGCGCCGAGGCGCGGTCGAGCAAGGCGGCGAGGGCCTCGAGCGTGGTCCGGTCGTAGATCCTTCCGGTGGGGTTGTGCGGCGTGTTGACGATCACGACGCGGGTGCGTGGGGTGATCGCGGCGTCGATCGCGTCGAGGTCGAGGTCAAAGCGCGGCCTGGTCAGGCTGACATGGCGCGCGCTGCAGTTGGAGGCCAGCAGCATCGGCTCGTAGCAGAACCATGCCGGGTCGGAGATGATCGCCTCGTCGCCTGCATCCAGCAGCAGTTCGAACGCAAGGGCGATCGCCGCGAAGGCACCGGCGGTCAGGGCGAAGTCCTCGGGATCGAAGGCAAGGCCGAGTTCGCGGCCGACGTGCTCGGCGAGGAAGGCACGGGGTTCGTCCTCACTGGTCTTGTAGGCAAACCAGTTCTTGTCTTGCGGGACCCCCGCCGCATGGAGGGCGCCGACCAGCCCCGGCAGCGGCATTTCGTGGGGATTGCCGAAAGTGAAGTCGGCGATCCCTGGCGCGAAGCGCCGATCGGCGTAGCGGGAGCGGAAATAGAAGTCCGCGACGGGCGCGAAAGCGGCATCGGCCTTGCGCACGCGCATGGAAACTTCGGGCATGCAATCCTCCCCAGCCGGCGACTTGGGAGGACCGTATGTCCCAGCCACGACGACGTCCAGCAACCGCTATTCGTTTCGCGCGAGGGGTTGCGTTCCTTGTCCGCGGGGAGTGGTGGAGTGAATATCGTCGCTCCGAACAGGAGATGGGTTGCATCTCCGGTGCTGATCGGGCGAGTTATCCATCCGATTGTCGAAACGCAGACACGCGAAACTCGGAGGCCGCTTGCCGGTATATCGTCACCGTCAGCCTCTACCCGCGGGCCGCCTGTGGGCGGTGACGTCCTACTTCAACCCCTGTGGCTATCGGCGCCGCACCTCGAACTACCGGATCTTCCGCCGGCATCTCCAGATACCCGTCTTGACAGTCGAGTTGTCTTTCAACGGCCGGTACGAACTGTCGCCGGGCGATGCCGACGTTCTTGTTCAACTCTGCGCCGGCGACGTCATGTGGCAGAAGGAGCGGCTCTTCAATGTCGGCATTGCCGCTTTGCCCGAGTCCTGCGACCGGGTGGCGCTGCTCGACTGCGACCTCGTCTTTGAGAGCGATGACTGGCCGGCGGCGGCCAATGCGGCACTCGACCGTCACGCGGTGATTCAGCCGTTCACGACCTCGCGCGAGCTTGCGCGCGATGCGTGGCCCGGGCCGATAACGGCGGCGAATTCCTCGCTAACCTGCGATTCGCTTGCCTACGGGCTCGCCCGCGGCTCAACCACGCCTGACGTCATGCTCGCGCCGGACAAACGCGTGCTCGGCAGCATGTGCGGCATGGCGTGGGCGCTCCATCGCAGCATCCTCGAGCGGCACGGCGTCTACGATGCCTGCGTCATCGGCGGCGGCGATGGCGCGCTCGCATCGGGTACGGTCGGGAACATGGGCCAGTTCGCGGACTACCTGTTGTTCAACGCGCGACGCCGCGATCACTTCTATGCCTGGGCCGAGCCGTTCCATGCCGACGTCGGCGGCGACATCGGTTACTGCGCAGGAACGGTCGGCCACCTGTGGCACGGCGACATCAAGGATCGCCGCTACCGCGAGCGTCGCATGGGGTTCGCCGAATTCGACTTCGATCCGGCCGTCGACACCGGTCTCGACACGAGCGGCGCATGGCGGTGGGCCACCGACAAGCCGGCCATGCACGCCTTCGTTCGCGACTACTTCAGCTTGCGGATGGAAGACGGCGCGGCGGCTGCCTGAGGGTCGTTCCACCCCGCGGCCACTACCCGTTCCGGAACAGGTAGCTGTAGCCGTTGATCGCCGGCACGCCGCCGAGATGGGCGTAGAGCACCTTCGATCCGGCCGGAATCTCGTCGCGGGCGATCATGTCGATCATGCCTTGCATCGATTTCCCCTCATAAACCGGGTCGGTCATCATGCCTTCGAGGCGGGCCGACAGACGGATCGCCTCGACCGTCTCGCCGGAAGGCACGCCGTACTCGGGATAGGCGTAGCGGGTGTCGAGGACGACGTCGCTGTCGGTGACTGCACGGCCGAGGCCGACGAGGTCGGCGGTGCGCTCCGCGATGCGGAGGATCTGGGCGCGGGTGTCGTCCGGCGTAGCCGAGGCGTCGATGCCGATGACGCGGTCGGCGCGTCCGTCGGCGGCGAAGCCGACCACCATGCCGGCCTGGGTGCCGCCGGTGACAGAACAGACAAAGACGTAGTCGAACCGGATGCCGAGCTCACGCTCCTGCGCCCGCACCTCTTCGGCGAAGCCGACGAAGCCGAGGCCGCCGAGCGGGTGGTCGGAGGCGCCGGCGGGAATGGCGTAGGGCTTGCCGCCCTTACGGCGCACATCCTCGAGAGCGTTCTCCCAGCTCTCCTTGAAGCCGATGCCGAAGCCTTCCTCGACCAGCTCGACGTGAGCGCCAAGCACCCGGCTCATCAGGATGTTGCCGACCCGATCGTAGACGGCGTCGCTCCAGTTGACCCAGCTCTCCTGGACCAGCCGGCATTTGAGGCCGAGCTTCGCTGCCACCGCCGCGACCTGGCGGGTGTGGTTCGACTGCACGCCGCCGATCGTCACCAGCGTGTCGCAGCCCTCCGCCAGCGCCTCGGGAATGAGGTATTCGAGCTTCCGCAGCTTGTTGCCGCCGAAGGCGAGGCCGCTGTTCATGTCCTCGCGCTTGGCGAAGATCTCGACCTTGCCGCCGAGGTGCGACGAAAGTCGCGGCAGCGCTTCGATCGGCGTCGTGCCGAACGTGAGCTTGTGGCGGGGAAATCGGTCGAGATGCATGGGCCGGCGCTCCGGCGAAGACGGAAGGGTAAGTCGCCCAAATTGTGCCGCGTGGACAGCTCCCGGAGCAATTGCTTTGTTGGGCTATTTAACCAACTACAATTGACAACAGTATCCCAAGAAGGCGTTACGGAATGCGAAATAGCTCACCAACGCGAAAGAAAATTGCGAGTACAGAGAACGATCTTGAGGCGCTCGACCGCATTGACCGCAATATTCTCAAGGCGTTGCAGGAGGACGCCACGACTACGAACGCTGCCCTGGCGGAGCGCGTGCATTTGAGTCCGGCGGCGACGCTGCGGCGGGTCGAGAAGCTTCGTAAGGCGGGCTACGTGAGACGCACGGTGGCGGTGCTCGACCCCGCCAGGCTGGACATGACGACGCTGGTGATCGTCGGCGTCGTGCTCGATCGCTCGACGCCGTCGAGCTTCGGCGAGTTCGAGACGGCGGCGAAAGACATCCCCGGCTGTCTCGAATGCCACCTCGTCGCCGGCGAGTTCGATTATGTCCTCATGCTCCGGACCCGTGACATTGCCCACTTCAACCGGCTTCACGCCGACGTCGTCATCGGCCTGCCGGGGGTCCGGCAGATCCGGACCTTCTTCGTGCTCAAGGAGATCCTGTCGACGACGGCTCTGCCGATCTAACCAGCGCGGATGACCAATTTCTCGCGCCAATTCGGACCGCAGCGATTACAGCGACCAGGGACTCGTCTGAAGTCCAGTTGCTTCGCGAGTTGGCTTGTCTTCTGTTGAACCTGTTGGCGGGGGCGAATTTCGAGGACGTCCGAAAGGCAGTCGTCACACCAAGGGGCCGGGCGGCACCGGCGCAAGAATTCTGCAATACGGTCGATAGCAGTCACGTTTTGGCCTCCAATGCCGGGGCCGTTCATTTGCTACGCCGTGCAAAGTTCGTCTATGTTCAAAATGTAGTTCAGCGACCGGATGTCGCAGGCGCCGCGCCTAAACCCGCATCGGCATCAGCACGAACAGCGCGTTGCCGGCCTCGTCGTCCTGGATGAGGGTGGGCGAGCCAGGGTCGGCGAAACGGAACGCGGCGGTCTCGCTGGCGAGCTGTTGGGTGACGTCGAGGAGGTACTTCGAATTGAAGCCGATCTCGATCGCGTCGGCGTCGTAGTCGACGCCGATCTCCTCGGTGGCGCTGCCCGAATCGGGGTTGTTGACCGAGAGCACCATCTTGCCGTCGGAGAGGGCGATCTTCACGGCGCGGCCGCGTTCGCTGGAAACGGTGGAGACCCGGTCGACGGCGGCGGCGAACTCGCCCTTGTCGACCTTGAGCACCTTGTCGTTGCCCTGCGGGATCACCCGGACGTAGTCGGGGAAGGTGCCGTCGATCAGCTTGGAGGTGAGCACCACGGCGCCGATCGTGACGCGGATCTTGGTGTCGGAGAGCTCGATCTCGGCTTCGGCCGCGGGGTCTTCGAGCAGCTTCTGGACCTCGCCCACGGTCTTGCGCGGCACGATCACCCCGACCATGCCCTTGGTGCCCTCGGGCGCCTCGATCTGGGCCTGGGCGAGACGGTGTCCGTCGGTGGCGACGGCGCGCAGCATCGGCTTGTCGCCAACGGTGACGACGTGGAGATAGATGCCATTGAGATAGTAGCGCGTCTCCTCGGTGGAGATGGCGAACTGGGTGCGGTCGATCAGCGTCTTGAAGTCGCCCGCCTTGAGCGTGAAGCGGGTGGGGAAATCGCCGGCCGTGAGGTCGGGGAAGTCGGCTTCGGGCAGGACCTGGAGCGCGAAGCGCGAGCGGCCGGCCTTGACGGTGAGCTGCGACCCGTCGCCGGTGTCGAGCGACACCTCGGCGCCGTCGGGGAGCTTGCGGACGATATCGTAGAGGATGTGGGCGGGAACGGTGGTCGCCCCGGCCTGGCCGATCTCGGCGGGCACGGTCTCCGTGACTTCAAGGTCGAGGTCGGTGGCCTTCAGCATCAGCTTGCCGCCGTCGGCCTTGACCAGCACGTTGGACAGGATCGGGATTGTGTTCCGCCGTTCGACCACGCGATGGACATGGCCGAGGGACTTGAGGAGATGCGATCGCTCGACGGTCGCGCGCATGGAGATGTCCGTCCTTTGAGAGAACCCTGGAGGCGTGCCGCCCACCCCCGCGGCGGGATTACGGACTGAGGAAACTGGCCCGGGACGCCGCAAAGCGCAAGGGGCGAGGGGTCGCGGTCCACACCGATCCGTGGACGGCGGCCCGGGCGCGGGCACGAACGCCGGATGAGGAGTGCCGGTTGCCTCCGTTCGCCTCCGCGGACTAGGCTGGCGCGGGGCCGGCCTCGCCGTGGACGGGCGAATCGGCCCGCTTCCCACATCCGGCGCTCGCCGGGACGTCTCACCGGGACCCGCATCGTGATCCGCCGTACCGCAACGGCCTATCTCTTCCTTGCGCCGGCGCTGCTGATCATGGCGTTCTGCGGCGTGCTGCCGATCGCCTTTGTCTTCTTCTATTCCGTCCACGACGTGTTCGCCGGCAATAGCTTCATCTTCGTCGGCGTCACCTGGTTCGAGCAGCTGCTGACTTCGCGCGAGTTCTGGGGAGCGCTGGCGCGGAGCCTCGGCTTCTCGGCGCTGGTGCTGGCGATCGAAATTCCGCTCGGCATCTATATCGCCCTGCGCCTGCCGGCGCGCGGGCTGGTCTCCTCGGTGCTGGTCGTCCTCCTCGCCATCCCGCTGCTCGCGCCGCTCATTGTCGTCGGCTACCTGTGGAAAGTGCTGACGCTGACGGAGACGGGCCTTCTCACCGCCGCGGCGGCCCTGGTCGGGATCGATCTCGACATGAACGACCCGGTGGTTGTCTGGATCATCCTTCTGCTCATGGACGCCTGGCACTGGACGAGCCTCGTCGTGCTCCTCTGTTTTGCCGGTCTTCGCGCCATTCCCGACGCCTACTACCAGGCCGCCCGCATCGACGGGGCGAGCGGCTGGGCGGTGTTCCGCCATATCCAGCTGCCCAAGCTCAGGCTCGTGCTCCTGATCGCCATTCTGCTCCGGCTGATGGACAGCTTCGTCATCTACACCGAGGCCTACATCGTCACCCGTGGCGGCCCGGGCGTGTCGACCACGTTCCTGTCGCACGAGCTGGTGCAGACCGCGACCATCCAGTTCGACCTCGGCGAGGGCGGCGCGATGTCGGTGATCTACTTCCTCATCGTGCTCGCCGTGTCGTGGGCGTTCTTCCGGCTGATCGTGCCGGCGCGGAGCCGTGCCGAGCGGAGTGCGCTGGCATGAGACAGCGGCTCTCTCCGGCACCGTTCCTCTACGTCTTCGCGCTGATGATGCCGGTCTACTGGCTCGTCACCATGAGCTTCAAGACCAATGGCGAGATCGCCGGGCAGCTGACGCTGTTCCCCGCAGCGCCGACGCTGGCGCAATACGCCGTCATCTTCGGCGATCCGGCCTGGTATTTCGGCTACGTCAATGCCCTCATCTACGTCGCCCTCAACGTTGCGATCGCCGTGACGGTCGCCATCCCGGCGGCCTATGCCTTCTCCCGCCACGATTTCTTTGGCCATCGCACGCTGTTCTTCGGCCTCCTGATGTTCCGCATGATGGCGCCGGCGATCCTCCTTGTCCCCTTCGTCCAGGTCTTCTCCGACCTCGATCTCATCGACACTCACATCGCGGTGGCGCTGGCCCACTGCTTCTTCAATGTCCCCCTGGCGATCTGGATTCTCGAAGGCTTCATGTCGGCGGTTCCCCGCCAGATCGATGAGAGCGCTCTGATCGACGGGTACAGTGTGCCGCGTTTCTTCCGCAGGATCATGCTGCCGCAGATCGCTCCGGGCATCGCCATCACCGCCTTCTACTGCTTCATGTTCTCGTGGATCGAATTCCTCCTCGCCAATGCCCTCACCACGATCGACGCCAAGCCGATCGCCGGGATCATGACGCGGGCGGGCGGCGTGTTGTTCGGCGATTTCGCGCTGCTGGCGGCGGCGAGCGTGATCGGGATGCTGCCGGGGATCGCCCTCATCGTGCTGATGAAGCGGCACCTCGCCCGTGGCTTTTCGATGGGCCGCATCCTCTAGCGCTCGCGCCCCCCAAGCGATCCTTCGAGCCTTGCCGGTGGTGCGGCTTGATGTCGGGCGGCCCCCGGATTACATCAGGTCGAACCGCCCCCTTGAAAGGCGCCAGGCATGTTCATCCAGACCGAAACCACGCCGAATCCGGCGTCGCTCAAGTTTCTTCCCGGCCGCATGGTCCTCGGTGACGGTACGGCCGAGTTCCGCACCGCCGGCGAAGCCGCGCGCTCGCCGCTTGCCGAGCGGCTGTTCGGCGTCGACGGGGTCGGCGGCGTGTTCCTCGGCAGCGACTTCATCACCGTCACCAAGACCGGCGGCGAATGGCAGCACCTCAAGCCGGCGGTGCTCGGCGCGATCATGGAGCACTTTCTGTCCGGCATGCCGGCGCTCCGCGACGCCGAGGCGGACGGCCCGGGCGACGAATTCTTCGCCGAGGAGGACGCCGAGACGGTCGCCACGATCAAGGAGCTGATCGATACCCGGGTGCGGCCCGCCGTCGCCCAGGATGGCGGCGACATCACCTTCCAGGGTTTCCGTGACGGCGTCGTCTTCCTCAACATGCGCGGGTCCTGCGCCGGGTGCCCGTCCTCGACCGCCACGCTCAAGCACGGCATCGAGAACCTCCTCCGTCATTTTGTGCCGGAAGTGCAGGAGATTCGCGAAGTCCCGGCGTGAGGCCGGCGACCCCGCCGTCCGTCCTGCCCGGTTGGGCCGGATTGCTGTTCAGGAATAGAAGGCCGGCTTCGGCTCCATCCGAATGTCGGTCGGGGCGCCGCTGGTGAGCGCCTCCACGGCGGCGGTGGCGACGGCGGTCGCCGCATAGCCGTCCCACGCGCTTGCCCCGGCAGCGCCGCCGACCCCGAGGGCGTCGATCCAGGCCTGCAGCTCGAGGCGGTAGGCATCGGCGAAACGACCGCGCCAGTCGGTGCCGTGGCGGACGCCTTCGAACCCCTCGCGGCGAACGATCATGTCGCTTCGAGGCTCGAGCGCCACGGTGCCGCGCTCGCAGACCAGCTCGCCGCGGACGTCGTAACCGTATTGGGCGTTGATGAAGACCTCGACCTCAACCACCGGCCCGCTCGCCATTTCGAGAATGAGGATCTGCGGATCGCGGACGCTCGCGAGCTTGCTTGATTTCGGCGCCACCACGATCGCCCGCGACGGTTCGTCCTCGAGCAGCCAGCGGGCGATGTCGATCTCGTGCACGGCCGAATTGGCGATCAGTCCCTCGGACGTGGTGTAGCCGATCTCCTGCTTGTTACGGTGGACGCAATGGAAGATCAGGGCGGCGCCAAGATCGCCGCTGTCGAGGGCGGTCTTCATCGCCACGTAGCCGGGGTCGAAGCGGCGCATGAAACCGACCTGGATCAGCCGGCGGCCGATCCCGACCTCGCGCCGGACCAGATCAAGGCAATCGGCCGGCGACGTCGCGAGCGGCTTCTCGCAGAGCACCGGCTTGCCGGCGTCGAGGCAGGCGAGCGCGTAGGGTTTGTGGGTGGGATCCGGCGAGGCGATGATCACCGCATCGACGCCGCTGTCGCCGATCAAGTCCAGCGCATCGCTGTAGGTCCGCTCCACGCCGAAGGCTGAGGCCACCGCCTTGCGTCGCGCCTCGTCGGGGTCCGATACGGCGACGAGTTCCGCGCCGGCGACGCTTCCCGAGAGAATCCGCGCGTGATCCGCGCCCATGATGCCTGCACCGATCACTCCGACCCTGACTGCCATCTTTGTCCCCTTGCTCGCCGCCGCTGGCCCGGGGGCCGATCGGCGGCGCAGGATGGTGGTGCGCCCGGTTCGGCGTCAAGCCGCGAAATGGCGTGATGTTATTCCACCAACGTCGACATTTCCGGCGGTCGCCGGCAGTCTTATCAGGAAAAGGGGCACGCTCGGGAGGAGCGCGGGCGGGCACTGGAGGAGGTTCGACCCATGGCCAATGCTGTCGATGTGGACGTGCGTGATCGGCGGGGAGACTGGAAGCCGCCATCCACGATCAAGTCGCCACCGCTGTTCACGCTGCCGTTCAACCCGCTGAAGACGCTGAAATGGATATTTGCCTGGCCGGGCTACCTTCTGCCCTGGAACCTGCTCTATGCCGGCATCGCGATCTTCACCTGGCAGTTCCTGACGCCGAGCCTCGCCTCGATGCAGAACTTCGAGGTGTGGTGGATCGCGGCGATCCTCGCCCGCAACGCCGTGATGCTGTTCCTGTTCGTCGGCGCCTTCCACTTCGCGCTCTATGTCAAGCAGCGGCAGGGCACCCGCTACAAATACACCAATCGCTGGCAGGCGCGGGACAATCCGGTCTTCCTCTTCGGCAACCAGGTCCTCGACAACATGTTCTGGACCTTCGTCAGCGCCGTGCCGATCTGGACCGCCTTCGAGGTGGTGACACTGTGGCTGATGGCGAACAACTACATCTGGACCATTACGTTCGAATCGAACCCGATCTGGTTCGTCGTCCTGATGCTGCTGATTCCGCTGTTCCGCGAGATCCACTTCTATCTGGTGCACCGGCTGATCCACTGGCCGCCGCTCTACCGGAGCGTCCACAGCCTCCACCACAAGAACGCCAATCCGGGGCCCTGGTCAGGGCTGGCCATGCACCCGGTCGAGCACGTCCTCTATTTCTCAGGCGTTCTCATCCACTGGATCCTGCCGTCGCATCCGATCCACGTCATCTTCCATCTCCAGCACCTCGCCTTCGCGCCGGCGCCCGGCCACGCCGGCTTCGCCGAAGTCGAGATCACCAATGGTTTCAACGTCAAGACCGGCGGCTACTTCCACTACCTCCATCACAAGCACTTCGAGTGCAACTACGGCAACGACCTCATGCCGATCGACGCCTGGCTTGGCACCTTCCACGATGGCTCGAAAGAAGCCGAAGAGCGCATCAACAAGCGCTTCATGGAGCGGTCGAAGCGGATGGGGCCCATAAAATGATGCGAAAGACATCATGTATTCGACTTGACTGAGGGTATATGCGTCAGTTTAGACGATTGACTGAGCGGGAATTGAGCGCACCTTAAAGTACAGGAAACGAGCCGCCGGCCTGCGCGGCGACGCGTGCCGGCTGCCCGCGCGGAGGAGCAAGAAGAACATGACGACGGTCGCTGAGTTCACCAAGCGCGACTACAGCCTCGTCGGCCTCGACACCAAGTGGGCCGAGGAACACGGGCTGGCGACGGCGGAGTGGTATCACACCCCAATTCCCCGAAAGCGGATGAAGGAGTTGATGCAGCGGTCGGACGAGCGCGCGATCCGGGACATCGTCATCCATGCCGCGGCGATGATCGTCGCCGGCGTCGGCGGCTACCTCACCTGGGGAATGTGGTGGAGCGTTCCGTTCTTCATCGTCTATGGCGTCCTATACGGTTCGGCGATGGATTCCCGCTGGCACGAATGCGGTCATCGCACGGCCTTCCGCACCAAGTGGATAAACGATGTCGTCTACCAGATCGCGTCATTCATGATGCTGCGCGAGCCGGAGGTCTGGCGCTGGAGTCACACCCGGCACCACACCGACACCATCATCGTCGGCCGCGATCCCGAGATCGGTGTGCCGCGCCCGCCGAAGCTGTGGGAGATCGCCCTCTCGTTCATCGCCATCCCACAGGCGAAGGTCTACTTCAAGAAGGTCTTCCTGCACGCCTCCGGGCAGCTCAGCGCCGAAGAGAAGACGTTCATCCCCGAGTCGGAATGGAGTTCGGTCTACGCCACCGCCCGCATTCATCTGGCGATCTACGTCGCAACCATCGCGGTGGCGCTCGCGACCTGGAGCATCATGCCGCTGATGTATATCGGCCTGCCCTCGTTCTATGGCGCCTGGCTCTACCTCACCACCGGCCTCACCCAGCATGCCGGCCTCGCCGAGGACGTGCTCGACCATCGGCTCAACTGCCGCACGGTCTACATGAATCCGATCGCGCGGTTTCTCTATTGGGAGATGAACTATCACGTCGAGCACCACATGTTCCCGATGGTTCCGTACTACAACCTCAAGGATCTCCACGAGGAGATGAAGACCGACACGCCGAAGCCCTATAGCGGCTTCTGGGAGGCGTACCAGGAGATCATCCCGGCGCTCATCGAGCAGTGGAAGAATCCCTATTACTACGTGAAGCGGCAGTTGCCGCCGACGGCGAAGCCCTTCACGCGCGGCGCGGCGTCGGCGGCGGCCGCGGAGTAGCCGCCGCGCGCGCCCTTTTGGCGGGAACCGCCCCTCCGGCGGATCCCTTTCGTCTGGCGTTGTCGGCGCTCAGGCGGTGTAGAAGACTTCCTCCATCTTCGCCCACCATTCGCCGTTCTTCCGCGTCGTGAACGGCTCCTGCAGCGGCCCGCAGACATCCCACCAGCGCCGCGTCTCGGGGTCGGCAGCCATGCGCCTCATGTCGCCTTCGAAATCGCTCCCATGGTACTCGAAATAGGCGAAGAGCAGGTTTTCAGGCTCTTTGAGAAAGATCGAGTAGTTGCGGATATTGCTGTTGGCGATCTGGTTCAGCACGGCTGGCCAGACATCGGCATGGAGCCGCTTGTATTCGGCGATGGTGCCCGGTTTCAGGCCGATGACGTGACCCATTCTCTCCATTGATTGTCCTCCGGCGTTGTCGATGTTGGCTGTCCATCGCCCCGGCATGGGCGATCGCAGCAGTGATGCGTTCCCCTCAGCTTTTCGGATGACCGCGGCTGGTGGGTATCCGACGCTAAGACGATGACGCGCGGGTATCACAAGGTGCCGCCAGCCGCCAGCTTGCGCACGGCGGCGGACTGTCCTAGTTCGGGCGTCGGCCTTCGCCGGAGAGCCCTTTCAGGGCACGGCTGCGGATCATCGTAAGTCCGGAGGAATCAGATCCTGTCGACCACTCGTTCCCTTGCCGCGCTGGACGCGAGAAGCCCCCGCTGCGGCCCGGCAGGGCGGTAGGGACGGCCGATGGCAGAGTCCCGCGGCATGGTCATTCTCGGCGCCGGGCATACCGGCGGGCGCGCCGCGCATACGCTCCGCGAGGCGGGCTGGAACGGCCCGGTGACGCTGATCGGGGCAGAGCCGAGCCTCCCCTACGAGCGGCCGTCGCTCTCAAAGGGCATGCTCAGCGGCGAGAAGGCCCCCGCGGACTTCGCCCTCTATCCGGAGGGCGACTACGCGCGACTCGACATCGTTCACCTCGCCGCGACCGCCGCCGTCGAGATCCGGCGCCGCCCGCACGAGGCCGTGCTCACCGACGGAACCGTCGTCGGCTATGACAAGCTTCTGATCGCGACCGGTGCGGAGCCGCGCCGTCCAGCGATTCCCGGCGCCGATCTAGTCGGCGTCTCCGTGCTCCGCGACATCGCCGACGCCGAGCTGTTGCGGCGGCGCATTGGTCCCGGCAAGCGGCTGATCGTCCTTGGCGGCGGTTTCATCGGGCTTGAGGTTGCCGCCCATGCCGTATCGGTCGGGGCTGACGTCGTCGTGGTTGAAGCCGGCCCACGCCTGCTGATGCGGGCTGTGCCGCCTGAGATCGAGGCGCGGATGCGCGCCCGCCATGAAGCCGCGGGCGTCGATATCCGACTAGGTCGCAAACTGGACGCCATCCTGGGCGAGGGCGCGGTTTCGGGCGTCCGCCTCGACGACGGCAGCGAGATCGCTGCGGAGGCGGTGCTCATCGCTATCGGGATCGAGCCCCGGGTCGGGCTTGCCGTCGCTGCGGGGCTCGCGGTCGACAACGGCATCGTCGTCGATCGCCACCTTCGCACCGACGACCCCGATATCTTCGCCGCCGGCGACGTGTGTTCCTTTGCCCACGACCTCTACGGCGCCCACGTCCGCCTCGAGAGCTGGAAGAACGCCGAGGAGCAGGGCCCGATCGCGGCGCGCAACATGCTTGGCGGCAACGAGATCGCAGCTTCGGTGCCGTGGATGTGGTCGGACCAGTACGAGCTCACCATTCAGATTGCCGGTTTCCCGGACCGCGCCGAGCGCGTCGTCGCGCGCGAGGCTGCGCCCGATGCGCTGGTCCTGTTCCACCTTGCCGGCGGCGGGCGCCTGGTGGCCGCGAGCGCCGTCGGACCGAACGCGACGATCGGACGGATTGTGCGCATCGGACAGATGATGATCGAGCGCGGCCTTCGCCCGGACCCGCGGCTCCTCGCCGACCCCGGGGTCAACCTCAAGACGCTGATGCGGGAACAGGCCGCCTGAGAGGCGCGCGGCCGGACCGGCCACACACAAACAACGGGAGCGACACGCCGTGCAGAAACTTCTCGTCTTTCAGGCCCTGTGGGCGATGGAACGCCGGCACACCGACGGGTTCGAGCGGAGCCTTGAGGAAAACGTCAAGATGATCGTCGAAGCCGGTTTCGACGGCTTTTCAGCCGACTGGCGCGACCGCGACAAGTGCCGGCGCATGTCGGAACTGATGAAGGCCCACAACCTCACCGGCGAGGGCCAGTGCTTTCCCAAGACCATCGACGATCTCAAGCCGGCACTTGAGAACGCGACCGAGTTCCGCCTCCATCACCTCGACATCCAGCCCGACGTCCGGCCGCGGAAGCTCAACGACTGCATCCCGCTGATCGAGGGCTGGCGGCGCCTGGCGGAGGAGGTCGATTTCCCGGTCTATATCGAGACTCACCGCGACCGGATGACCACCGACCTGTTCTTCGTCCTCGACCTCATCGAGTGCTTCCCCGATCTCAAGCTCCTCGCCGATCTCTCGCACTTCCTCGTCGGCCGTGAGTTCGCCTGGCCGATCGATGACACCAATCATAGCTACATTCACGAGGTGCTCGATCACTCCTGGGCCTTCCACGGTCGGGTGGCGAGCCGCGAGCAGGTGCAGATCGAGATCTCGTTCCCGCATCACAAGATGTGGCTCGATACGTTCCTCGACTGGTGGGAATACGGCTTTCGCAGCTGGCGTAAACGGGCGGGCGCCGACGACACCTGCGCCTTCACCTGCGAGTTCGGCCCGAAGCCCTATGCCATCACCGGGCGGGACGGCAATGACACCACCGACCGCTGGCAGGAGGCCCTGATGCTGAAGGACCTGATCAAGGAGGTCTGGGCCAAGTCCGGTCGATAGGCACAAGCACTGGAACGCGGTCGGCTAGAGTCACGTCGATCCAATGCCGACGGTGGCGCTCGTTCCGTTCGACGCGGGCGCGGCGGCGGCCTGGTTTCCCGGACGGGACATCACGCAGGATCGATGCGGAGGTAGCCTTCCGGCATCGCATCGGGGTCCGAACGCGTGTCGAAGCCGTGCATGTAGAGCGCCCACTGGAGCGCAATCAGCGCGCCCTTGATCGGGCGGAGCAGGGCCAGCGTCATGACCAGCGTCAGCGGCATCCAGATCAGAAGGTGCGTCGTCACCGACAACTCGGTGGCGAGGAATACCGCCACCATCAGCGGCACCACGACATGGCCGACCACGACGATGGTGAAATAGGGCGGAGCGTCGTCCGCCCGATGGTGGCTGAGGTCCTCGCCGCAGATCGAACAGGCCGGAACCGACGTGAGGTAGCCGTTGAACAGCTTGCCCTCGCCGCACTGCGGGCAACGGCAGCGGAAGCCGCGCCACATCGCCTGCCACACGTTGCGCTTCGGCAGTCCAAGCTGGTTCTCAGCGGGCGGGGACTGCCAGACCGTCGTTTCAACCGGTGTATCCATGATGGCGGGAAGTTAGGCGGCGGGGCCGGTCCCGACAACCCCGATGGGGAGCCTGAGGCAAAGATGTCGCGGGATCAGCCGGCGCCGCCCCGGGGCGCTCCCGACGCGCCGGGTCGGGACATTCCGGGTAGGCCCAAACTGCCGTCTCTGCGGCGATGGCGAAGCGGTGGGCGCAGTGGTAGGGTCCGGCGCTCGCATTCATCGTCGCAAACCTTGGCGTGTGGCAATGGCGCGGTTCACGTTCATCGCCATCGGCGTGGCCGCGCTTCTCGGAGTCGCCGGTCCCGTGCTCGCCGGAGAGCCGCTCGCGACGCGCCTCGAAACGGCGCTCCAAGACGTCGTGGCGAGCGACGACACGGTCTTTCCCGGCGCGATCCTCTTCGTCGGCACGCCTAAGGCGGGCGCCAATGCCGTTGCCGCCGGCGTCGGCGACATCGAAAGCCAAGCGCCGGTCACCCCGGATGCGCGGTTTCGGGCGGGCAGCGTCGCCAAGCCGTTCGTGGCGACAGTCGCGATGCAACTGGTCGAGGAGGTCGCGCTCTCGCTTGACGCAACGCTCGCGGCCCTGCTGCCGGAGGAGGCGCGCGCCGGCCTCGCCGACGCAGACCGGATCACGCTCCGGATGCTCCTCAACCACACCAGTGGCATCCCCGACTGGCTGACCGAGGCAGCCATCGGCCAGATCGCGGCCGATCCGTCACGGGTGTGGACGACGGCGGACTTCGTCGCCCTTGCCGCGGCGCTGCCGCGGACCTTCGCGCCGGGCGAAGGGTGGGCCTATTCCAACACCGACTACAATCTCCTCGGCGCCATTATCGAACGGGCGACGGGCATGCCCTGGCGACAGGCGGTGAGAGAGCGGGTGATCGTGCCGCTCGGCCTCGCCGGGACGTCCTTGCCGGAACCCGGCGACCTCTCGATGCCCGCCCCGTTCATGCATGGCTACGGGTTGATCGGCGGCCAGGTGACGGACCTCACGTTTATCGACCCCTCGATGGCCGGGGCCGCCGGCGGTGGTACGCTGGTGACGACGGTCGGCGACCTGGCGACGTTCCTGACCGCCCTGAGGGCGGGCAGACTGTTCAAGGACCCGACAACCCTTGCCGTGATGACCGACTTCGTCGACGCCGAGGCCGAGGGCGGCCAGACCGGATACAGTCTGGGGCTCGAGCGATACGTTCTTCCCGGCGGCATCGAGATGATTGGCCATGCCGGCGGCACAGCGGGCTACCGCTCCGGAATGTTCTTCTTCCCCGCGCTCGACCTGACCATGACGTTTGCCCTGAGCGTGCAGACCGACCCGAGCCCGGTCATCTCCGCCGCGCTCACTGCGGTCTCGGGGACTGGCTCGCCCTGAAGACCCGGGAGGTGCGTCCTAGCGCCGGCCGCGCTTTGCCGGCGGGCGGCCGCCCTTCGGCTTGCGGCGGCCCGGCTCCTCCCGTGGGCGATCCTTGCGGGGCAGGACACGGCCTTCGGTCAGGAGCTCGAAGCGCAGCGCGCCGGCGAGCGGCGCGGCCTCGACCAGTTTGACTTCGACGGTGTCGCCGAGGCGGTGCATCTCGCCCGTCGCTCGCCCGACCACGGCGTGACGCGCCTCGTCGTAGACGAAGTAATCGGAGCCCAGCGTCGCCATCGGCACGAAGCCGTCGGCGCCGGTCTCGTCGAGCTTGACGAAGAGGCCGGCGCGGGTGACGCCGGAGATGCGGCCGCGGAACGTTGCCCCGACCCGGTCGGCCAGCCAGCGGGCGACAAGCCGGTCGATGGTGTCGCGTTCGGCCGCCATGGCCCTCCGCTCGGCCGCGGAGATCTGCGCGGCGATCTCGGGCAGTGCCGTCTCCATGCCGTCCTGCAGACCGCCGGCGCCGAGCTTGAGGGCGCGCACCAGCGCCCGGTGGACGATGAGGTCGGCGTAGCGGCGGATCGGCGACGTGAAGTGGGCATAGCGACGGAGATTGAGGCCGAAATGGCCGATGTTCTCCGGATGGTACTCGGCCTGGGCCTGGCTCCGTAGCACGACCTCGTGGACGAGGCGCTCATGCTCGCTGTCCCTCACCCGCTCGAGGATGCGGTTGAACTGGGCGGGCCGGAGGTTACCGCTCCTGGGCAGGGTGAGATCGATCGACTTGAGGAAGTCGCGGAGGGCCTCGAGTTTGGCCATCGAGGGCGTGTCATGGATGCGGTAGACGAGGGGCGAGCGCTTCTCCTCCAGCGTTTCGGCCGCCGCGACGTTCGCCTGGATCATGAACTCCTCGATCAGCCGGTGCGACTCGAGCCGCTCCGGAACCACGATACGGTCGATCGTGCCGTCCGGCTTGAGCAGCACCCGCCGCTCGGGGATGTCGAGCTCCAGCGGATCGCGGCCCTCGCGGCCGCGGCGGAGGGCGAGGTAGCCCTGCCACAATATGGAGAGCGCAGCCCGCACCGGCGCCTCGACGCCGATGTCGCCGCCATCGAAGGCCTGCTGGGCCTTCTGGTAGGAGAGCTTCGCTGCAGAGCGCATCATGATGCGGTGGAAGCGGTGGCTCCGCTTGCGGCCGTCGGCGCCGAACACCATGCGGACGGCGAGCGCCGGTCTGTCCTCCTGCTCGCGGAGGGAACAGAGATCGTTGGAGATGCGCTCGGGCAGCATCGGCACGACCCGGTCGGGGAAGTAGACCGAGTTGCCGCGCTTGAGCGCCTCGCGGTCGAGGGCCGATCCGGGACGGACGTACCAGGAGACGTCGGCGATGGCGACGGTGACGATGAAGCCACCGGGATTCTTCTCGTCGCCATCCGCTTCGGCATGGACGGCATCATCGTGGTCCTTGGCGTCGGCCGGGTCGATGGTGACGAGCGGCAGCTCCCGCCAGTCCTCGCGGCCGCGGAGCGGCGCGGGCTTTGCCTCTTCGGCCTCCTTCAGCGCCGCCGACGGGAAGTCGTGGGGGATGCCGTGGGCAAGGAGGGCGATCAGGCTCACCGCCTTCTCGTCCCTCATCGAACCGATCACGTTTTCGATGGCGGCGCGGTCGGGGCCGCGGCCGGTCGCGCGCGTGACTCGGACCGCGACGAGATCGCCTTCGCGGGCGTCCTTGATCTGGTCCGGGGCGATGGAAAGGACGCGCTGCTTGCGGTCGACCGGCTCGATCTGCGCCCCAGCGGGGGTGTGGCGGAGCACGCCGTAGAGGGACGACGGCCTGCGGGCGAGGACCTTGATCACCCTGGCGGTGAAGTCGCCGCCGTCGCTGCCGGGCGTGATGCGCGCGAGCACGCGGTCACCCAGCCCCGGTGCGGGACCCGGCCCGCGGCCACGGGCAAGGACGATCCGCGGCGGGTCGCCTTCTTCCGTCGGCCACTCGGTCGGAACGGCCAGGAACTCGCCGTCACGGTCGCGGCCACTGATTTCGAGCACGGTCACGGATGGCAGGTCGCCCGGCCGGGTCAGCCGCCCGCGGCGCTGCTCCACCGCGCCCTCGCTGGAAAGGTCGCGGAGGATCGCCTTGAGCGCGACCTTGTCGTTACCCTTGATGCCGAACGCCCGGGCGATCTCGCGCTTGCCCGCCTTGCCTGGGTGATCGGCGATAAAGGCGAGAACCTCGTCGCGGGAGGGGACCGGCCTCGGCTCCTTGCCCTTCCTCTCGCGGGGACCCTTGGCCAATGTCAGCCTTTCTCAGCCGTGCTCTTCTTTGCCGGCGCCTTCTTTTTCGGCGACGACTTCGCCGTGGGCTTCTTCGCCGCCGCCCGCTTGGCGGGCGCCTTTCCGGCCTTGGCCGCAAGAAGCTCCACCGCCTGTTCCATGGTCACAGCGTCGGGCGCGAGGTCCTTGGGCAGGGTGGCATTCACCTTGCCATGATTCACATAGGGGCCATAGCGCCCGTCACGGACGGTCACTGGGCCGCCGGCGACGGGATGCTCGCCGAGCGTCTTGAGGGCCGCCGGCGTCGCCCGGCCACCGCGTCGGCCGCCCCCAGCGCGCTTTTCCGCCAGCAGCGAGACGGCCCGATTGATGCCGACTGAAAACACCTCCTCGACCGAATCGAGGTTGGCATAGGTGCCGTCATGCTGGACAAACGGCCCATAGCGGCCGATGCCCGCGGTAATCGGCGTCCCGGTTTCCGGGTCGATGCCGACCTCGCGGGGAAGGTTGAGGAGCGCGAGCGCCTCGGCGAGCTCTAGCGTCGCCGCTTCCCAGCCGCGCGGCAGGCTGGCGCGCTTTGGCTTCTCCCCGTCCTCTCCGGCTTCGCCAAGCTGGACATAGGGTCCGAAACGGCCGCTGCGGAGGCTGACCTCGAGGCCGCTCTCCGGGTCGGTGCCAAGGACGCGGGTGCCGTCGCCGCCGATCTCGCCGCCGTTGCCGTTCTCGCCCGTCGCCGCGAGCTGCCGCGTATAGCGGCACTCCGGGTAGTTCGAGCAGCCGATGAACGAGCCGAATTTGCCGAGCTTCAGCGACAGCCGGCCGTTGCCGCAAGACGGGCACTGGCGCGGATCGCCACCATCGGCCCGCGGCGGGAATATGTGCGGGCCGAGCAGCTCGTTGAGCGCCTCCAGTACTTCGGCGACGCGGAGGTCGCTGGTCTCGGCGACGTCCTCCGAAAACTGCCGCCAGAACTCGCGAAGCACCTCTTTCCACGAGATGTCGCCGTTCGAGATCTTGTCGAGCTTTTCCTCGAGGTCGGCGGTGAAATCATATTCGACATAGCGCTCGAAGAAGCTCTCGAGGAAGGCCGTGACCAACCGGCCCTTGTCCTCCGGGATGAGCTGCTTCTTCTCCAGTCGCACGTAGCCGCGGTCGCGCAGCACCGACAAGGTTGCGGTGTAGGTGGAGGGGCGGCCGATGCCGAGTTCCTCCATCTTCTTGATCAGCGTCGCCTCAGTGTAGCGCGGCGGCGGCTCGGTGAAGTGCTGCTCGACGGCGATGCCGTGCTCGCTGAGCGCATCGCCGGCCGCCATCGGCGGCAGGCGCCCGTCATCGTCGTCCTCCTCGCTCCGGCGCGAGGCCGGGACATCGTCGCGTCCCTCCTGGTAGACGGCGAGGAAGCCGTTGAAACGCTCGACCTGTCCGGTGGCGCGAAGCCCGACTTTCCGCGCCTCGTCGCCGGCGTCGATGTCGACTGTGGTGCGCTCGAACTCTGCAGCGGCCATCTGGCAGGCGACGGTGCGTTGCCAAATCATCTCGTAGAGGCGCGCCTGCTCGCCTTCGAGCTTACCGGCAAGCGACGAAGGATGGCGCGACACATCGGTCGGGCGGATCGCCTCGTGCGCCTCCTGAGCGTTCTTGGCCTTGGCCTGGTAGTGGCGCGGCCGTTCGGGCAGGTAGCGGCCGCCATGACGATCGGCAATGACATTGCGGATCGCGGCGAGCGCCTCGGGGGCGATGTCGACGCCGTCGGTCCGCATGTAAGTGATGTGGCCGTCCTCGTAGAGACGCTGCGCGACCTGCATGGTGCGGGCGGCGGCAAAGCCAAGTTTCCGCGAGGCCTCCTGCTGGAGGGTCGAGGTGGTGAACGGCGGCGGCGGGTTGCGGCGGACGGGCTTTGCCTCGACCGATGCGACCCGATAGGCGCCGGAGCGGAGCGCTGCCTCGATGGCGCGGGCGGTCGCCTCGTCAGGAATATCGAGCCGGCCAAGCTTGCGACCGTCATAGCCGATGGCGCGGGCAACGAAGCGCCCGCCGGCCCCGGTCTCGAGCGTCACCTCGACGCTCCAGTATTCCTGCGGCTTGAACAGTTCGATCTCGCGCTCGCGGTCGCAGACCAGGCGGAGCGCAACCGATTGCACCCGGCCGGCCGAGCGGGCGCCGGGGAGCTTTCGCCACAGCACCGGCGAGAGCGTGAAGCCGACCAGGTAGTCGAGGGCGCGACGGGCAAGGTAGGCGTCGACCAGATCGCCGTCGATCTGGCGGGGATGGCGCATCGCGTCGAGTACGGCATCCTTGGTGATGGCGTTGAAGACGACACGCTCGACCGGCGTGTCCTTGACCGCCTTGCGGGCACGAAGCACCTCGAGCAGGTGCCATGAGATCGCCTCCCCCTCACGGTCGGGGTCGGTGGCGAGGATCAGCCGGTCGGCGTCGCGAACCGCCGCCGCGATCTCGGAGAGCCGCTTGCCGGATTTGCCGTCCACCTCCCAGTGCATGGCGAAGTCGCGCTCGGGATCAACCGAGCCGTTCTTCGACGGCAGATCCCGGACATGGCCATAGGAGGCGATCACCTGATACCCGGAGCCCAGGTACTTGTTGATGGTCTTCGCTTTGGCAGGCGATTCGACGATGACGATATTCATGGACGCCTGAGCGTGACCTCGTGAACAGGTACAGATGGGCCGTCTAGATGGGCGCGCCGCGACGGTCTGCCAAGCGCCGCCACCGCCGGCCGGATCGGGCCGCGACAATCCGAAAAACGGCAGGGCCTGTCAATTGCAGCCGGAAAGCGCCGAAATCTGCGGATTCCGATGCTCGGCCCTTGCGCAGAAGATCGCGTTATGATTACATTGTCATAGATAACATATACTTATGGTTGTATCTCATGCAAAAACAGGCGCACGCCGGACCATGAAGATGCGACCGGACCTGGGGCCGGCTGCGCGAAGTTCGCGTGACACCGCACAGTACATAGAAACGATGGCCAAGGAGATGAAGCAGCTCGCGGCGCGGGCCGATCTCGGGTTCCTCGCCTATCTCCTCGCCATGGTCGAGGACGATGCATCCGCGACAGTCCGGCGGCTCGCGCCAGGAGACTGATCCGGCCAAGATCGATCCCGTGCTCACGCCGTCCGGGTCGGTGGAGGTCTGCCCTTTCGACGACGTCGCGGCATTCGTCCGTGGTGCGGCGGTGCGGGATCGAAGCGCAACTCGAAGCCCGCGGCGGGATGGGTCTTGGCATGGGCGACGCAGGCGGCATAGAGAGCGGCATCCTCGGCGTAAGCCTCCTTGATCCGCTCGGCGCGTCCCCCGCGCATGAAACTCGCCTTCCCGGGAAGACTCCCGATCGACTGGTAGCGCTCGATGAGCACCTTTGCCGACAGGCTCGGCGCCGCGTCATCCTCGTATGCGGCGGCAGTCGTGGCATTGACCGGGCGATCGAAGTACCGCGAACCCTTTTCCTCGCCGATCAGCCGCTTCATCGCTGCGGCCAGGTGATGGATGTCGATGACATCGGTGTAGACGGTCGGGGCGAGATGCCAGGTCTGCGGCCAGAAGTGCTTGTTGAGGGCATTGCGCCGGGTACCGGGACGCGGGAGTTGCTCGTCGAGCAACTCGTCGAAGCTGATGCTCGCAACGTCACCGCCGTGCATTCTTCGGCTCAACTTCCGCTTCAACCGAGTGGAACGAGCGTTCATGACGATGAGGTTGACGAAGGCTGATATGTAGCGGTCGACCGGATCGCGGAGCACCACCACCCGACGCTCGCACTGTTCCACCTCATCGAGCGTGCGCAGGCCGTGCTTGGCCGCCATGAAGTCGATGTCCCGCTCCCAGTCGGCAGGAACGTATCCGTGCGGCGATTCCTGGACGAACAACTGCTTCCAGGCCGAGCAGGCGTTCTTGCGGATGTAGCAATAGGCGATGGACGTGTGTCCGACCGTGATGGCGAAGTGCGAGCGGATTGGCTTCCGGTCCCGATGTGGCCGATCCCGCTTCATGCCTGCCACTACACCATCGACACGCGCTGGCCGGGATGACGCTCGAGCCGTCCTGCCAGCGCCAGCTCGAGCAGCACGAGATGCACGACCGCCGGTCGCACTCTGGCGAAACGGATGATCTCATCGATCTCCACCGGTGTCGGGCCAAGTGCCTCCAGTACCCGCGCCCGCTCGTCGTCGCCGACCTCGCCGGGAACGATCGGCTCACCTTCCGGCTCTTCGACGTCGTCGCGGCCGATCCGTCCCCGCATTGGATCGATCTCGGCAATCACATCTTCCGCAGTGGTCGCCATAAGGGCACCGTCCTTGATCAGGCGATTGGAGCCGGCGGCGCGCGGATCCAGCGGCGATCCCGGCGCGGCAAAGACCAGGCGGCCCTGGTCGGCCGCGCGGCGGGCAGTAATCAGGGACCCCGACCGTTCCGCTGCCTCGATGACCACGACGGCCAGAGATACGCCGGAAATGATACGGTTGCGGCGGGGGAAATCGCGCCCGCGCGGCTCGTGGCCGAACGGCATCTCGCCGATCAGCGCGCCACCGCCAGACGCGATGCGCGCGGCAAGATCGGCATGCTCAGGCGGGTAGATGTCGGACAGGCCACCCGCCAGAACCGCCACGGTGCCCGTCGCCAACGCGGCCTCGTGGGCGGCACCATCGATGCCGCGCGCGAGGCCCGATGCGACGACGTAGCCGGCCTCGCCGAGGCCGCGGGCGACCATCGAGGCGAATTTCCGTCCCGCGACTGACGCGTTGCGCGAGCCAACGATGGCGACCATCGGACGTGACAGGGCCACCGTATCGCCGATGACGGAGATCAGCGGCGGCGCGTCGGCGACATGGCGGAGGGCGTCCGGATAATCGGCTTCGCCCATGGCGACAAATCGCCCGCCGCGCCGACGGAGCGCCTCGACTTCCTGTTCGGCTTCCGCCTCCGCACAGATGCGGATCGAGCGCCCACCGCGGCGGGCGAGCTCGGGTGCCGCCGCTAGAGCCGCTTCGCCGCTGCCGAAGTGGTTGATCAGCTCCCGAAAGGTGACGGGCCCGACATTTTCGCTGCGAATGAGGCGGAGCCAGGCAAGTCGCTGGCGGTCGCTGAGTTGCAGCGCCGGGCCGCCACGTCCGGCGGTCATGTCTTGCCGCCGATGCGGGTTTCCGTCCCGGCGATCAGGCGGCGGATATTCTCGGCATGGCGCCACCACAGGATCACGGTGAGTACAACGAACAGCCCGCCGACGCGATCGTGGAAGAAGACGATGAGAACCAGCGGTGTGATGACGCTGGCAATGAGGGCGCTCAGCGAGGAGTAGCGGGTGAAATAGGCGGTGATCAGCCAGGCGCCGGCGAACGCGAGCACGGCCGGCCACGCCGGTCCGGGCAGGGCGAGACCGATCAGCACACCGAGATAGGTCGCCACGCCCTTGCCGCCCTTGAACTTGAGCCAGACCGGGAAGACATGGCCGAGGAAGGCGCCGAGGCCGGCGAGCATTGCCCCGTCGGGTCCGAACAGCGCCGAGGCGATCAGCACCGCAACCGTACCCTTGAGGCAGTCGGCGACGAGCGTCGCCGCGGCGAGGTCGCGCCGGCCCGTGCGCAGCACATTGGTTGCGCCGATATTGCCCGAGCCAATGGTGCGAAGATCTCCGGCGCCGGCCAAGCGGGTGAAGATCAGCCCGAACGGGATCGAGCCGAGCAGATAGCCCAGGGCGAGCGCCGCGATGAGGCTCAGGCTTGAGGGCATGAAGGGATGGCACTCCGGCTCTGGCAGACGGCACCGTATGCGCAACAGCGGGTTACGGGCAACATCGGGTTATGTCGCGGTGCGAAAGCCCGGCGCGATCACCGTAGCTCTTTCGCGCGCCGGGCCGGTCGGCTAGCTTCCGGCGCCATTGGAAGACGGAGGGAATGGGAATGACGGACGGCTTCAAGGGACTGGCGGGGACGGTGGGAATCGTCACTGGCGCGGCGAAGGGAATCGGCGAGGGCGTTGCCCGGACGCTGCACGCGGCGGGGATGAAGCTCGCGCTCGCCGACGTCGACGGGGAGGGACTGAAAGCGCTTGCCGCGGATCTCGGCGGTGACGTTCTCGTCGCCCAGCTCGACGTCACCGACGGCAAGGCGGTCGAGGCCTTCGTCGCCGAGACCGAGAAGTCGCTCGGTCCGGTTGACCGGCTCGCCCACATCGTCGGCATCCAGCGTTTCGGCAAGGTCGCCGACCTGTCCGAGGCCGATTTCGATGCGATGTTCGCCGTCAACGTCAAGGGCGCGTTCCTGGTGGTTCAGGCGGTCGGCAAGCGGATGATCCCCCGCAAGCGCGGCGCCATCGTCGCCATTGCCTCCACCGCGGCACGCACGCCGCGCATCGGCCAGGGCGGCTATTGCGCCTCAAAGGCGGCGGTGGCGCAGCTGATGTGCGTCGCCGGGATGGAGCTCGCGCCCTACGACATCCGGGTCAATTGCGTGTCGCCCGGCGTCACCGACACCGGGATGGTGCAGCGGTTGATGGCGACGATGCCCAATACCGACGTTGTCACCCGCGGTGACCTCGACACCTTTCGCGTCGGTGTGCCCCTCGGCCGCGTGGCCCGCTCGGTTGAGATCGCCGACGTCGTGGCATTCCTGCTCTCCGACCATGCGAGCTACCTGACCATGCAGGACGTGGTCGTCGACGGCGGCGCCGCGCTCGGGGCCTGAAACGGAGGAAAGCCCGTCGTGCCGGCGGTCAGGCCTCGATCTCGGCGAAGAGGATGACCAGGGACGTACAGTCGAGGGGCATCACCGGGTTGGTGTAGATCATCCGCGTGTGACGGCCCCTCTCGCCGAACGCGGTGTTGATCAGGTCGGAGGCCCCGTTCAGGCATGCCGGATGGTCCCGGTAGTCGTCGGCGACGCCGAGCACGCCTTCCATCCGGACGATGCGACTGACCTTCGACAGCTCGCCGACCGCCTCCTTGATCTGGGCGATGGCGTTGAGGCAGGAGAGCTGGCAGGACTTGTAGCCGTCCTCGCCCGAGACCTCGCGGCCGATCTTGCCGACATAAGCGAGCTTGCCGTCACGCCACGGCAGGTTGCCCGAGGTCATCACCAGGTTTCCGGTGATGACCCATGGAACGTAGTTGGCGACGGCGCCGGCCGGCGGAGGCAGCGACAGTCCGAGGTCGGCGATCCGCTGTTCAGGGGTCGTAGCGGTCATCTGGGCATCCCTCCGGCCGGGTTCGTGGGCCGGAGGGTAGCGCGTCAATCGGTACAAGCGAAGGCGCTCCGACCCGATTGACGGAACCCTTACATCTGCCCCGCCCGCGGCGCGGCCAGCATCTCGCGCGGCACGATCTCCTTGCCGATCGGCCAGAGGGCAATGCCCGCGAGTTTGAGATGGGCCCAGGCGAAGGGTAGGCCGATGATGGTGATGGCAAGGCCGGCGGCGGTGATCAGGTGGCCGAGGGCGAGCCACCAGCCGGCAAGCACCAGCCAGATGAGATTGCCCAGCGTGCCGAATGGGCCGGTGCCGAAGTCGCTCTCCCCCCGGAACCATTCGCGGTCGACCGCGGCGAAGCCGAAGGGGAGAAAGGCGTAGCGGGCGATGTTGAAGGCCGCGCGCGCCCATGGGATGCCGATGATCGTGACCGCCATGATCGCCGCTGCGATCAGCCAGCCGACCGCCATCCACAAGCCACCGAAGACGATCCAGAGGACGTTGAGAAGGAGGTTCATGGGCCACGGTTCCCCGCGAGCGCAAGGCGCCGATAGGCCTCGCATCGCCGGGGATATGGTCCCGATTGCGCCTTGTCACAAGCAGCGGGCCGCGGAGCCAGCCACTCCGCGGCCCGAGGCGGCCAACGCCGCGAGGTACTGATCCGGCGGTCAAGACTGCGGGAAGCGGCGCTCGCAGGCGATGACGCCTCCGGACCAGCGAACGGTCAGCTCGGCGGCGATCGAACCCTTGCGCTCGAACACGGCGGTGCCGAGCTCGGTCGGGATGCCGGGAACGGTCTCGAAATCACCGCTCTGGGACGTGACCGCGGTTCCGGAGCGCGCGGTCTTGGAGACGGTGAAATCGTAGGAGCCTGCGAGCGGGATTCCGGACCACGCCACCGGCACGACTTCGCGGCCGATCGCGGTATCGCTGATCCTGATCTCGCAGCCGAGCGGCGAAGGGCCGTCGTCCATCACGCCGGCGGCAACGGCTGCGCCGACCGCCGCGGGAACCACAAGGGCCGGAAGAAGAAGACGGGCAAGGAACATCGGTAATGCCTCCAATCGGGTCCGGCGCCGCGGAGCGCGCCGCCGGACACTCGGCGGGGATCAGTTGCCCTGGATCACCACGGCCATGTTGCCGTTGCCGCGCTGATGGGTCTCGGCCTCGAGGCCGTTGCCGATCTGGATCGTGGCGGCGACGTTGTTGCGGCCCTTCTGGGTGGTGATCGCCTGGTTGTTCTTACCCATCTGGGCGACGCCGATGAGGTTGTTCTTCCCGCTCTGGTAGCTGAAGGCGTAGTTGAACTTGCCCTGCTGCCCCGCGATCATCCGGTTGTTATTGCCGTTCTGCTCGGACTGCAGCGTGTTCCGCTTGCCCTTCTGCCAGATGCGCGTGAAGTTGCCGTTGCCGTTCTGGACCGCGGCGGCGGCGTGACCGTTGCCGCGCTGGTCGATGACGACGCGGCTGCCGGCGCTGGCCTCGCTCAGTCCGAGAGCGGTGGTGAGCCCGAGCGCGCCTAGGGCAATGGCGAATCTGTTCATTTGTCCTGATCTCCTGCTGCTCGCTTCCGATTGACCCCTCGCGCTCCGGAAGCCGACGGACGGAGACTAGGCATGCGCCGATGCATCCGCTCTGAACGGGCTGTTGCCCGCGGTTCAGCTTGAACGCGGCGAGGCCGTCGTGGCGGCCTGCGCGAGGACCGGGCGGCAGCGGTGCCATATCGCGCCAGCGGCATGGCGCTGCGACGATAATGCAGCTAGGGTCCGCGCCAACTGCGACTCTGCGGACCGTGCAATGACTACACCGGATGCCGTCATCGACGGAGGTGAACTGGCGAAAGAGCTGACCTCGCTGATCGGCAGCCGCAAGGGGACGCTTGCCCCGGCAGATCGCGTCGCCATCGTCAATCGACTCAAGACGGTGATGGCCGAGCGCCGCGCCGAGGCGGAACGGCAGTTGCTCGCAGACGGTCGGGGCACGGTTTGCGCCCAGCGCCTGTCCGACCTCCAGGATGCGATCATCCGCGCCGTCCACGATTTCGCCATCGAAAACGTCTACCGCAGCGAGAATCCGACTTCCTCGGAACGCATGGCGATCGTGGCAGTCGGTGGTTATGGCCGCGGCACGCTCGCCCCCGGCTCCGACGTCGATCTGCTGTTTCTCCTCCCCTACAAGCAGACGCCGTGGGGGGAGTCGGTGGTCGAGTTCATCCTCTACATCCTGTGGGACCTCGGGCTGAAGGTCGGCCATGCCACCCGCAACGTGAACGAGTGCATCCGCTTGTCACGCTCGGACATGACGATCCGCACCGCGATCCTCGAGGCACGCTACCTGTGGGGCGAGAAGACACTGTTCGACGACCTGGTAGCGCGCTTCGACGCCGAGGTGGTGAAGGGCACAGGCCCCGAATTCATCGCGGCCAAGCTTGCCGAGCGGGACGCGCGCCATCGCCAGCAGGGCACGTCGCGCTATCTGGTCGAACCCAACGTCAAGGACGGCAAGGGCGGCCTCCGCGACCTTCACACGCTCTTCTGGATTGCCAAGTACTTCTACCGGGTGAAGTCGCGCGAGGAGCTCGTCAAGGCGGGCGTCTTCTCCCGCGCCGAACTGCAGCGCTTCCGCAAGTCCGAGGACTTCCTGTGGGCGATCCGCTGCCACATGCACTTCCTTACCGGACGAGCGGAGGAGCGCCTGTCCTTCGACATCCAGCGCGAGATGGCGTCCAGGCTTGGCTACACCACGCATCCGGGCCTCAAGGATGTCGAGCGCTTCATGA
>JAGRKZ010000084.1:0-18527 GCA_020442065.1 Bauldia sp.
CAACAAGATCGCCTGCTTCTGCTTCGACGAGCAGACCCTGCAGCCGGGCGAGCGGGTTGAAATGCCGGTGACGTTCTTCGTCGATCCCGCCATCGCCGGGGATTCGACACTCGACTACATTCACAACATCACCCTGTCCTATACATTCTACCCTGTGGACTCCGTCGGGTCGGATTCGACCGGCGGCGGGCCCGCCTCTTGATGCCGGAGTGCATGACCCATGGCTGACGCGCACGCGCCCTCCCATCCCTACCACCTGGTGAACCCGAGCCCGTGGCCGTTCGTCGGCGCTGTTTCGGCGTTCGTGCTGGCGATCGGCGCCATCTCGTACATGCATGGCGCGTCGCTGTGGTGGATCGCGCCCGGCATTCTCGGGATTCTCTACACGATGATCGTGTGGTGGCGGGACGTCATCCACGAGGGCCAGATGGGCGACCACACGCCGGTGGTGCAGCTCGGCCTCCGCTACGGGATGATCCTGTTCATCGCCTCCGAGGTGATGTTCTTCGTGGCCTGGTTCTGGGCCTTCTTCAACTCCTCGCTCAACCTCGATGCCGGCGTCGAGATCGTCAAAGACCAGTTCACTGGCGGCATGTGGCCGCCCAAGGGGATCGAGGTCTTCGACCCCTGGCACCTGCCGCTCCTCAACACGTTGATCCTCCTGACTTCCGGCACCACGGTGACGTGGGCGCACCACGCGCTCCTTCACAATGACCGCAAGGGACTGGTCTGGGGTCTGGTCATCACCATCGTTCTGGGCCTGATCTTCACCTCGGTTCAGGCCTACGAGTATGCCCACGCGCCGTTCTCGTTCGGCGGCAACATCTACGGCTCGACCTTCTTCATGGCGACCGGCTTCCACGGTTTCCACGTCATCGTCGGCACGATTTTCCTGATCGTGTGCCTGGTGCGCGCCCTCAAGGGCCACTTCACCCCCGAGGCCCACTTCGGCTTCGAGGCGGCGGCCTGGTNNTACTGGCACTTCGTCGACGTGGTGTGGATCTTCCTGTTCTTCTGCATCTACATCTGGGGCAACTGGGGCGCACCGGTGCACATCGTCGTCGAATGACCGACGACCGGCCGAGGGATAAGGCTCTTTATCCGAACCTGCCGCCATCGCAGACGGGCATGCGCGGGCGTTGCCCGCGCTGCGGCCAAGGCCGGCTGTTCAAGGGCTTCCTCGGCCTCGAAGATCATTGCCAGGCTTGCGGCCTCAACTACGATTTCAGCGACTCCGGGGACGGGCCGGCGGTCTTCATCATCATGATCGTCGGCTTCATCGTGGTGGGCCTGGCGCTGTTTGTTGAGTTCTCGTTCTCGCCGCCGTTCTGGGTGCACGTCATCCTGTGGGTGCCGCTGGTGCTGATCCTGGCCCTTGGCCTGCTGCGGCCGCTCAAGGGCCTGATGATCGCCCAGCAGTACAAGCACCGGGCGCAAGAGGGCCGGCTCGAAGGGCAGTAGAGGCGGGCGGGGGCGACCTACCGCACGGCACGCCCTTTCAGGCGACCCGGCCGAGGCGATCGGCGGCACCGCCGCCCGATGCCCAAGGAAGAACCACATGGCAGCCACTCGAAAGACCTCGCGCGGGTTCGTCCTCCCCACCGTCGTCGCGGCGGCCGCGTTCGCGGTCCTCTGCGCGCTGGGCATATGGCAGGTCGAACGTCTCGCCTGGAAGGAAGCGCTGATTGCTCGTGTCGAAGCCGGGCTCGATGCCGATCCGGTTGCCGCGCCGACGCCAGCCGAGTGGGTCGGACTCGACCTCGTGACCCATGAGTATCAGCCGGTCACGGTGCGGGGCATCTACGACCACGCCCGGGAGATTCGCGTTGTCCATACGCTGGTAGAACCCAAAGGTCCGCTGGGCGGGATCGGCTATCTCGTGCTGACCCCGTTTCGCACCGACGCCGGATGGTGGGTCTACGTCAATCGCGGCTTCGTGCGGCGAGACCACGCCGATCCGGCGAGCCGCGCTGCCGGCCAGATCGAGGGCGAAGCCGCGGTGACCGGTCTCCTCCGTGCGCCGAGTCGCCGCTCGTGGTTCACCCCGGCCGACGACGCGGCGGCGAACGCATGGTTTTCCCGCGATCCCGCATTGTTCGCGGCGGAACAAGGTCTCCCCCCGGCCGAGGTCGCACCGTATCTGATCGACCTCCGTTTCGATCCCGACCTTCCCGGCGGCATGCCGCAGGGCGGTGAGACCATCGTCGCCTTCACCAATAACCACCTGCAGTATGCACTGACCTGGTTCGGCCTCGCCGCGGCCCTTGCGGCCGTCTACGCAGCGTTCGCCTGGAAGCGAATACGCGGCTAGCCGGGGGCCTGTCGCCCGCGGCGTCAGGCGTGGCCGGCCTCGCTCGAGAGGCGACCCGGATCGATGCCGATCGCGGCGAGGGCGCGGTCGTATTTCTGCTCGAGGTCGGGGTCGAAGATGAGCGCGGGGGCGGCCTTGCAGCTGAGCCAACCGTTGGCCTGGATTTCCGATTCGAGCTGGCCTGGTGCCCATCCCGCGTAGCCGAGGGCCAGCATGGCGCTGCGCGGGCCGTTGCCGAGGGCGATCGCCTTGAGGATCTCCAGCGTCGCCGTCAGGCAGACATCCTCGTCGATCGGCAGGGTGGAATTCTCGATGAAGTAGTCGGCGCTGTGGAGCACGAAGCCGCGGCCGGTCTCGACCGGGCCGCCACGATGGACCCGCATGCCTCCCGCCGACTCGGGCAGACGGATCTCCGGTCCCTCGGGAATGATGCCGAGCTGGACCAGAAGGTCGCGAAACGAGATCTGCGGCGCCGGCTGGTTGATCATGATGCCCATGGCGCCATCGGACGAGTGCGCGCAGATATAGACCACCGATCGCGAGAAGCGGCTGTCCTGCATCCCGGGCATTGCGATCAGAAACTGGCCGTCGAGATAGCCGCGCTCCGCGGCCTTCGGCTTTGCGCGCTTCACCATGGCGAAAGCCTAGCACGGCGCATGCAAAAGGAAAGCCTCCGCGGGGCCGATCCGGCCGTTGACATCCCGGTCACGAACATATGAAACCGGCGACACCGCAAGGCGTCTCGCCACCGTCGCCATCCCCACCTATACCTCCCGCGATGATCCGATCCCTCCTCATCCCTTCGCTTGCCGTTCTCGCTTTCTCGGGGCCGGTGCAGGCCGCCCAGCCCGGGTTCGGTGCCTGGTCCGGCAGCGACCAGGCACGGGTGCGCCTGATTGCGGCCGGCATCGGCGATGACGGGCAACTGTCGGGGGGCATCGAGATCATGTTGCAGCCGGGATGGTGGACCTACTGGCGCTCGCCCGGCGCCGCGGGCATTCCGCCGGTCATCGACTTTGCAGGGTCGGAAAACCTTGGCGACGTCACCGTGAGCTTTCCCCTGCCGCAGCGTCACGATGATGGCTACGGGGCGAGCAACGTCTATGTCGACGGGGTGCTTTTGCCGTTCAGGGCGGCCGTGCCCGACCCCTCCGCGCCGGTCGAGATGAAGCTCGCCCTCGGTCTGGGCGTTTGCAGCGAGGTCTGCATTCCAGAGCATGTCGAGGTGGCGCTGACGATCGCGCCCGGCGTTCACGACCGTGTCGCCGCCGCGACGCTTGCGGGCGCGCGGGCGCAGGTGCCCGGTGCGCCGGTGCCGGGGACACTCGCGGTCGAGTCGGCGCACCGGAGCGGGGGGAGCGACGAACATCCCGTATTCGATCTCGCCGTGACGGCCCCGAAAGACGCCAAGATCTTCGTCGAGGGACCGGCGGACTGGTTCGCCGGCGTGCCCGAACGGCTCGCGGAAGGCGGCGGCGCCGCGTATCGAGTCACGTTCGACCGGGTTGGCGCGCGGACGCCGATCGTCGGCGTCGAGTTGCGCGTCACGCTCGCGTCCGGCGGCCAGGCGGTCGAGCAGACGGTCCCGATCGACTAGCCGCATCGACGTCCTGCCGACACCTCATCGACTGCACAATTCACCAAGAGGAGAGCGACATGATCAAGGCTGGCGATCGGCTGCCCGAGGGCACGTTCCGGATCAAGAATGACGAGGGTGCCGCCGTCGAGGTCTCGACAGGGGACCTGTTCGGCGGCCAGACCGTCGTGCTCGTCGGCGTGCCGGGGGCGTTCACCTCGACCTGCCACAACGCGCACATCCCGCAGTTCGTGGCAAATGCCGCCGCCCTCAAGGCCAAGGGCGTCGACCGCATCGTGGTGGTGGCGACCAACGACCATCACGTCATGAAGGTGTGGGGGGAGTCGCTCGGCGGGACCGGCACGATCGACTTCGTCGCCGATGGCGAGGGCAAATACGCCCGCGCGCTCGGGCTGGAGGTCGAGATCGCCGGTCTCGGCAAGCGCTGCAAGCGCTTCTCGGCGCTGGTCAAGGACGGCGTCGTCGCGACGCTCAATTTCGAGCCGGAGGGCGGCAAGGGCATCTCCGCCACCGGCGCCGCGACCATGCTGGAGCAGGTCTGAGCCGAATTCGCGAGACTAGGCCGAAGGCTGCTTCGGCGGCCGCGGCTTGGGTTTTGGCTTGAACGGGGCCATGCCGGTCCGGGCGAGTTCGTCGGCGCGCTCGTTGTGCTCGGCGCCGGCGTGGCCCTTGACCCAGTGCCAGCGCACCTCGTGGACCTCGATGAGCGAATCGAGCCGCTCCCAGAGGTCGACGTTTTTCACCGGCTTGCGGTCGCTGGTGCGCCAGCCGTTGCGCTTCCAGCCCTTGATCCAACTGGTGATGCCGCCGCGGAGATACTGCGAGTCAGTGTGGAGATCGACCCGCGACGGACGCTTCAGCGCTTCCAGCGCCGAGATTGCCGCCATCAGCTCCATGCGGTTGTTGGTGGTCATCGCCTCGCCGCCGGAGAGATCCTTTTCATGACCGTTGGACATCAGCACGGCCCCCCAGCCGCCGGGGCCGGGATTGCCGGAGCAGGCGCCATCGGTCCAGATCGTGACCTGAGGCCGCTCCTTCACAGGTCGAACCCGTAGCCGCTCACATCGCTGACGCTGCGGTGAAAGCGAAGCTTTCTATAGTACTCGACCGGATCCTTTGGCACGACCAGCGCGCCGTCCGGCACCGTCAACCAGTCGTAGAGGCGCGTGAGAAGAAAGCGCAGCGACGAGCCGCGGGCGAGCAGCGGCAGGACCGAGATCTCGTCCCGTGACAGCGGACGGCTGTCGTTATAGCCGAGGAGCAGCGCTCGCGATTTGGTCAGGTTGAGCGAGCCGTCGGGTTCGAAGCACCAGGCATTGAGGCAGATGCCGAGATCGTAGGCGAGCATGTCGTTGCAGGCGAAGTAGAAGTCGATCAGCCCGGACAGGCGGTGCGAGAGAAAGAAGACGTTGTCGGGGAAAAGATCGGCGTGGATGACGCCGGTGGGCAGGTCTGCGGGCCAATTGGCCTCGAGGTAGTCGAGCTCGCGCGCGATCTCCGCGGAGAGGCCGATCGCCACTTCGTCGGCGCGGGCGGCGCAGAGCTCGAAGAGCGGCCGCCATCCCGCGACGGAGAGAGCGTTGCGGCGGGTGAGGGCGAAGCCTTCCGCCGCCTCGTGAAGCTGGGCAAGGGCGCGGCCGACCGCGCCGCAGTGCTCGGTACGCGGCCGCCGGACCGAGACTCCGTCGAGGAAAGTGACGATCGCTGCCGGCCGGTTGGCAAGGCGGCTGAGCGCCCGCCCCTCGCGGTCGTGAACCGGCAGCGGGCAGTTGATGCCGCGTCCGGAAAGATGCTCCATCAGGCCGAGAAAGAACGGCAGGTCGGCAGGGTCGACCCGCTTCTCATAAAGGGTCAGGATGAAGCGGCCCTTCTCGGTCGCAAGCAGGTAGTTCGAGTTTTCGACGCCTTCGGCGATGCCCTTGACCGACAGCACGGCGCCGAGGTCGTAACCGCGGATGAAGGCGTCGAACTCCTCGTCCGAGAAATCGGTATAGACCGCCAAGCCGGGCTACTCCGCTGCGTCGCGCAATTGGCGCGGCAGGTTGAAGGCGATGGCCTCGGTGGTGGTGGTCACAATCTCGACGCTGACGTCGAAGCGCGCCCCGAAGGCGTCGATGACTTCGTCGATCAGCACCTCGGGCGCGGACGCGCCGGCGGTCACGCCCAGCCGTCGGATACCGGCGAACCGCGGCCAGTCGATCTCGCTGGCGCGCTGGACCAGCACGGCGAAGGGGCATCCCGCCCGTTCGGCGACTTCGCGGAGCCGCTGCGAATTGGACGAGTTGGGCGCGCCGACCACGATCATCGCATCGACTTGCCCAGCGACCTGCTTCACCGCCTCCTGGCGGTTGGTCGTGGCGTAGCAGATGTCGTCCTTGTGGGGCGCGGCGATGCCGGGGAAGCGGCGCGTCAAGGTGGCGACGATCGCCGCGGTGTCGTCGACCGAGAGCGTCGTCTGGGTGATCCAGGCGAGGCGCTCGGGATCGCGCGGATCGAGCGCTTCGGCGTCGGCCTCGGTTTCGACCAGGGTGACCGCGCCCGGCGGCAATTGGCCCATGGTACCGACCACTTCAGGATGACCGGCGTGGCCGATCAGGATGACGTCGCGCCCCTTGCGGTGGAGGATTTCAGCCTCGCGATGCACCTTGGTGACGAGCGGGCAGGTGGCGTCCAGGTGAAAGAGGTTCCGCGCCCGGGCAGCCTCGGGCACCGACTTTGCGACGCCATGGGCGGAGAAGATGACCGGCTGTTCGGTGTCGGGGATCTCGTCGAGCTCCTCGACGAAGACGGCGCCCTTGGCCTTGAGGTCTTCGACCACGTAGCGGTTGTGAACGATCTCGTGGCGGACATAGACCGGCGGGCCGAACCGCTCCAGCGCCAGTTCGACGATCTGGATGGCGCGGTCGACGCCGGCGCAGAAGCCGCGCGGCGCACAGAGAAGGACGCGAAGGGGAGGCCGGGACGTTGCGCCCGCGGCGTCGATTTCGGACATGACGCGAATAAGAGGACAGGGCCCCTCGATGTCAAGC
Organism: Bauldia sp.; assembly: GCA_020442065.1. Lineage (GTDB taxonomy): Bacteria > Pseudomonadota > Alphaproteobacteria > Rhizobiales > Kaistiaceae > Bauldia. The sequence continues at coordinate 6,938 of JAGRKZ010000084.1, forward strand.
GAGGCGATCGGCGAACGGCGAGGAAGCGTTCGGAGGGCCCGTCAGCAAAGGACGCCTAGGCTTTCTCGAATTCCGGTTCCGCCCCGGTTCGGAAGAGCAGGCGATTGGCTTCGGCGGCGGTCATCGGCTGGCCGTAGAGGAAGCCCTGGATGAACTCGCAGCCGAGTTCATCCAGTTCGAAGGCGTCGGCCTCCGACTCGGCGCCCTCGGCGATCACCTCCATCCCGAGGTCGTGGGCGAGCGCGATGATCGACCGCAGGATGACCCGCCGGTCGCCGGCCCCGGTGCCTCGCACGAAGGTGCGATCGATCTTGATCGTGTCGAACGGGAAGCGCTGCAGGTAGGAGAGCGACGAGTAGCCGGTGCCGAAATCGTCGAGGGAGAGGCCGGCGCCCAGTTCGCGGATGCGGGTAAGCACCTGGGCAGCGTATTCGGGGTTCTCCATGACCAGCGTTTCGGTCACCTCGAGCTTAAGCGAGCCGCGGTTGATCGAGGAGCGGACCAGCACCGACTTGACGTCGTTGATCAGATCGTGGCGGAGGAGTTGCCGGCTCGAGATGTTGACGCTGGCGAAGAGGGGCGTCGATCGGCCAAGCGCTTCCTGCCAGTCGCCGAGCTGCCGGGCGGCGCGGTCGAGCACGAACAGGCCGAGCGGGATGATCAGGCCCGTGCGTTCGGCCATCGGGATGAAGTCGGCCGGCGGGATGCGGCCGAGCTTCGGGTGGTCCCAGCGCACCAGGGCCTCGAAGCCGGCAATAGTCTTGTCGTCGAGGCGGACGATGGGCTGGTAGAGGACCTTGATCTCTTCCCGCCCGAGGGCGCGGCGGAGGTCGGATTCGAGCGTCGCCAAATCCGTCCCATGCTGGCGGAGCGCCGGCCGGAACGCCTCGATCCGGTCACCGCCGAGGCGCTTGGCGTGATACATGCCGATCTCGGCGTCTTTCATCATCTCCTCGGCCTCGACCTGCTTGCCGTCGTGCATGGCGATGCCGATCGAGGCGGTGAGGAAGATCTCCTTTTCGCCAAGGGTGATCGGGGCGCGGAGCGTGCGGCGGACGGACTCGGCGAAGGCAGCGATGCGCTCGGGCTGGCTCTCGGAAATCAGCAGGAAGGCGAACTGGTCGCCGGAGAAGCGGGCGAGGGTGTCCTGCGGCTTGAGGAGGCGGGTGAGCCGCCGGGCGATGGTGAGCAGGATCGAGTCGCCGATGGCGAGGCCATAGCCCTCGTTGACCTGTTTGAAGCGATCGATGTCGAGCATGAACACCGAAGGCCGGGCGGCGCCCTCGGCCTCGGTGCGGGTCACTGCCGCCTTGAGGCGATCGAGATAGAGCTCGCGGTTGGGAAGCCCTGTCAGGTTATCGTGGACCGAGTCATGGAGCAGCCGTTCCTCCGCCGTGCGCTCCTCGGTGACGTCGAGGAGGGTACCGACGGCCCGGATCACTTCCCCGTCCGACCCCATCACCGGCCGGGCGCGCAGGTGGAACCAGAGATAGTGGCCGTCTTCCGAACGGAGCCGGAAGTCCTGGGTGATGCGGCCCTTGCGCTGCTCGACCATCGCGTCGAGAAGCGTCTTGAAGCGGTCGCGATCGCCGGGGTGGAGGAACTCCAGCCAGTCCCGCGCCGGCCCCTCGAGCGCGCCGCGCTGCAGGCCGAGGAGATCCTCCGCCTCCGATCCGGCGAAGATGCGGTCGCGCTGGACGTCCCAGTCCCAGACGATATCGCCGGCGCCGGTCAGGGCGAGCGCGCGGCGCTCGGTGTCCCCGATCGGACCCTGGTGGACGACGCCGCCGGCGAACGCGTGCTGCATCACGGTGAAGCCGATCAGCAGCACGATCAACACCAAGCCGCCGGCGAGCGCCGGCTGAACGACGTCATTGACTAGGTAGCCGGTGATGGTGAGCGAGCCGGCGAACGTCCAGACCAGGAGAAGTATCCAGGTCGGGATCAGCATGATCGCCCGGTCGTAGCCGTGGGTGGCGAGATAGACGATCAGGAGGAAGCCGAAGATGGCGGTGAGGCCGATCGACAGGCGGGCGAGGCCCGCCGCGATCGAAGGCTCGATGATCGAGATTCCGAGCAGCACCAGCAGGCCGACGACCCAGCCGAGGGTGAGGTGGCGATAGCGGACGTGCCAACGGTTGAGATGGAGGTAGGTGTAGGTGAAGACCACCAGTGAGGCGGCGAGGAAGACCTCGGCGCCGGCGCGCCAGATCTGGTCTTCGCCCGGCAGAACGTCGATGACCCGGTTCCAGAAGCCGAAGTCGATGCAGAGGTAGATCAGGACCGCCCAGGCGAGCGCCGCCGTAGCGGGGAACATGGCGGTGCCCTTGACCACGAATACGATGGTCAGGAACAGCGCGAGGAGGCCGGAAATGCCGAGCACGATGCCGCGATAGAGCGAGTAACTGTTGACCGCGTCCTTGTAGGTGTCGGCATCCCACAGGTAGAGCTGGGGCAGCGTGTCGGTGCGGAGCTCGGCGACAAGGGTGACCACCGCGCCCGGATCGAGCGTGATGCGGAACACGTCGGCTTCCTGGCTCTCCTGACGGTCGGGAGCGAACCCCTGGCTCGGCGTGATGTTGGCGATGCGGGAGGCGCCGAGGTCGGGCCAGAAGATGCCGGACCCGGAGAGCCGGAAGTGCGGCGAGACCAGCAGCCGGTCGATCTGCTCGTCGCCGTTGTTGGAAAGCGCGAACACCGCCCAGTCCGAGCCGCCGACGCTCTCCTGAGCCTTGATCTCGATGCGGCGGACGATGCCGTCGGGTCCGGGGGCCGTGGGGACCTGGATTCGGTCGTTTTGCTCGTGAAAGAGCTGGACCATGCCGGTGAGGTCGAGGGTGTGGCCGTCGAGCGGCACACTGATCGCCTCCAGCGCACTGACGCGGTTCATGGACAACGCCACCGAGACGGCGGCGAGGACCAGGACTGTGATCAGGCGCACACGCGACAACCGAGCCTCCGCGGCCGGAACGAATCGCCGACTTCTAAGGTCATACCAGAGCCCAGACAAGATTCCCCAAACGGCGGTCACGTGCGTGGATCGTCGCGAACGAGGCCGAAGAGCACATGATCCTGCCAACGGCCGTCGATGCAGAGATACTTCCGCGCATAGCCCTCGCGGCGAAATCCGACCTTTTCGAGAAGGCGAGTCGAAGCCTGATTGTGGGGAAGGCACGCCGCCTCGACCCGGTTGAGGTGGAGGGTATCGAAGGCGAACACGATGACGGCGCGGACGGCGGCCGCCATATAGCCCTTGCCGGCGAAGGATTCCCCCATCCAGTAGCCGAGGGACGTCGACTGCGCGACGCCGCGCTGGACGTGGCTCAGCGTCAATCCGCCGAGCAGGGTGTCGCCGTCGGGCGAAAAGACGAAGAAGGGGTAGCCGGTGCCGTTGCGGATCTCGCGCTGGTAGCGCCGTATGCGGCGGCGGTAGGCAAGCTTGGTGAGGTCGTCGGCCGGCCACACCGGCTCCCATGGCGCAAGGAACGCCCGGCTACTCTCCCGGAGCGCGGCCCACTGCGGAAAGTCGCCGATGACCGGGGCGCGAAGCAGCACGCGCTCGCCGCGGATGGTTGGGTTCGTTGTCTGGGTGGAGATCGACCGCAGAAATGCCATCGGCGCTATCCGTTGAGCCTCGTCCCCAGGCGGTTGGCGATCGCTGCCCTGTCCATCATGCCGTTGATCGGGCCGACGCTGGCAAGGGTCGGCACGCCACCGAAGATCCGGGCGGCGAGTTCGCGGACCCGATCCGCGTCGATCGCCTCGATCCGCGCCACCAGCTCGTCCGGCGGGATGATGCGGCCGAACAGGAGAATCTGGCGGGCGAGCTGGCCGGCGCGCGCCGCCGGGCTCTCGAGCGTCATCAGGAGACCGGCGCGAAGCTGCGCGCGGGCTCGTCTCACCTCTCTGTCCGCGATCTCGCCCGCCGCGCGGTCGAGCTCGTCGACGATGACGGGCATGAGCTCGGCAACGTCTTCCGGGCCGGTCGCGGCATGGACGCCGAAGATTCCGGTGTCGGCGAAGCTCCAGTGGAAGGCGTAGATCGAATAGCAGAGGCCACGCTTCTCGCGGACTTCCTGAAACAGGCGCGAGGACATTCCGCCGCCGACGATCGAGGACAGGATCTGGGCGGTGTAGAAGTCGTCAGCGCCGTAGGGAATGCCCTGGAAACCCAGCATGATCTGGCTTTCCATCAGTTCGCGCTCTTCCCTGACTTCCCCGCCGCGATAGGTGGCGGCGACCGGCGCCGGGCCAGTGTCCGCGGCGAGGCCGGCAAGGGCGTCGCCAGCCAGGCCCACGAGCCGGTCGTGGTCTACGGCTCCCGCCGCGGCGATCACCATCGCCGGTCCGCGATAGTGGCGGCCGAGGTAGGAATCGAGCATCGGCGAAGCGGCGGCCTTCACCGTCTCGGCGGTTCCAAGGATGGTCCGGCCGATCGGCTGGCCGGGAAAGGCGGCCTCGGCAAAGATGTCGTAGACGCGGTCCTCGGGCGCATCGAGCGCGGCGCCGATCTCCTGCAGGATCACATGCTGCTCGCGCTCCAGCTCCTCGGCGTCGAAGACGGAGTTGCGGAGAATGTCGGAGAGGATGTCGAGGGCCAGCGGTACGTCCGCCTTCAGCACCCGTGCGTAGTAGGACGTGGTCTCGACGCTGGTCGCGGCGTTGACCTCGCCGCCGACCGCCTCGATCTCCTCGGCGATGTCGGCGGCGGAGCGCGTCTTCGTGCCCTTGAAGGCCATGTGTTCGAGCAGGTGCGACAGGCCGTGCTCGTTGTCCTCCTCAAAGCGCGATCCGGCGCCGACCCAGACACCAATCGCCGCACTCTCGAGGTGGCTCATGTCGTGGGTGACGACCTTGAGGCCCGATGGGAGTGAGGTGATACGAACCGACATTGGGTCAGGCCTCATTTTTCACCGCGCGTGCGTGTTCGGTCAGATAGGTCTCGAACCGTCGCTGATCGTTGGCGATGACGGTGAAGGTCTGCTTGCGGTCGGCCAGGTCGTCGAAACCATCGGGAAACTGTGGCGGGCGACCAGTGGCGGCCTCGACCGCTGCGGCGAATTTTGCCGGATGCGCCGTGGAGAGGGTCACCAGCGGCAGGTCCTCCTGACGGAAACGCTGGCCGACGGCGATCCCGACGGCGGTATGCGGATCGGGCAGGAATCCCGTGTCCCGGTACGTCTCGGCAATGGTCGCTGCCACTTCGGCTTCGTCCGCCATGCCGGCGGCGAAGTCATCCCGGATCGCGGCGAGCGGGGCCGTGGCAATCGTGAAGGCACGATTCGTGCGGAGGTCCTCCATCAACGCCCGCACCGCCGCGGCATCCCGGCCATAGGCCTCGAACAGCAGCCGTTCGAAATTGGAGGAGATCTGAATGTCCATCGACGGCGAGGTGGTGGCATGGACGTCGCGAATCTCGTAACGGCCCGTCGCAAGGGTGCGGGCCAGTATGTCGTTGACGTTGGTGGCGACGATCAGCCGTCCGACCGGCAGACCCATCCGCTTGGCGGCGTAGCCCGCGAACACATCGCCGAAATTGCCGGTGGGGACGCTGAAGGCCACCGGTACCTTCGGCGCGCCCAGCGCAACGGCGGCGGAGACATAGTAGACGATCTGGGCGACGATCCGGGCCCAATTGATCGAGTTCACCCCGGTTATGGCGAGGCGGCGCCGGATCTCGCGGTTGCCGAAGGCGGCCTTCACCATGGCCTGGCAGTCGTCGAAGGTGCCCTCGACGGCAAGGGCATGGACGTTGGCCGCGCCGGTGGTGGTCATTTGCCGCTGCTGGAACGGCGAAACCCGTCCCTCGGGAAAGAGCACGAAGAGGTCGATGTTGTTCCGCCCCGCAAAGGCCTCGACCGCGGCGCCGCCGGTGTCGCCGGAGGTCGCGGCGATCAACGTGATGCGCTCGTTGCGGCGGGCGAGGACATGATCCATCAGCCGCGCCAGCAGCTGCATCGCAAAGTCCTTGAAGGCGAGGGTGGGGCCGTGGAACAGCTCCAGCACCCATTCCCCCGGCCCTGTCTCCCTCAGCGGGGCGGTCGCCCGGTGGCGGAAACCGGCATAGGCGTCGACGCACATCCGGCGGAGATCAGCCGCCGGGATCTCGTCGCCGACGAAGGGTGCGATGACCGCTTGCGCGACCTCGGCGTAGGGGCGCCCGGCGAAACCGGCGAAGACCTCGCGAGACAGCGTCGGCCAGGTCCGGGGCACGTAGAGGCCGCCATCATCGGCGAGGCCGGCGAGGAGAACGTCTGCGAAACCAAGCGCAGGCGCCGAGCCGCGCGTACTGACATAATCCACGTAACGATGCCTTCGGAGGTCGAGGCGGGGAGCCGATTTCCACGTTTCTTCAAGGGTATCCTGCCTTCTAGCCGCGGGGCAAGCGGTGCGAAAGGGGAAACCGCCGGCAAGGATCGGTTCCGGCCGCAAAAAGGCCTTCTGGTTTGCTATGAAGCTCATCCTGTTGGTTCGAGGGGGAGATTCCCGTCTTGCTAGTAGCGTTGGGTCGGCGCCGTCTTCGCCGGGTCCTGCCAATAGTGGTCCTTGCCCTCGGCGCCGGGGCGTGCACCGCGGCAAACGAGAAGGCCATTTCCAGCAGCAGCAGCGTGGTCGCGGCGCCGACGCCGCAATCGACCAAGGACATGACAGCGGCCGATTTCACCAAGAAGGCCGACTATTGTCCGCCGGTTCAGATCCGCTCCGGGACAGGCTCGATGACGATCTACGAGCGCGGGCACGAGAACGAACCCAACTCGGTCCGCTACCTTGCGTCGGTGACTCAGACCGCGCGGCAATGCACGCTGGTCGGCGACACGCTGACCATCAAGGTCGGCGTCGCCGGCCGGGTGGTGGCCGGTCCCAAGGGGTCGGCGGGAAACATCACCCTTCCGCTCCGGATCGCGGTGGTCAAGCAACTCGGCGGCACGGGTCCGCTCTATTCCCAGCTCTTCAAGATTCCGGTCTCGCTCGCCGCGCCGACTTTCGGCGCCAACTACAACCAGGTCTACGACCAGGTGACTGTTACGGTCGGGCCCAACGACCGCAATCTGATCGTCTTCGTCGGTTTCGACGAGGGGCCGAAGGCGTAGGCCTTGTCTCCCCGGGCGATTGACTCGTCCGCGAGCGCTTCTATGCTCGTTGGAGTCGGGGGCTCGTCGCGCTCCGGCCGGGCCTTCCGAGTCGAAGGACCGACTATACGACCGCCGGGAGAGACTGGACCGTTCCACCGGTCCGGCGCCGAAGGAGCAACCGCCCCGGAAACTCTCAGGCGAAAGGACCGGACGGTCGGCGACGCTCTGGAAAGCAGCCGGTGGCGCTGAGCCCCGGCTCACCGAAGGAGTAGCCGCGCGCTCCGGCTCGCGGGAAATCTCTCAGGTCCTTGGACAGAGGGGGCGCGCAACGGCTCGGTTTCGGGCCGGGGTTGCGCGTCGCTCTCACGTTCAGGACCGGACTTATGGCCGACATCACTTCCGACGACCTCCGCGAGACCCCTCTTGCGGCGCTTCACCGCGAGCTTGGCGCGCGCATGGTGCCGTTCGCCGGCTACGCCATGCCGGTGCAGTATCCGACCGGCATCATCGCCGAGCACAACCAGGTCCGGACCGCCGCCGGGCTGTTCGACGTCTCGCACATGGGGCAGGCGCTGCTTGTCGGTCCCGACCATGAGACCACAGCGCGGGCGCTCGAGGCTCTGGCCCCCGGCGACTTTCTCGGCCTCGGCTTCGGCAAGGAACGCTACTCGCTGCTCCTGACCGAGGATGGCGGCATCATCGACGACCTGATGGTGACGCGGCCGCTCGATCCTGACCTCGACGGCACCTTGATGCTGGTCGTCAATGCGGCGCGGAAGGAAATCGACTACGCCGACCTCAACGCCCGCCTGCCGAAGTCGGTGCGGCTCGAGCCGCGGGAGGACCGTGCGTTGCTCGCCCTCCAGGGGCCGGAAGCGGCGACCGCGCTCGCGCGCCACATCGACGACCTCGGCGAGCCCGGATTCATGACGGCCCGGCCGGCGATCCTTGACGGCGTCCCGGTCGAGCTCTTCCGGTCGGGCTACACCGGGGAGGACGGTTTCGAGATCTCGCTCGATGCCGACAAGGCCGAAGCTGTCGCCCGCGCGGTCCTCGCCGAGCCGGAGGTCGGGCCGATCGGCCTCGGCGCCCGCGACTCCCTCCGGCTCGAGGCCGGACTCTGCCTCTACGGGCACGATATCGACGTCACCACCACCCCGGTCGAAGCCGACCTTCTGTTCGCGATTCCGAAACGGCGCCGCGAGGAAGGCGGCTTTCCCGGCGCCGACCACATTCTGCGCCAGATTGCCGAGGGGCCGGGCCGCAAGCGGGTCGGGCTGAGGCTCGACGGCCGCGCGCCGGCCCGCGAGGGCGCCGCCATCCGCGAACTGTCCGGCGCTCATCTCGGCTCCGTCACGTCCGGCGGCTTTGGGCCGACCGTCGGCGGCCCGATCGCGATGGGCTATGTCGATGCTGCCTTCGCCGAGCCGGGTACGGCGCTGGCGATCGAGGTTCGCGGCAGGGACCTTCCCGCCACCGTCGTCGCACTCCCCTTCGTCCCCAATCGCTATTTCCGCAAACCCAAGACCTGATGCGAGGATCGTCAATGACCACCCGCTACACCCGCGATCACGAGTGGATCCGTCTCGATGGCGACGTCGCCGTTGTCGGCATCACCGGTTACGCCCAGGAGCAACTCGGCGACATCGTCTATGTCGAGCTGCCCGAGCCGGGGCAGGCCCTCAAGAAGGGCAGCGAGTTCTGCGTCGTCGAGTCGGTCAAGGCGGCGAGCGAAGTCTATGCCCCGATCTCGGGCGAGGTGGTCGAGGTCAACGCCGCGCTCGGCAACCAGCCCGGCACCGTCAACGAGTCGCCCGAGGGCGACGGCTGGCTGGTCCGGCTGAAGCCGGCGGACAAGGCCGAGATCGACGGCCTGATGGACGCCGACGCCTACGCCGCGTTCCTCGAGACGATCTGAGGCGGGTGATGGCGCATCTCTACAAGGCCACCGTCGCCTGGAGCCGTGGCGACGGCGACTTCGCCAAGGGCCGCTACACCCGCGGCCACCAGTGGCGCTTCGACGGCGGCATCGCGGTGCCGGCGACGGCCTCGCCCTACGTCGTCCCGAAGCCCTACGTGGTCGAGGCCGCGGTCGATCCGGAGGAAGCCTTCGTCGCCTCGCTGTCGTCCTGCCACATGCTCACCTTCCTCGATCTCGCCCGTCGTGCCGGCTTCGTCATCGAGGCCTACGAGGACGAGGCGGAAGGCGAGATGACCAAGAATGAGGCGGGCAAGTACTGGGTCTCGCGGGTCGTCATGCGCCCCAGAATCACCTGGGGGGAGGGCGGGACACCGACGCACGATCAACTCGCCGAGCTCCATCACCGTGCCCACGAGGAATGCTTCATCGCCAATTCGGTCAAGACGGACGTAACGGTCGAGGGCTTCTGATGCGCTATCTCCCCCATACCGAAGCCGATCGGGCCGGGATGCTCGGCAAGATCGGCGTCGATTCGATCGACGACCTGTTCGTCGACATCCCGGCCGACAAGCGTCTCACGGGCCTGCTCGACCTGCCGATGGCCAAGGGCGAGCTCGCGGTGGAACGGCATCTCGGCCGGATGGCTGCGCGCAACGTCGCCGCCGGGTCGGTGCCGTTCTTCGTTGGCGCCGGCGCCTACCGCCACCATGTGCCGGCGAGCGTCGATCACCTGATCCAGCGTTCGGAGTTTCTCACCTCCTACACGCCCTACCAGCCTGAGGTGGCGCAGGGGACGCTTCAGTACCTGTTCGAGTTCCAGACCCAGGTCGCCAACCTCACCGCAATGGAGGTCGCCAACGCCTCCATGTACGACGGTTCCACCGCCACCGCCGAAGCCGTGCTGATGGCCCACCGGGTCACCCGGCGGCGGAAGGCCGTGCTGTCCGGCGGCCTCCACCCCCAGTACCGCGGCGTCGTCGAGACCATGTCGCGGATGGCCGAGGATGCGCTGGTGATGCTGCCGCCGGACCCGACCGGCACCGAGGCGATCCTCGAGGCGATCGATGCCGAGACCTCCTGCGTCGTCGTCCAGTCGCCGTCCTTCTACGGCCAGCTGATCGACCTCGCCCCGATTGCCGAGAAGGCCCATGCGGTCGGCGCCCTCCTCGTTGCGGTGTTCACCGAGGTGGTGGCGCTCGGCGCGATCGAGCCACCGGGGGCGCTGGGTGCCGACATCGTCGTCGGCGAGGGCCAGGGCATCGGCAATCCGCTGACCTTCGGCGGGCCCTATGTCGGCCTCTTCGCCACCCGGCAGAAGTACATTCGGCAGATGCCGGGCCGGCTCTGCGGCGAGACCGTCGATGCCGAGGGCCGCCGCGGCTTCGTGCTGACGCTGTCGACCCGCGAGCAGCACATCCGCCGGGACAAGGCGACCTCCAACATCTGTACCAATTCCGGGCTCTGCTGCCTCGCCTTCACCATCCACATGAGCCTCCTTGGCGAGACCGGCCTTCGCCGCATGGCGGCGCTGAGCCATGCCAACGCCGTGGCGCTGGCGGAATCATTGTCGGAGGTTCCGGGCGTAAGTGTCCTCAACGACTCGTTTTTCAACGAGTTCACCATCCGCGTTCCCGGCGACGCGGCCGCCGTGATCGAGGGGCTGGCCGCCAAGGGCGTGCTCGGGGGCGTGCCGGTGTCGCGGCTCGATCCGGGCCGGCCGGAGCTCGCCGATCTCATCGTCGTTGCTGCGGCCGAGACCAACACCGACGAAGACCGCGAGGCCTATGCCGCGGCGCTCCGGGAGGTGATTGCATGAGCGAGCAAACCAGCTTCCAAAGGATCGGAGCGATCAGCAACGCGCATGTTGGCCGGGATTTCGAAGCTGCCATCCGCGACGTCTTTGCCCGGCAAGGCTACTCGTTGACGAGCAATTTCAGCGCTCCGGTGGGTCACGGAGAACGCATCAAAGGACACAACTTTGATCTCGGGAGTAGCGATCCGCCCATACTCGTCGAGTGTAAGTCGCATCGTTGGACAGCGGGTAACAATGTCCCATCAGCGAAGATCACCGTGTGGAACGAAGCCATGTACTACTTTCAATTGGCGCCACGGCGATTCCGAAAGTGCCTATGCGTTTTGCTGGACCGCCGCAACGGGCATGGCGAAACACTCACGACCTATTACTTGCGGAACTATGGTCATCTCGTCCCGGACGACGTCGAGGTCTGGGAATTCGATGAATCGACCGCGAGCGCGACTAAAGTGAATTGAGAGATGAGCATGCTGAACGACCAGGGACGTCCGACCCGGCCCGAGGCCGCGACCGTGGGCAGCGAAAAGACCTTCACCGGCAACCAGGGCCTCCAGATCGAGGAGGCGCTGATCTTCGAGACCGGCCGGACCGACGTCACCGGCGTCGACCTGCCGGACCCGCCCGCCACGGAGTCTCGCCTCGGCAGACACGCCCGGAAGGCGGCCATCGACCTGCCCGGGCTGACCGAGCCGGAGGCGGTGCGCCACTACGTGCGGCTCAGCCAGAAGAACTACGCCATCGACAGCGGGCTCTATCCCCTCGGCTCCTGCACCATGAAGCACA
>JAGRKZ010000084.1:18560-44030 GCA_020442065.1 Bauldia sp.
GGCTGCCGGGCTTCGCCGACATCCATCCGCTGCAGCCGCTCTCCACGGTGCCCGGCGCGCTGGAGCTGATCGCCGAGCTCGGCCGCTGGCTGCTCGCCATGACCGGCATGGCCTCGGTGGCGATGAGTCCCAAGGCCGGCGCCCATGGCGAGCTCTGCGGCATGATGGCGATCAAGGCGGCGCTGGAAGCCCGTGGCGACAAACGGACGACGGTCATGGTGCCGGAGTCGGCCCACGGCACCAACCCGGCGACCGCGGCCCTCCTCGGCTACCGTGTGGTCGATGTCCCGGCGCGCGCGGATGGCACCGTCGATCCTGCCGCTGTCCGCGAGCGGCTCGGGCCGGACGTTGCGGCGATCATGCTGACCAACCCCAACACCTGTGGTCTGTTCGAGCGCGACGTTGTCGCCATCGCCGAAGCCGTGCACGAGGCCGGCGCCTACTTCTATGCCGACGGCGCCAACTTCAATGCCATCGTCGGCAAGGTGAAGCCGGGCGACCTCGGCGTCGATGCCATGCACATCAACCTCCACAAGACCTTCTCGACGCCCCATGGCGGCGGCGGTCCCGGGGCGGGGCCGGTGGTGTTCTCGGAGAAACTCGCACCATTCGCCCCGGTTCCGTTCGTCCGCCTGACCGCCGACGGTGCCGAGTTCGTCGAGACGCGGGCCGAGGCCGGCGACACCGCGCAACCCTTCGGCCGGATGACGGCCTTTCACGGCCAGATGGGGATGTTCGTGCGGGCGCTGAGCTACATGCTCTCCCATGGCGCCGACGGCGTGCGCCAGGCGTCCGAGGACGCAGTGCTCAACGCCAACTACGTTCGCGCCACGCTTCGCGACCTGTTCAGCCAGCCGTTCGGCGACCGGGTCTGCATGCACGAGGTGCTGTTCGACGATCGCTTCCTCGACGGCACCGGCGTCACCACGCTCGATTTCGCCAAGNNATGATCGACGAGGGCTACCACCCCATGACCATGTACTTCCCGCTGGTGGTCCATGGCGCGATGCTGATCGAGCCGACGGAATCGGAATCGCTCGCCTCGCTCGATCTCTTCGTCGCCACGCTCCGCGACCTTGCCATGCGGGCGAAGGCGGGCGAGGTGGAGGCCTTTCGCCAGGCGCCGGTCCACGCCCCGCGGCGGCGTCTCGACGAAACCCGGGCGGCTCGGCAACCCAAGCTGAAATGGGAGCCGCCCGCGCCCTTTGTCGAGGCGGCCGAATAGCGTCGCGAGACGGCGACCTTACTTCGGCGCGCCCAGCTCGCGCAGCAACGCCATCACCCGGAACTCGCTGTGGTGGTTTGCCTGTTCGTATGGCGTCAGGCCGGTTGCGTCGACTGGACTGAGGTCAGAGCCACTGGCAACCAGAAATCTCACCATGTCCAACTTGGACATTACCGCGGCGCAGTGGATCGCGGCAGCGCCGCTGCGGCGGTTGCGGACATTGACGTCGACGCCGTGAGCCAGAAGCAGCCCCGCGATCGCTTTGTTTCCCGACTGCGCCGCGTAGTGAATGACCGGATCCTCCAAGGTCCGATCGGTCGCACCTGGGTCGGCGCCGTTTGCGAGCAGCACTTCGGCCAAGGCGGCGTCTCCGGCGTACAGCGCGGCAACGATGAGCGGCGTCCGGCCTTCGGCGTCGCGCGCATCGACTTGCGCCCCGCGGTCGAGGAGCAGGCTTACGAGGTCGAGCCGATTATGGAACGCCGCGAGGTGAAGCGGGTGCGAGCTCACTGGCTCGCCTTCTGCCTCCAGGTCGGCACCCGCGTCGATCAACGCTGCGGCGATGGCAACACGGCCCAGCACGGCGGCCAGGTGAAGCGCCGTCCCATTGAGTTCAGGCTGGTTCGGATCGACACCGGCGCGGAGCAACTCGCGAACGCGAGTGAGGTCGCCGGCGTTGACCGCATCGAGTAGCGTATCGGGGCGCGCTCCCAGCTCACGAAGGAGATCTCGCGCCTGAAGGCGTCCCCGCTTGCCCGCATATTGCAGCGGCGTCAGGCCCGTTCCGTCGGCAGCGTCGATGTTGGCCCCGCCTTCGATGAGGAAGGCGATCATCTTGCGGTGATTGTACAGCGCTGCGTAGTGGAGCGGCGTCTCGCCCATATTGGCACCGGTATTGATGTCGGCGCCCCGAGCGAGGAGCAGACGGGCGACCTCGACCCGCCCCGCGAGCGCGGCGAAATGAAGGGCGGTGTCGCCATAGAGGCGATCCCTTGCGCTGGGGTTGGCCCCACCGGCGAGGAGCACTTCGGCAACAGCGCGGTTGCCAAAGGCGGCGGCGACCATGAGCGGCGTTCGACCGTTCGCATCGCGCGTATCGGCAAGGGTTCCCCGATCCAGGAGCCGAAGCGCCAGCCGCACATCGTCGTTGAGCGCCGCAGCGTGGAGGGGATAGGCGACGATCGGATCTTCCCTGGAATAGCGCGGATAGATGCCCGGGTCGTCAAGGGCCGCGATGCGCATCTCGGGCGCCGGAACGTCGGGCGGCGCGAGCGGCGCGGCCCGATCGATGGCGGCGGCGATGCTTGAGGTGGCGGCGACTGCGAGGACCGCGATGATCGGTCCGAGAATGCGGGTGGGTCTCATGGCAGCAAACCCCCGTCTGTCGAGATCGCGACGGGTCACCCTAAATCGAATCCGGGATCAGCGCTCGCGCAATTGCCATGCCTTCGACTCCCGGGGCCGGCGGGTGATAGAAGGGCGGACGGAATCAGGACGGGATCTGACGCATGACCACGTTGAATATCACAGCCGGACCGTTTGACTTCGAAGCGGTCATGGAGGAGGCGAAGGCGCCGAAAACCTGCGCCCGGTTCAAGACCCTGTTGCCCTACAAGGAGCGCATTATCCACGTTCGCTGGAGCGGCGAGGGCTGCTGGATTCCGCTCGGTGATCTCGACCTCGGCCTCGGCTACGAGAACCACACCAGCTATCCCGCGCCCGGTCAGTTCATCCTCTATCCCGGCGGCATCAGCGAGACCGAGATCCTGCTCGCCTATGGCGGCGTCCATTTCGCCAGCAAGATGGGCCAGCTCGCCGGCAACCACTTCCTGACCATCACCAAGGGGCTGGAGAACCTCCATGCGCTTGGCACCAAGACGCTCTGGGACGGCGCCCAGGACATCGTGTTCCGGCTCGCCTGAGGCATCAGGCCGCCGCGTCACCGGACTGTCACCGGCGGGAGATCGATAGGGTGCGGTCCGGTTCGCCGAGGTCGGCAAGGCCGTCAATCTCAGCGCGGACGACTTTTTCGTCGTCTGACGCCGCTCATCGAGCCGCCGCGGGCCCCGCGCCCGCGGCCTTTGGCATGACCAGCGCGACCTCTCGGAAGGCCACTTCGGCACCGTCGCGGATCACCGCGTAGCGTCCTTGCCACGTTCCCGCCGGCCACGGGGTGTCGCGGCGCTTGCGACCCGTGAAGGCCATGTACTGGGCCTTGGTCCGATCGAGCGGCTCGATTTCCTGCGATGCGAAGACCGATCCGTCGGGCGCCGTGATGACCAGCCGCTGGACGTCGCCGGCTTCAAGGCCGATGGCGCGACCATAGAAGACCAGCGCCGGCGAGTCGGGCGTCACCCGCACGTCCCCGACGGCGCCCGTTTCGATATCGTCCATCTCCACCGGCCCCGTGGCAAAGCCGGCATTGAGGACGAAGGCGGGACGATAGACGAGGGCTTTCTCCGCGATTGGAGTCCAGATCGCCGTACCTTCGTCGCCGGCGAACCGGCAGGCGGCGCCGGCTGGGCGCGGCTCCATGGCGAACGGGTCGATCTCGTGGCCGTCCCTGTAGACAGTGAAGTGAACATGCGGGAACTCGGTCATCCCCGACAGGCCAACCGCCCCGAGCTGCGCGCCGCGGCTGACGGGATCGCCAGGCTTCACGCGAATGCTGCCCATCTTCATGTGGCAGTACTGGGTTGCCCAGCCGCCGTCGTGGTCGATCATGACGCCATTGCCGCATTCGCGGTTTGCGACCGCCTCGACGCCGGTCTCGGCGACGTTGCGGTCCTCCATCCCATCTCGAATGGCACGGACCACGCCATCGGCGGCGGCAAGCACGGTGACGCCCTCCGCCATCGCCCGGAGATCCGGGATCCGGAAGTCGATCCCGTCGTGACCGTCATAGGTCTGGTGACCGCACATATAGTCGGCGCCGCCCTCGCCGGGATCGCGGTCGACATAGTGCTGGACCGCGCAATCGGTGCCGACCGTGCAGTCGATAGGCAGGGCGACGTCGAAGGCAAGCGCCGATGTCGCGGTGAGCGTGAGGGCGGCGGCAAGAACCATACGCACAGTCGTGGTTCCCTCTTCACCGGCCTCCGCAGTCTCGCACGGCCTTGACGGTCAGTTCGCGGTGACCTCGGTGCGCTGACCGGCCTTCACCGTCGCCGGGGTCTCACTCTCCGAGCCGTCGGTCTTCCTGACCTTGAGCACATAGTCGCCGGCCGGGACGGTGAGCTGCCAGCTCTCGCCGTAGGTGTAGGCCACGGACTTCTGCTTGCCGTAGATGTCCTTCTCGCTGCCGAACAGCTCGAGGAAGTCGCCACCGGGGGCACTGATGGCGAGGAGGCCCGCGTCGAGCACGACGATCACCTCGACCGGTGCGCCCGCCTTGACTTCGAAGCCCGCCTCGGCCGAAGCGGCGTCGGAGGACGCCCGCATCAGGTACGGACCCGGCGCGAGGTCGAAGCTCGCGCCGTCCTCGTAGCTGGTGGCGATCACTGCACGCTCGCCATCGCTGCCGGGCTCGGCGGCGAGAACGTCGAAGCGCGGCCCTGCGGTCACGACCGGTCCGCCTTCGGCGAAATAGGCATGGGCGATGGCCCGTCCGGTGGCGACCACGACGGTGGTCTCCACGGTCTTGCCAGCCGGCACCGAGACGCCCACTTCGACGCTCGCCTCCCCGAGGCTCGCCTTGACGGTGTAGTCGCCGGCCGCGAGATCGATCGTGACTTCGCCGCCATAGGTCGTCACCGTCTCGCCGGAGGCGCCGGTGACGTCCCAGCGAATGGCGCTGTCGTAGTCGGTCGCCTCCTCGCTCCGCTTGCCGCGGAGGACGAGCTTGCCGGAGCCGAGCACCACATCGACCGGCACGGTTTCGCCGGCGCCGACGGTGACCGGAACGGTGGTCCTGGCGGTGCCGAGACTGCCGGTGACGCTCGTCTCGCCGGCGTCGACCAGCACCCGCCGCGTCGGCCCGTAGTTGATGTCGGTATCGCCGTCCGGGTCGGTGATGTCCCATCGCACACCGCCGTCGTCCGAGGGTTGGCCCTCGGCGGACAGCGCCCGGGCTTCGATGAAGCCGGCGTTGAAGGCGATGTCGATCGCACTCTGCTTGTCGGCGGTGAGGGTCACCTCGCTCGAGCCGGTGGCCAGGTCCTTGCTCGCCACCACAACGTACCGGCCCGCGGGCAGGGCGAATTCGGCCGCTGAGCCCTTGCCGCCGTAGTTGATCTCGACCGCCGGCTCCTGGTAGCTGCCGCCGTCGCCCGCGACATAGACGTCGTAACGGATGCTCTCGGTCTCTGAGAAGGGTTGGGCGCCGGGGGCCGGTCGCGACGTGACCACGAGGTTCTTCTCGGGCGCTGGCTGTTCCTTGGGCGCCGTCTCGGCGACCGTCTCGGTGATCGCCTCGGCGAGGGCCGCGCCGTTGCCGGCCGAGATGTACTTGCCGCCCGTGTTCTCGGCGAGACAGGCGACCTGCTGGCCCTCCTCGCTGGAAAGGCCGAAGCCGACGACATGGACCGTGAAATCGACGCCGGACTGTTCGAGTTCGGTCGCGACCGCGCAGGGGTCCGCATCGCACGTCTCGATGCCGTCGGTGATGAGGATGACGGTGGCCTTTTCCTCGGTGGAGCGAAGCGCCTGCGCCGCCTCGCGGACAGCGTCGCTGAGCGGGGTCTTGCCCTTCGGAGAGATCTTCCGCGCCGCCTCCGCGATCGCCGTGGCGGTACCCGCGGCCGGCGGCACCACCAGCTCGATGTCGGCGCAACTGCCCTTGTCGCGGTGGCCGTACGCGATCAGTCCCAGCTCGAGATCGGCCGGAACCGTCTTCAGCACGTCGGCGAGCGTGTCACGCGCGATGGTGATCTTCGCTTCGCCGCCGATCTGGCCCCACATCGATCCCGATGCGTCGAGCACGATGATCGCCTTGTCGGCATGGGCGACGCTGGTGGACACAAGCAAGGTCGCGCCGGCAAGGCAGGCGAGGAGACGGTTCATGTGGCCTCTCGTCACTGGAGCAACATGCCGTATGCTGCGCACGCCCCGCGGGATCGCGCAATCCGGCTTGTGACCTCCGTCACACGCGAAAGGCCGGTGCTCCGGTCAGCTCTCGACGCCGTCCCACATCGCGAAGGCCTCGGCGACCTTGGGCACGTCGGCCAGGCGGTTCACCACGGTCTCGGCGCCGGCTTCCGTGAGGAGGTCGGCAAGTCCCGGCCAGGCGTGCGACGCGCCGGTGAAGCCGATGACCCGCGCGCCCGCCTGGCGGGCGGCGGTGACGCCGAACACCGAATCCTCGATGACGACCGCATCCCGCGGCGCGCAGCCGAATTGCTCAAGGCCATAAAGGTAGACATTCGGGTCGGGCTTCGGCCGCTTTGTCCCGACTTCGGGGGCCGAATAGATGTAGGGCCGGAAGCGGTCCCACAGCCGGGTGCGCTCCATGGTGAGCTTCAGACGCTCGGACGAGGAGTTCGAACAGACGCAGATCTGGCCATCCAGGCGATCGAGCAGGTCGTGTACGCCGGGGACGGCCTCGACCTCGGCGGCGAGCCGCCGGTCGAGCTCGACCTTCTGCTCCTTCAGGAAATCCGGTGAAAGCGGCCGCCCGATCTCGGATTCGATGACCTCGACGATGTCGACGCTGGTGAGGCCGGCAAAGCGCCGGATCACCTCCTCGGGCGTGATCTTGAAGCCGACCTCGGCGAGGTGCTCTGAATCGACCACCGCGGCGATGACCTCGGAATCGACGAGCACGCCGTCGCAATCGAACATGAAGAGCATACGTCCCTCTCGTCGCCGCGCGCGCCGACGCCTTTCTTTCCAAGCGATGGCGACTGTGTAGACCCACCGGCGGGCGAGGTGAAGGCCGATTTCCGCATGGGCGCATCCGGATGCCCGCATGACGGTCAGACTTCGGTAACCATGTCGCCTAACCCGCGGTTTACGTTAACGCCCCAACATCCCGCCCGTGTTCGTGTTGCGTTGCGTAGGGGGTGGACATGCCGCGGCTCAAGGAGGCCAGCGTTCGACGGGACTGGCTCGATACGATCATCCGCGGCGACTGCATCACCGCGCTCGAGCAACTGCCCGCCGCCTCGGTCGATGTTGTCTTTGCCGACCCGCCCTACAACCTTCAGCTCGAAGGACCGCTGACCCGGCCGGATCAGTCGGCGGTCGACGCGGTCGACGACGACTGGGACAAGTTCGCGTCCTTTGCCGCCTATGACGCCTTCACCCGCGCCTGGCTGCTCGCCTGCCGCCGGGTGCTCAAGCCGAACGGCACATTGTGGGTGATCGGCTCCTACCACAACATCTTCCGGGTCGGCGCGGTCCTGCAGGACCTCGGCTTCTGGATCCTCAATGACGTGGTGTGGCGCAAGACCAACCCGATGCCGAACTTCCGCGGCCGGCGTTTCCAGAACGCCCACGAGACGATGATCTGGGCGAGCCGCGATCCCGACGCCAAGGGCTACACGTTCAACTACGATGCCCTCAAGGCCGGCAACGATGACCTCCAGGTGCGATCCGACTGGCTGTTCCCGATCTGCACCGGCGGCGAGCGTCTCAAGGACGGCGAGGGGCGGAAGGCGCACCCGACCCAGAAGCCCGAGGCGCTGCTCCACCGTATCCTCACCGCATCGAGCCGTCCCGGCGACGTGATCCTCGACCCGTTCTTCGGCACCGGCACCACCGGCGCGGTGGCGAGGCGCCTCGGCCGCCACTTCGTCGGCATCGAACGCGAGCCCGCCTATATCGCCGCCGCCGAGGCGCGGATCGAGGCGGTCGTGGCCGCACCGGACTCGACCGTCGCGCCGACATCGGGCAAGCGCAACGAGCCGCGCGTCCCGTTCGGCAGCCTCGTCGAGAGCGGGCTGATCACGCCCGGCGTAATCCTCACCGATTCTCGCGCCCGCCACGAGGCCGAGGTCCGTGCCGACGGTTCGCTCCGGGCCGGCGACCACGTCGGTTCGATCCATCGCGTCGGCGCCCTCGTCCAGGGTCTCCCCGCCTGCAACGGCTGGACCTTCTGGCATGTGCCGACGGAGGATCGCCTGCTGCCGATCGACGAACTCCGTCGCGTGGCGCGGAACGAGATGGCCGCGGCAGGCGCGTAGCCGGCGGCGGCTCTTCGCTAGGTCAGCGCTATCCCGTAACGCGCCAGGTCGGCACGCATCTGCTCGGGAGAGGTGAAGCGCTCGGCGTTCCAGCCCGCAGCGCGGGCGCCCTCGATGTTGGCGGCGTTGTCGTCGAAGAACAGCGTCGCCGAGGGATCGAGGCCGAAGGTTTCGGCATGGAGGTCGTAGATGGCCCGGTCGGGCTTCATCACGCGCGCCTCGCCGGAGACGGTGATGCCGCGGAAGCGGCCGAGGATGTCGTAGGTCGCCCGGGCGTGCGGGAAGGTCTCCGCCGAATAGTTGGTGAGGGCGGTGATGTCGAAGCCCCGCGCCGCGAGCGCCTCGATGATCGCCGCGGTGCCGGTAATCGGCCCCGACAGCATCTCGCTGTGGTGGATGAAGTAGGCGCGGATCAGCGGCTCAAGGTCCGGATGCTCGGCGACGAGGAGGTCCTCCGCCTCGCGCCAGGTCCGGCCGCGATCCTGCTCGGCATTCCAGGCATGGGTACAGACCTCCTCAAGGAAGCGGCGACGCTCGGCCTCGTCGGGGATGAGCCGGCGATAGGGGACTTCGGGGTCCCACATCAGGATCACGTTGCCGATGTCGAAGACGATGTGGCGGATCTCGGTCACGCGGCCTTGTCCTTCTTCGCTCGCTTGCGGGTGGCGCCGGGGAGGGCCGCTTCCACCACCTTCTTCATCACGCTGGGCAGCGCTTCGCCGGGCAGGGCGTCGGGCGTCGACCACCAGTGTCCGGGCGGCGGTTGTTCCATCGCGGTGATGCGGCCGCAATACACGTTCAGTTCCAGCCTGAAATGGGTGAACACGTGAACCACCGGTCCTGCTGCGGGCTGCCAGTCGGCCTGAATCGGACTATCAACAGAAGCGTCCAACGGCCTGCGGCGACTCGTCCATTCGCTGCCGGGCACCTCGGTCATGCCGCCGAGGAGGCCGTCATCGGCGCGGGCGCGGAGCAGCACCGCTCCGTCGCTGCGGACGGCGACGAAGGCGTCGCCGTAGCGGGTCGGGCGCTCGGCCTTGGGAGTCTTGATCGGGTATCGCTCTTCGCTGCCGGCGGCATGGGCACGGCAGACATCGTTCAGCGGGCATAGGGCGCAGGCGGGCCGCTTCGGCGTACAGATGCCGGCGCCGAGGTCCATCATCGCCTGGGCATAGTCGCCGGCGCGGACCGGAGGCGTCAGCTTCGCCTGAAGGGCACGGATGGTCTTCTTCGCGTCGGGGAGCGGAGTCTCGATGGCGAAGAGCCGGGCGAGGACCCGCTCGACATTGCCGTCGACCACGGCCGCCGGCTCGTCGAAGGCGATCGCCGCGATCGCTGCGGCCGTGTAGTCGCCGATGCCGGGGAGGGCGCGGAGCGCCTCCGACGATTCGGGGAAACGGCCGCCGTGGTCGCGGACCACAGCCTCGGCACAGGCATGGAGGTTGCGGGCGCGGGCATAGTAGCCAAGCCCGGCCCAGGCCTTGAGCACGTCCTCGCGGGGGGCCGCGGCGAGGTCGGCGACCGTCGGCCAGGCGGCCGTGAAGGCGTCGAAATAGGCCTTCACCGCGGCCACGGTGGTCTGCTGGAGCATCACCTCGGACAGCCAGACCCGATAGGGGTCCGCCAGGACGCCGACGGCGCGGTCCTCCGGCCCGACCCGCCACGGCAGGCGGCGCGCATGGCGGTCGTACCAAGCGAGCAGCGCCGGCGCGATCGCGGGGCGGGGTTCGTCATGATTCGGGTCCGACGACATCAGGGCATCGTAGCGCGTTCGTTATGACCGGCGGATATCGGGCACACGTCCCCCTTGCCGCGCCGCGATGGCGGCCGGGGTGTGGGTCAGTCCGGGTCCTTGGGCCAGGCCCAAGGGGATGGCGGGCGCGCGTTCGGCACCGCTCACGTTGCGTATGTTCAGGCACCGAAACGGCGCCCGCCGCGGCGATTTCGGACCCCGACATCCGCGCTCCGGGCGGGGACGGCGCACCTCTGTGGCGGTCTTTCACGCCGGCACGCCTCGCCGAATGCGGCCTGAGCCGCGTCCGGCGCCCCGCCCTTAAGGCCATCGCGTGGCAACCGCTCGTAATGGCGGTGGGCGGACTTTTCGAGGCCTCCCGGGACGTTCGGACCGTCGTCCTCTCCGTGTCGATGCGGCCAAAGGCACGCGCATCGCCGGTGCCACTCCTTCGAGGCCTCGCTTTCGCCAGGCACCTCAGGATGAGGCACGTCGCAGGCGCCGCACCCTGCCCCGTCAGCTGGCCGTCACCGGTCGACGCCCCTCGGATGGGCAGGGATGGCGCATCATACGGGAGGACTTGGGGACGGGGATAAAGTGACCTGGAGGACCGGTGTGGGGTGCTTCGAGGCCTCGCGTGCCGCGAAGCACCTCAGCATGAGGACGGGGGACGCGCTCCAGAGGAGGCGATGGGGCGTATCACGCTGCTGCGCGGCATCCACCGTCACCCCGGCGGACGCAGGCGTCCATTGCGAACGGTGCCGATTGCGCTCTTCGCGCGGGCAGGAGGCCGGCGTCTCGCCCGGAGGACGGCTGGACAAATTCGGCCTTGGTGGTGGATTCCGGCTTTCGCCGGAATGACGGGGATGTGATGGGCGGCGTGGAGGGACAAGTGCAACGCCTGCCCGCGCGACGTCCGAACGTCGCGAGGGATTGGGTGGTGTCGATCCCTTCGCCGCGACGGTACCAGGCCTGCGATCGGGCCGGGCCCTCAGCTCGCTTCTAGGAAGCGCTCGGCGGTTTCAAGGTCGACGGAGACGAGCTGGGAGACGCCGCGCTCGGCCATGGTGACGCCGAACAGCCGGCTCATCCGGCTCATGGTGATCGGGTTGTGGGTGATCACCACGAATCGGGTCTCGGTCGTCCGCCGCATCTCGTCGAGGAGGTTGCAGAAGCGCTCGACATTGGCGTCGTCGAGCGGCGCATCGACCTCGTCGAGCACGCAGATCGGCGCCGGGTTGGTGAGGAAGACGGCGAAGATCAGCGACATCGCCGTCAGCGCCTGCTCGCCGCCGGACAGGAGCGTCATGATCTGCGGCTTCTTGCCGGGCGGGCGAGCGATGATCTCGAGGCCCGCCTCGAGCGGATCGTCGGACTCGGTCAGCGTGAGCTCCGCCTCCCCGCCGCCGAAGAGGTGGGTGAAGAGCCGCTTGAAGTGGTCGTTGACGGTGCCGAAGGCGGCCAGCAGGCGCTCGCGGCCCTCACGGTTGAGGCTGCCAATGCCCTGGCGAAGGCGCTGGATGGCGGCAACCAGATCGTCGCGCTCCGCGACCAGCGCATCGCGGCGCGCCCCGGTTTCGTTGGCTTCCTCCTCGGCGCGGAGATTGACGCCACCCAGCCGTTCGCGCTCCTGCCGGTAGCGCTCAAGCCGGGCCTCGATGTCGCCGAGATCGGGGAGCGGGGCGCCGGGCTTCAGCTCGGCGATCTTCTCGGCCTCGTGGGGCGGGCAGTCGAGCACCTCGTCGATGCGCTCGACGGTCTCGGCAAGCCGCTCGCCGGCGGCGGCCACCCGCTCTTCCTGCCGGCCACGCTGCTCGCGGGATTCGGACAGCTGCTCGAGCGCCAGCCGGGCGGCGCGGTCGGCTTCCGCCAGCTTGGCTTCGCCGAGTGCGAGCGCATCGGCCGCCCGGGCGCGGACCTCCTCGGCCTGCTCGACCTCGGTCAACAGCCCCCTGCGCTTCTCTTCGATGCGGCCCGGTTCCTCGGCCAGCTGCGTCCGCTCCGCCTCGGTCTCCCCACGGCGGGCGGAGAGGGTGGCGATGTGGGCCTCGGCATTGGCCCCGCGCTCGCGCCACTGATGGCGCTCGGCGGCGATGCCGGAAAGCCGCCGCGCACGAATCTCGGCTTCGGCAGCCAGGCTCTCGACGGCGGCGCGGGCTTCGGCCACGGCGGTGCGGTCGCGTGCGACCTCTTCGCGCCGGCCGGCAACCTCGTCCTGGAAACTGTCAGGATGCGGAGCCTCGGCGAGCACGGCGCCGGCAGCGTCCCGGGCGCTCGTCGCCTCGGCCAGCGAAGCGTCGAGACGGGCCCTGGCTTCCTCCAGCGCGCTCCGCCGCGCCGCGACGCGGGCCACCTCGCGCTCGGCCGCGGCGAGCGCCTCGCGGGCCACGTCGAAGGCCCGCTGGGCCTGGCGGCTGCGGTCCCGCTCGGCGCGCTCGGCTTCCTCCGCGGCGCGCGACTCGGCGACCGCGGCTTCGAGCCGACCGCGACACTCGTCGGTCAGGGCGCGGGCGGTGCCGGCTTCCGCCTCGAGTTCGGCGAGGCGGTTCTTGTTGGCAAGCCGCTGGGCGGCAGGCTTCGGCGATTCGGCGGTGGCGACATAGCCGTCCCAGCGCCAGAGGTCGCCTTCCCGCGTCACCAGCCGCTGGCCGGGACGAAGCAGCGGCTGCAGGCGGGCGCCCGTCTCGCGATCCGGCACGATGCCGGACTGGGCGAGGCGGCGGGACAGCACCGGCGGCGCCTCGACCCGCGTCGCCATCGGCTCGCATCCCGCGGGCAGCGCCGGATCGTCGGCGAGCGGGTCGACCCGGTGCCAGTAGGCCGCCGCGGCGGCGTCGATCGGTGCATCGATCTCGTCGCCGCAGGCCGCCCCGAGCGCCGCTTCGTAACCCGAGACGACGCGGACCTGCTCCAGAAGGGGCACCTCGCCCTCGCCACGCGGCGCGCCAAGGATGGCGACAAGGGCCGCGGCTTCCGCCTCGATCCGGCCGAGGGCACGCTCGGCCTCGATGAAGGGCTCACGCCCGGCCGCCGCCTGTTCGCGGGCGTGCCGCGTGCGTTCCTCGGCGGCGACGGTCGCGGTCTCGGCCGCCTGGACAGCCGCTTCGGCAGCGCCGACCCCGGCCTGGAGCTCGGCCATCCGTTCCGGACCGGCAATGCCGGCATCGAGCCGGGCAAGCTCGGCCTCGACTCTGGCGCGTTCCTCGCCGAGCCGGACGATACGCGCCTCGGCGTCGCGGAGTACGCGTTCGGTCTGGCTGCGCTCGGCGGCAATCCCTGCGAGCCGTGCGGTGAGCTCGGTCAGCGCCTTCTCGCTCCCGGCGAGGGCCGCCTCGGCGGTGGTGCGCCGATCGGCCGCCTCGGCCTGGCGCTCGGCCATCTGGGCGTTGGCCGCTTCGATGCCGCGCTCCTCCTCGTCGAGACGGGCGAGGATCGTGGCATTGTCGGCGATCATCCGCTCTTCGCGGGCGATGTCGTCGGCGAGCTGGGCGAGGCGGCGGCCGAGATCGGCGAGCCGCTCCGCGATCCGCTTCTCCTCGGCGTCGAGCGCTTCGCGGGCGTGGACGAGACGCTGCAGCGCCGCTCCGGCCCGGGCGGCGGCATCACGGAGGTCCGGGACGGCGGCCGCCGCGATCGCCTGCTCCTTCGCCGCATTGCCCTGGGCGGCGGCGCGTTGCTCGGCGAGGGCCCTTGCTTCGGCCAGCGCCGCCTCGGCCTCGTGAAGCGCCGCGGTCGCGGCGAGCCAGCGGAGGTGCAGGACCGTCGCCTCGGCCTGACGGATCTGGCCGGAGAGATTGCGATAGCGGACCGCCTGGCGGGCCTGACGCCGAAGCGTTTCGAGCTGCGAATCGATCTCGCCGACCACGTCGTCGAGGCGCGCGAGATTCTGCTCGGCGGCGGAGAGCCTCAGCTCGGCCTCGTGGCGGCGGTTGTGAAGGCCGGAGATGCCGGCCGCCTCCTCGAGCAGGGCGCGGCGGTCGCGGGGCTTGGCCGCGATCAATTCGCCGATCTTGCCCTGGCCGACCATCGACGGCGAATGGGCGCCGGTGGAGGCGTCGGCGAAGAGGAGCTGGACGTCGCGGGCGCGCACGTCGCGGCCGTTGATCTTGTAGACCGAGCCCGCCTCGCGTTCGATCCGCCGGGTGATCTCGAGGACATCGGCGTCGTTGAGGGCGGCCGGCGCAGTGCGGTCGGCATTGTCGACGACGAGCGTGACTTCGGCGGTGTTGCGCGCCGGGCGGTTGCCGCTGCCGGAGAAGATGACGTCGTCCATGCCGGAGGCGCGCATGTTGCGATAGGACGATTCGCCCATCACCCAGCGCAGCGCCTCGACAAGATTGGACTTGCCGCAACCATTCGGGCCGACCACGCCGGTCAGCCCGTTCTCGATATGGAACTCCGTCGGTTCGACGAAGGACTTGAATCCGAGAACCCGAAGTCTTGTGAACTTCAACGCCCCGCGCTCCTCGCGCTCAAGGCCGGCACGCGGAAAACCTCAGAAAAACCGGCCTCGGCCCCGATAGGGCGATTCGCCCTCAGTCGGCAAGAATCTCGTCGATTTCGTCTATGGATAACTCGCCGCGATGCTCCTCGCCGTTGATGAAGAACGTCGGGGTCGAGCTCACGCCGAATTCGTTCGAGGCCCGGGCTTTGACCGCGAGCACCCCGTCCTGGATCTCCTTGTTGGTGAGACAGGCGTTGAACGATTCCTCGGTGAAGCCGGCCTGACGGACGAAGGTGAGCAGGGCCTGCTTGGGATTGTCGGTGAAGGCCCACTCGCCCTGGCGGTCGAACATGAGGTCGACCAGCGGGTAGTAGCGCTCCTTCGGGCCGCAGCGCGCCAGCATGAAGGCGGCGGTGGCGAGCGCGTCGAGCGGGTATTCGCGGAGGATGAAGTAGACCTTGCCCGTGTCGATGTACTTTGCCTTGAATGCCGGCCACGTCTCGGCGTGGAAGGCGGCGCAGTGGCTGCAGGTCATCGAGGCGTATTCGATGACGACGTTCGGCGCATTCGGGTCCCCGAGCCCGATGTCGCCGAGCGGGCCGGCCTCCATCAGGGCATTCTTGTCCACGGCGAGCGCCGGGGTGATCACCGCGTTGCCGACGGCCGTGAGCAGGTTTCCGGCCCCGAAGGCGCCGACGAGGGCGGTTCCGCCGCCGGCGGCGGCGAGGGTGAGGAGGGTCCGTCTGTTCATCACGGGCATGGTCTCGCTGGTGGTTGGATGGCGGCGGGGCGGGTATGCCGGAATTCCGGAGCAGAAAACAGAGGAAATGTGGCGTTTCTGGCGGGCGCGGCAGTCAACTATTCGCGACGCTTCGTGAGCACGCCGACGCCGAGCCGGTGAAGGGCTGCGCGCAGGCCCTCGTCCTCGATGCCCTCGACATCGGCGGCGACGCGCCGTTCGGCAGCGGGGTCGGGCGCGCGAATCGCATGCGGTTCGCGTGCTGCGGCGCTCACCGGACCCTGGATGACGCGAGCCTGGGCGACCGCCCGGTAGCCGAAGAACGCGTTCACGCGCTCCACGATCTGCGGCAATTCGTGCTGGACGAAGATCGCCCGCGGGCCGTCGGCGCGGATGAACAGGGTCCCCGCCGGCGGCTCCTCGCCCTCGGCGTGGCGCGGCCACACGATCTTCTCCGGCGTCGTGCAGGCCGCGTGCAGGGGGCCCGCGATCTCGGGCCAGACGGCAATCAATTCGGCGCGGGCGAAACCGCGCCGGGCGGTGACCGGCTCGATCACCCGCGCCACGAGATCGGCGATGCGGCGCGGTCCTTTGCCTTTGGAGGACGTTGCGGACATGGCGTTATTGTCCCACGCCGGCACCGGGGCCGGAAGGGCCGGGCCGGGAGATTCTCCCGCGGATGGCCGGCCGCCGCGGTTGCGACGCAATATCGCGCCACCCGTTCGCTCAGGAAATATGAATAACTTCAATATTTTATGCGGAAATTGCCGCTCCTTGACACGCCTACGGCCGAAAACTAATGTGCGCGCGGCTTTGAGGGCGGGGCGGGGGTTCCGTAAGGTTCACCGGCACTGGCAGGGCGGGATCGATGAGCGAAGCGGGTGGATCGGGCGAAAATCGCCGCGACCGTGCGCCGAGCCCGGAAGATGCCGCGCTCTCCCAAAGGCTGCGTGAACTCGACCGGCGGCTCGAAGAGAGGCGTCCGGAACGGGAGCATGGTACGGCGCCCTTGACGCCGGCGCGACAGGGCATGGCAATGGCGCTGAGGTTGGGCGCCGATTTCGTTGCCGGAGTTCTGGTCGGCGCTGTCTTCGGGTGGGGTTTCGACGCTCTGCTCGGAACGTCGCCCTGGGGCCTGATCGTGTTCCTGCTGCTGGGTTTCGCGGCTGGCATCCTGAGCCTGTTGCGGACGGCCGGCTTGATCGCCAAGCGGCCGGGATTGGACGACGATGCGGCATTCCGCCGTTTCGATTGACGAGGGTCACGGTGGCTACCGATCCGATTCATCAGTTCCAGATCCACAAGCTCGTTCCGATCGAGGTCGGCGGGGTCGATTTCTCTTTCACCAATTCCGCGCTGTTCATGGTGGTGACCGTCGTCAGCGCGTCGGCCTTCCTGATTCTCTCGGCGCGCGGCCGTGGCCTGGTGCCGGGCCGCTGGCAGTCGGCGGCGGAAGTGGTCTACGAGTTCGTCGCCAAGACGTTGCGGGACGCGACCGGAAGCGACGGCATGCGCTTCTTCCCGCTGGTCTTCTCGCTCTTTATCTTCATCCTGTTCGCCAACCTGATCGGGATGTTCCCCTATTTCTTCACCGTCACCTCGCATCTGATCATCACCGTGGCGCTGGCCATGATCGTGATGGGGACGGTGGTGTTCTACGGGTTCCGCCGCCACGGCCTCCACTTCCTCAAGCTGTTCACGCCGAGTGGCCTGCCCGCGCCGCTCCTGCCGGTGGTGACCTTCATCGAGGTGCTGTCCTTCATTTCGCGGCCCGTGTCGCTGTCGATTCGTCTCTTCGCCAACATGCTCGCCGGACACATCACGCTGAAGGTGTTCGCCGGGTTCGTCGCGACCCTCGGCTCGCTCGGCGTTGCCGGGGTGCTCGGCGCGATCCTGCCGCTCGCCGCAACCGTCGCGCTGACCGCGCTCGAGTTCCTGGTCGCGGCCCTGCAGGCCTATGTCTTCGCCGTTCTAACCTGCCTCTATCTCAACGACGCCCTGCATCCCGGGCACTGACAGAAACAACCAACGGAGAAAGCTCAGACAATGGAAGCGGAAGCTGCAAAGTTCATCGGCGCTGGCATCGCGTGCATCGGCATGGGTGGCGCGGCCGTCGGCGTTGCCAACATCTTCGGCAACTTCCTGTCCTCCGCGATCCGGAATCCTGCCGCCGCCCCGGGCCAGTTCACCAACCTCATCTTCGGCTTTGCGGTGACCGAGGCGCTCGGGATCTTCTCGTTCCTGATCGCGCTCCTGCTTCTGTTCGCGGTCTAGGACCGAGGGCAGCTTCGAGCCGAGAGAGCCATGGCAACGACCAGCGATACTCCCGAGGGGCCGTTCACAACGGGAGAGGGCGTCGTCGTCGAGACGCCGGGCGAGCATAACAACTTCCCGCCGTTCGACGCCTCGACCTTCGCCTCGCAGCTCCTGTGGTTCGCGATCACCTTCGCCGTCCTCTACTACGTGATGGCGAAAGTGGCGTTGCCGCGGCTTGGCGGCATCATCGAGGGTCGCCGCGACCGTATCGCGGCCGACCTCGATACAGCCGAGCGGCTCAAGGGCGAATCGGAAGACGCCGCCCGCAACTACGAGAAGGCGTTGGCCCAGGCCCGGGCCAAGGCCTCCACGATCGCCGAAGAGGCGCGGACCGAGGCCAAGACCAAGGCCGACTCCCAGCGGACCGAACTCGAGCGGGCGCTTGCCGACAGGCTTACCGCCGCTGAGACGCGGATCTCCGACATCAAGCATCGGGCTCTGTCCGAGGTCGGCGCCATTGCCGGGGAAGCGACCGAAGCGGTGGTCGCCTCGTTGATCGGTGCGACCACGACGCCGGACGAGGTCGGCGCCGCCGTTCGGGATGTGCTGTCCGAAAGGGACGCCAATGCTTGAAGACGCGACATTCTGGGCCTTCATCGGCTTTGCCGTCTTCATCGCCATCGTTCTCTACCTGCGCGTGCCGGGGAAGATGACGGCGGCGCTCGACAACCGCGCCGAGACGATCCGCACCGAGCTCGAGCAGGCGCGCAAGCTTCGCGAGGAAGCCCAGGCGCTGCTCGCGGAATACCAGCGCAAGGCGCGCGAGGCCGAGGCCGAGGTCGAGGAGATCATCGACCAGGCCAAGCACGAGGCCGAAGCCTTTGGCGTGGAGGCCAGGCAGCGGGTCGAAGACTACGTCGCCAGTCGCACCCGCATGGCCGAGGAGAAGATCGCCCAGGCCGAGGCCCAGGCGCTGCGCGAAGTGCGGTCGCTCTCGGCCGACGTCGCCATCGCCGCCTCCCAGCGCATCCTCGCCGCTCGCTCGCGCGGCGCCACGGCCGAGTCGCTGATCAAGTCGGCCATCGAAGACGTCAAGGCGAAGCTCCACTGAGGCCGTTGTCCGGCGGGCCTTGCCCGCCGGTTCCGCCGCGCGCGGGTCTACCGCCCGATCGGCTTCGAGCCGGGTTCCCGGCTACCCGCCGAACTTCACGCAGACCGCCTGGCAGGTTTGCCAGCCGCCGGTGGAGATCCGCCACGGGCCTTTCTTGCCCTTGCGGGTGACGTCGCAGAACGCCGTCGGCATGTCGGTCGTGATCATCGACGGTCGTTTCACCCGAAGGTCGGCGTAGCAGAGATCGTAGCGCTGGCTGTTGCGCAGCACCGCATTCCTCACGTCGTCGCCGAACGTGCCGCCGCCCTTGTTGTCCGGGCCGATGCGCACGACCGTGACCTTCGCCGACTGGTCGCGGCCCGAGTGTCCGCCTTTTGCCGCGGACGTGAATTCGAGGGCGGCAACCACGCCGCCGGCAAGCGCCACGGCGACCAGAACGCCGATGATTGTGCCCCTGGCCATGTCGTTCATGCCGCGCACTCCTGTTCGCGCCGTCAAAGCGGGCATACTATCAGCCGGCTTGGGATTGGCGACCATGGGTCAGGAGGGTGGCGTGCGGCGTTTTGGGAGGGCTTCGGCAGCGGCCGTGGCATGCCTGTTCCTGGCGGCTCCGGGTTACGCCATCGCCGACGGCCCGCCAGCGTGGCTGGCGGAGGCCGCGGCGTTCCTGCCCGACGGGTACGTCCTCGGCCAGATCATCGCGGCGCCGGAGGACGGCGGGACGGCGTCGATCGCGGTCTTTCCTGCCGGGGCCGACGACCCCGCGGAACCCGGGAGCACCTTTGACCCCGGCCATGTCCTCGTCGTGACGCTCGAGACCGGGGCCGACGGTCCGGCCATCGTCGCCGGAGAGCTTCGCGAGCGCGCCCCGATCGGCCCGGAGGACGAGGCCGGCGACGGCACCGAGGCGGACTACGCCGCCTGGCAGCGCGAGATCTGGATCAAGGGCCAGCAGTCCTATCCCTCCGGGACCGAGCCTTGCGAGAGTCGCGGCTGGTCGATCGACGAGGATCCGGCCGGTCTTGCCGTTCACCTCAAGCCCTCGGCCGACTCGCGCGTCCTCGGCACGCTGCCGCCGCGCTACGGCCCCGAAGGGGCGGACGAGGCGGCGCCGGAAGACGGCTTCTTCACCGAGTTCGACATCATCGGCTACAGCAAAGGCTGGTTCCTGATAGAGCATGCCGAACCGCCCGGCCGCGACTATTTCGACCCCGATAGCTATCCCGACGACCACCCTGAGCCTTTCGCCGGCCGCGGCTGGATTCCGGTTGAGCGGGTCGGAGCCCAGTTCGCCAACGGCGACATGCCGGTGCGGGCGAGGGACGGAGAGGGCGTGCCGATCGGCGGCCTCTACCAGGCGCCCAGTGTCGATTCGGCCTGGACGCCCGCCCATGACGCTTACGGCTCAGCGATTTCAGCCGACGGCGGCCCGAAGCGGATTCTGGCCTGCAGCGGTTTCTGGGCCCTCGTCGAGAGCGACGACGGCGTCGTCGGCTGGTGGCGGCGGCTCTGCTCCAACCAGGTCACCACCTGCAGCTGAGCCGAACAGGTCATCCTGAGCCGGGTCGAGGCCGAGCGCCGTGCGGATCGGCGCGAAGCTCCGGCGATGATGAGCGCATGGCCCGTGGGTCTCGATCGCGGCAAAGTGGGCGGCGGTCGAATAGCCCTTGTGCTCGCCGAAGCCGTAGGCGGGGAAGGCCCGGCCGACCGCCGCCATCAGCCTGTCCCGGGTGACCTTGGCGACGATCGAGGCCGCCGCGATCGAGACCGACCGCGCGTCGCCGCCGACGATCGCCTCGGCCGGGCAGGGGAGGCCGGGCGGCAGCATGTTGCCATCGACCAGCACGTGGTCGGGCCGGATCGGGAGTCCGGCAACGGCGCGGGCCATGCCCCACAGCGAGGCGCGGAGGATGTTCATCCGGTCGACCCGCGCGCGGCTCGCCACCACGACCGAGACCAGCCCCCGTTCGAGGATCAGGTCGTAGAGGCGGTCGCGCTCGCTCGCGGCGAGCTTCTTGGAATCGTCGATGCCCTTTGGCACCCGGCCTTCGAACAGGACCGCCGCGACCACCACCGGTCCGGCAAGCGGGCCGCGGCCCGCCTCGTCCACCCCGGCGATCAGCCGGGCCCCGTTCCGCCGCGCCCGCTTCTCGAAGCGGTCGGTTGCGGCCTTCGGCAATTCTATCAGGACTGGCGAATCGTCAGAGCGGGAAGCCATCCTCGCACTCTAGCAGCGGTGGGCGCGACGTCGCGAGCCGCCGCGGGCAAGCCGGAGAGCGGGCGGGGCCTGGGGCGATGGGATTTGCGATCAGAACACTGGGCGCGGTCGCTGCGGCGGGGATTGCGGCCGGGTGGGCGCCCTCGGCCGTCGCCGGCGACAGCTGGTCCTATTACGACGGCTACAACGCGTCTTACGCCATCCCCTACGTTGCCGATCTCGATTTCGCCTACGGCGCCAATCCGCCGCGGGCGATGGTCGAGGTCTCGGTCAATGGCGGCGAGACGGCCCACTTCCAGCTCGATACCGGGTCGCAGGGGATGGTGGTCCCTTACACTCTGGTTCCGGACTTCCAGCCGACCGGCAAACCGGGATCGATCACCTATGTGAGCTCGGGCATCAAGGCCGTCGGCTATTGGACCGACGTCGATGTCCACTTCCCCGGGAGCACCGACGGGCAGGGCAACATCGGTGTCGCAACCGCCAAGATCCAGGTTCTGGTTGCGACGGAGACCTGCAACACCAACACCAACGACTGCGATCTGCCGCTCGGTGACATCCCGCGAATGATCGGCATCGGTTTCGATCGGACCGGCGAGGGCACTGTCGGCATGCAGCCCTCGCTGCTCAACAACCCGTTCCTGCACATCACCGACATGGACGCCGGAACGATGCGCTCCGGCTACATCTTCACGTCCGATCACGTCGAGGTCGGGCTCACGGCCGCGAATGCCGGGTCCGGCTTCGCCATGTACAAGCTTCTGCCGAACACCATCCCCAACCAGGCCGGTCAGCAGTGGACGACGCTGCCCGGCACGTTCGTCATCACCCGCGACGGGTCGACGACGACGCGGAGCGACCTGCCGCTCCTGCTCGACACCGGCATCGGCTACGCCTGGGTCGATATCGGCGGGCCGACGTCGCATGAGGACTGTCCGGCCGACGATCCCACCCTGCCGTCGTTCGCGAGCTGCGCCGCGCCGGGGGCCGAGGTCACCGTCTATTTCGGCGGCAGCGATCAGGTCGGCTTCACCTACACCACCGGAGACACGCTCAATCCGGTGGCGCCGTGGTTCACCCGCACCGACAACAACCTCACCCAGTCCAACATCGGCATCCACCCGATCGCCGGCTTCGACTATCTGTTCGACGCCGCCGGCGGCTTCGAGGGGCTTCGCGCCACGGGCGTAGCCTCGTCTCACGTCGTGTTCACGCTATTCATCTCCATGGCGGGAACCTGGTCGCTGTCGGAGGCGATGACGACGGACCTTCCCGTCTACGTCCGCGCTGCGGCCGAGATCGAGGCGGCCCAGCGCACGACGTTCGAGAGCGACGTCACCGGTCCGGCGGCCCTGACCGTGAGCGGCGCCGGCGAGGTGGTGTTCCTGGGGGACGTAACGCTTCCGGCCGGCCTCACGGTCGCCGGACGGACCTCCCTTGCCGCGCGGACGACCGCGCCGGTCGCCGTGCAGGTTGGCGGGCAAGCGACCAACACCGGCACGATCGCGGGCGATGTTGCCAATGCCGGTACCTTCGTCAACGACGGCGTCGTGGACGGCGACGTCGGCAATCGAGGCCGGCTGACCGGCAACGGGCACATAACCGGCGACCTGGTCAGTACCGGTTCGGTGTCGCCCGGGCACTCCATCGGCGAAGTATCGGTCGCCGGCGACGCGGCCTTCGCATCCGGCTCGGTCTACCACGTCGAGATCGGGGCCGACGGCGAGGCCGACCGGATCGAGATCGGGGGTGCGCTTACGGTCGAGGACGCCAGGCTCGACGTGATCCTGCTTCCAGGAGAGTCGCCGTGGCTCGGGGCGCGCTATGAGGTGGTGACGGCGTCCGCCGTCAGCGGTGATTTCGACGTGAGGGCGCGGGGGTTCGCGCGGCTCAGCAGTCCATATCCGTTCCTGGACGTGACAGCCGAGAGCGATAGCGCTGCCGTGATCCTGAAGATCGCGCGAAGCGAAGTGTCTTTTGCCGCGGCCGGCCGCACCGAAAACCAGGTCGCCGTCGGTGGCTCGCTCGACTCGCTCGCCATGGACAGCGGGGTGGTAGACTCCATCGTCGTCCTCGACGCCATGTCGGCCCGGGCCGCCTACGACCAGCTTTCCGGCGCGATCTATCCTTCCGTGCGCGGCATGTTCGTCGACCAGGCTACGGGCGTCCGCGATACGGTCCTCGCACGCCTGCATCAGTCCTACGCCGCGCCGGGGAGCGGCGGCGCAATCGCGCCGCAGACCGCCGCGCTTGCCACCGGGTCGCCCTCGGCGATGTGGGTGACGAGCTACGGCGACTGGGGCGGCGCCGACGCCAGCGAGAACGTGGCGTCCTTCACCCGGACTTTCGCCGGCGTGATCGGCGGTGTGGATACCGCCCTGCCGACCGTAGACTGGCGTGCGGGCATTGCCGGGGGCTATGCCCATACCAGCTTTGCGATTGACGACTACGGGTCGTCCGGGTCGAGCCGCGGGGTCGACTTCGCGGCGTATGCCGGAGGCCCGCTCGTTTCCCTCGGGCGCGGCACGGCGCGAGCCAATCTCGGCGCGGGGTTCGGCGTTCACGACGTTCTGGTCGACCGGCACGTCGCCTATCCCGGCCTGGCGGAGAGCCTGTCGAGCGATTTCGAGGCGACGACAACGCAGCTCTTCGGCGAACTCGCCTACGCCTACGAGATGGGGCCGACCCCCGTCGGTCGGGTGACCATGGAGCCGTTCGCGGGCCTGGGCTACGTCTCGGCCCGCACCGATGCTTTCCGCGAGCATGGCGGGGACGCCGCCCTTGACGGCGGGTCGGGCAGCTTCGGCGCGGCGATGTCGCAACTCGGCCTTCGCGGAGAGGCGCGACTGCCCTTCTCCGGAGTCGCGGCGGATGTCAGCGGCATGATCGGCTGGCAGCACATCTTCGGCGACACCACGCCGACCGCCGACCTTGCGTTCGCGGCCGGCAGTTCGACCTTCACCGTCGCCGGCGCCCCGGTCGCCGAAGACGCGCTGATCATCGGCGCTGGCATCGACGCAGCGGTCGCCGCCCGGGCGAGAATCGGTGTGTCGTATCTCGGACAGGTCGCGTTCGGCGCCGACAACCATGCGGTCAACGGGACACTGTCGGTACGGTTCTGATCTCGCCCGTTGTTCGGCACGTCATCTCCCGAGCGCCACCTTCCGGCCGAGTGGTCCCTAACAAGACGTGACGCATCGCTGTTTTCCCTGTATCGGGGTCGGCCGAGCCATGACGGGGAAGCCATGACGCCGGAACGAGCAGAGGAAGCCGCCTCGATTCTCCTCGAGAACTGGCGGCAATCGACACGAATCGCGGCTCTGCCCGAGCGCTGCCGGCCGGATGACCGGGCCGACGGCTATGCGGTGGGTGCCGCGCTCGCCCGTGTTTCCGGCGACCGCGTCGCCGGCTGGAAGATCGCCGCCACCAGCGCGGCCGGCCAGAAGCACATCAACGTCGACGGTCCGCTCGCCGGTCGGATCCTCGCCGGCCGCGTGCTGGCGCCCGGCGCGACGGTGCCGCTCGATGGCAACCTGATGAAGGTCGCCGAAGCCGAGTTCGCGTTCGTCCTCGGCAAGGCACTGCCGGCGCGGGACACGCCCTACGAGCGCGACGAGGTGCTCGATGCCGTCACCGCCCTGCATCTGTCGATCGAGGTGCCGGATTCGCGCTACGAGGACTTCACCAAGGTCGGCGCGCCGTCGCTGATCGCCGACACCGCCTGCGCATCCTGGCTGGTGCTGGGGCCCGCGGTCGTGGCGGACTGGCGCGCCATCGATCTGTCGACCCATACCGTCACCGCCTACAAGAACGGCGCCGAAGCGGCCGTCGGCAGCGGCAAGGCCGTGCTCGGCGATCCGCGCATCGCGCTGACCTGGCTGGTCAACGAGGCGGCCCGCTACGGCGGCGGCGTCGAGGCGGGCCAGTTCGTCACCACCGGCACCTGCGTCATTCCGGTACCGATCGCCAGGGGCGATTCGATCCGCGCCGACTACGGCGTGCTCGGAACGATCTCAGCGGCGATCGGGTAGCGGCTCACAGCAACTGAAGCTGGCCGCTGTCGTCGACCGGCGGTTTGAAGAGGTCGGTGCGGAGGCTGCGGCGGGACGCGTTGAGGCCGAGCCGGCGGCAGGCAATCTCGAAGCGCCGGCCGATCTGCCAGGCATAGGGCCCATCGCCCTTCATGCGCGTGCCCCAGGTCGCGTCGTAGTCCTTGCCGCCCCGCATCGAACGGATCACCGACATGACGTGCTTGGCCCGGTCGGGATACTCGCGCTCGAGGAACTCCTTGAAGACGTCGCGCACTTCGAGCGGCAGGCGAAGGAGGACGTAGCCTGCCTCGCGCGCGCCGGCCGCGGCCGCCGCGTCGAGGATGCGCTCGATCTCGGATTCGTTGAGGGCGGGTATGATCGGCGCGACCATCACGGTGGTCGGCACGCCCGCCTCGGACAGCAGCCGCAGCGCCGCGAGCCGGCGGTCGGGAGTGGCGGCGCGCGGCTCCATCGCCCGCGCCAGGCTGCGGTCAAGCGTCGTCACCGACAGCGCGACCTTGCAGAGGTTCCGCTCCGCCATCCGCGACAGGATGTCGACGTCGCGGAGCACCAGCGCCGACTTGGTGACGATG
>JAGRKZ010000084.1:44116-52715 GCA_020442065.1 Bauldia sp.
AGGGATCGGTGTTGGTGCCGATCGCCATCGTCCGCGGCTCGTAGCCGGGCCTGGCGAGTTCCTTCTCCAGGAGCTTCGCCGCGTTCGGCTTGGCGAACAGCCGGGTCTCGAAATCGAGGCCCGGAGACAGGCCCATATAGGCGTGGGTCGGCCGGGCGAAGCAGTAGGCGCAGCCGTGCTCGCAGCCGCGATAGGGGTTGATCGAGCGATCGAACGAGATGTCGGGCGAATCGTTGGTGGTGATGATCTTCCGCGACCGCTCTTCCTGCACGGTGGTCTTGAGCGGCGGCAGGTCGTCGATGCTGCCCCAGCCGTCGTCGAGGAGCACGCGGCTCTGCGGCTCGTAGCGGCCGGAAGCATTCGACTCGGCGCCTCGACCCCGTCGCCGCTCGGGGTCGATCCTGACGCCTACAAAGTCCTCGACCGTCTGCGCGGGGGCGACGCGGCTGGCGGCGAATCGGTGGCGTAGCGAGGACATGAATTCATTCCTACACGGCAAACGGAACAAATCAAGAACAAAAGTGTGGAACGTCCGGCTCGACGATCGCCCCAGCGTCATGCGAAGCACTCACATGGGGTCGAAAAGCGCCGATTGCCGCGCTATCAAGCGAATATGATCACCGTGATCATCCCCACCCGCGATGACGAGGAGCGCCTGGCCCACGCGCTGGCGGCGCTCGCGCCCGCGGCCATGGAGGGGATCGTGCGCGATGCCATCGTCGTCGACGCGGGCTCGCGCGACGGCACGCTGTTGGTGGCCGATGCGGCGGGTTGTGAAGTGGTGCGCGGGGCCGGCAGCCAGGCGCTGATGGCGGCGGTCGACCAGGCGCGGGGCGACTGGCTGCTCTTCCTCGCGCCGGACTCCGTGCTGGAGCATGGCTGGCAGGGAGAAGCGCTCGGCTTCGTCGACCGGGCGATCCTCGCCGGGACCGCGCGGAAGAGCGCGGCGACGTTTCGCCTGCGCCGCGCGGAGCTCGGCCTCGGGCCGCGGATCGCCGAACGGATGGCGAGCTTCAGGACGCGCCTTTTCGCCGCGCCTTACGGCGAGCAGGGCCTCTTGATCTCGCGCGCCTACTACCGCGGTCTTGGCGGTCATCGCGATCTCGCCGCCATGGCCGATGTCGACATCGGCCGGCGGATTGGCCGGCGTCGGCTGACGATGCTCGGCGCCCATGCGCGGGTGCGTGGACGGCCGACCGGCGGCGGCGCAGGACGGGCCGTGCGCAACGCGGCGTGCCTTGCCCTGTTCGTGCTTCGACTGCCGCCGCGCCTGATCGGGCGGCTTGCAGCGCAGGGTTGATGATGCCGCTGCGGTAGATGCCCCGGGTCGGCGTGGACGGCACCACGCCGGACGTGCAAGTCGGCTGGTTGCCGACGGGACTCGGCGCCTATGAAGGGCGGCGTCCGCGCAGCTTGCCGCGGCGAAGGTGCTCGTCGAGGCGCGGCATGANNNNACGAAGTTGCAGGGCGGGTGGCGGAGATCGAACTGCCCGGCGAGGATGTGATCCCAGGCGTCGCGGCAGGCGCCGGGCGAGCCTGGCAGACAGAAGACGAAGGTGGTGCCGATCAGCCCGGCGGTGGCCCGCGACTGGATCGTCGAGGTGCCGATCTTGCCGTAGCTCACCATGTGGAAGACGACGCTGAACCCGTCGATCCTCTTGTCGAACAGGGGCTCGATCGCCTCCGGCGTGACGTCGCGGCCGGTGAGCCCGGTGCCCCCCGTGGTGATCACGGCGTCGATCGCAGGGTCGTCGGCAAAGCCCCGGACGGCGGTGCGGATGCGGCTCACCTCGTCGCGGACGATGGCGCGCGCGGCAAGGACATGGCCGGCCGCCGTGATGCGCCCGGCGAGGGTCTCGCCGGAGCGGTCGTCGTCGCGCCCGCGCGTGTCCGACACCGTGAGCACCGCGAAACGGACAGGGACGAAGTCCCGGTTGGCGACCTCAGGCATGATCCTCCACCTCGGGCGAGCCTTCGGTCCATGTCACGGCCGTCCACCAGGCCGGCTGCGCCTTCTCGACGCGTTCAGCGGCGGCGCTCGCCGCCTCGATCGTCGGGAACAGGCCGAAGACGGTCGCACCGGACCCCGACATCCGGGCGAAAAGACAGTCGGGATCGCTGGCGACGAGGCGGACAGCGGCAAGCACCTCGGGGGCGATCGCGCACGCCGGCTCGAACAGGTCGTTGCGGGTGCCGCGGAGCCAGACCACGAGGTCCGCCGGCGAGGCGAAGGATGGCGGCAGCGGCGGCAACGGCGTCCGCTCGGCAGGGGCGAGGCGCTGGAACACCTCTGCCGTCGACACCGGAACGCCCGGATTGACGAGAAGGACCGGCATCGCCGGCAGCGATGGGATCGGGGTCAGCCGATCGCCGATACCCTCGACCTGCGCCGGCCGCGATAGGACGCAGACCGGCACGTCGGCCCCGAGGTTTGCGCCGAACTCGGCGAGCTGGGCGGTGGAGAGACGAAGGTCCCAGATGCGGTTGAGGAGCCGGAGCGTCGCGGCGGCGTCGGCCGATCCGCCGCCGACTCCCGCAGCCGTCGGCAGCACCTTGGCGAGATCGATCCGGATGCCACCGGTGATCCGCTCGGGAAAGGCCTGCATCAGCGCATCGGCGGCGGCAAATACGAGGTTGTCGTGCGGGCGCGTGCGCGCGGCAAGGCGGTCGGCAAACGGACCCTCGAGGAATAGGTCGACGGCAGTCTCCTCGCGCCGGTAGGCGGTCAGCCGATCCGCGAGCTCGGCGAACACCACGAGGCTGTCGAGCGCATGGTAGCCATCGGCGCGCCGACGCAGCACGTGCAGGGCAAGGTTGATCTTCGCCCGCGCCGATTCGATGCGCGCTGCTGCACCGGCGATGGACGTCGCTATGAGGTCAGCCGTCTCGTCCGCCGTCATCGCCGGGCGCCAAGCCGCTTTCGA
Organism: Bauldia sp.; assembly: GCA_020442065.1. Taxonomy (GTDB): domain Bacteria; phylum Pseudomonadota; class Alphaproteobacteria; order Rhizobiales; family Kaistiaceae; genus Bauldia. Next base: position 47,041 of record JAGRKZ010000084.1, read on the forward strand.
GCTTCTTGACGATCTTCTCGAGGTCGGCCGGCTCGGGATCGAGGTCGCGGGCATGGCTCCACTGGAAAGTCGCCTCAAGCTTCCGGCCGACTTGCCAATAAGCGTCGCCGAGGTGGTCGTTGATCACGGGGTCTTCCGGTCGCAGTTCAACCGCGATTTCGAGCTGCTCGACGGCGTCCTCGTAGCGCCCGAGCCGATAGTAGGCCCAGCCCAGGCTGTCGACGATATAGCCGTCGCGCGGCCGCTGCTCGACGGCCTTGCGGATCATGTCGAGGCCGTCATCGAGGCGGCTGCCCATGTCGACCCATGAATAGCCGAGGTAGTTCAGGACCTGCGGTTGGTCGGGGCTGAGCTTCAGCGCCTGCTCCAGATCCTTCTCCGCCTGCGGCCAGTTCTTGCTCCGCTCGTTGGCGACGCCGCGGAAGTAGAACAGCCGCCAGTGGTTCGCCTCGGGTTCGCCGATGAGGTCGATGCCCTTGGTGTAGATCGTCGCCGCCTCGGCGAAGCGCTCCCGGCCGCGATAGATGTTGCCGAGGGCGATGATGGCATCGAGATCCGGCGGGTCGGCGTTGATCATCGGGTCGAGCCGGGCCGCCGCCTCATCGGTGCGGTCGAGCACGTCGAGGCAGAGACCGGCCTGGATGTCGGCGTTCCGCTTGAGCACCGAGTCCGGCGAGATGCGGTCGTAGACGTCGAGCGCATCCTGGCAGCGTTCGGCGCTGAACAGGAGGTCGCCGAGCGCCATCAGCGTCAGATCGGCCGACGGCTTGAGGAAGCGGGAAAGGTGAAGATACGCGGCCGGCAGTTCGGTGCCCTGGTCGGTGCCGATCGCGGCGCCGAGGCCATAGAGCACCTCGGCCGCACCTTCCACCGGCGTGCTTGCGACCGGCTTCGGCGTGAGGCCGCCCTCGATCGCCGCCAGGAGCTCGGCGATGACCGGGTTGTTGGGCTGTTCCGCCATGAAGGCGCGCAGCCCGACGATCGCGTCCTGGCGCTCCCCGGCGCGGGTGAGGATCACGCCGTAGGCTTCGACCACCCGCAGCGCCGAGCCGTCGGAGTTGAAGGCCTTGGTAATATGGTCGACGGCAAGGTCCTCGCGACCGGCGAGGTCGGCGATCAGCGCCTGGTGGTAGTTCTGGAAGATGTCGTACCAGGCCGGCCCGCTGAGCTCACCGATGGTCTGCAGCGCGCCGTCGGTATCGCCGGTGGCCTGCTCCGACCAGGCGGTGAGGAGACCGGCGGTCAGCTGCGCCAGCGGCGCCGGCGCGGTCTCGGCGATCTCTTCGCGCGACTGCACGTAGTTGCCGTCGCCGAAGGCGACGACGCTGCGGACCAGCCGGGCGAGCGGATTGAGGCGGTCGATCTCGACGAGCCGGTCGGCAAGCTCGAGCGCCGGCTCGATCTCGCCATTGGCGGCGCGGAGGACGATGACCCGCTCCAGCAGGATGGGATTGTCGGGGTCGCGCTCGAGGGCGGCCGTGAAATAGGTTGCCGCAGCCTCGAGGTCGCGGGCGACGTCCGCACTGCGGCCGGCAAGGTAACTGCCGGCGAGGGACGAGGCGAACGGGACGTCGAGCATCGCCAGACCGCTCTTCTCGGTCTCGGCGCGAGCTCCGCTGGAGAGGGCTAGGAGACCGGCGGCGAGGATGGCCGTGGCGAGGCGTTGAGCGTTCATGGCAACCCGATGACTGTCATTGGCGGATGCGGGTTTTTGTGATCCGACAACATGGCGGTTTTGCAGCGGCACGACAACCGACGGCGCCAACCGGCGATTGGTGCGAACGGAGACCCTCTACTCAATAGGCGCGGCTGATGCAGAAGTCGAGCGCTTCAAGGAGGGCAGAACGCCACGGGGAATCGGGGAAGGGGGCGAGGGCGTCACGGGCCACGACCCCGAAGTGGCGGGCGCGGTCGATGGTGTCCTCAAGCGCATCGTGGCGGCGCATCAGGGCGATGGCCTGGTCGAGATCGCCGTCCTCGATTCGGCCCTCGACCAGGACGCGCGACCAGAACGCACGGTCCTCGTTCGAACCGCGGCGGTAGGCGAGCACCACCGGCAGCGTGACCTTGCCCTCGCGGAAATCGTCGCCGACATGCTTGCCGAGGTCGGCGGAGGACCCGCCGTAATCGAGGGCGTCGTCGATGAGCTGGAAGGCGAGGCCGAGATTGGTGCCGTAGGAGCGGAAGGCGGCGCGGTCGTCGCGGCCGCGGCCGGCGATGGTCGGCCCGACTTCGGCGGCGGCCGAGAACAGCGCCGCAGTCTTGGCGGCGACGACCGCGAGATACTGATCCTCGGTCGTCGCCATGTTCTTGGCGGCGGCCAGCTGCATCACCTCGCCCTCGGCGATGATCGCCGCCGCGGTGGAAAGGATGTCGAGCGCATCGAGCGAGCCGACCTCGACCATCATCTTGAAGGCCTGGCCGAGCAGGAAATCGCCGACCAGCACGCTGGCCTGGTTGCCCCACACCATCCGCGCCGCGAGCTTGCCGCGGCGCAGCTCGCTCTCGTCGACGACATCGTCGTGAAGGAGCGTCGCCGTATGCATGAATTCGACGCTTGCCGCGAGCTTGACGTGGGCGCTGCCGCGATAGCCGCACATCGCCGCCGAGGCGAGGGTGAGCATCGGCCGCAGGCGCTTGCCGCCGGAATCGATCAGGTGTCGCGCCACCTCCGGAATCATGCCGACGTCGGAGCCGGCCCGGTCGAGGATCAGCTCATTGACACGGTCCATCGCCTCGCGGGTCGCATCGACCAGCGGGGCGATGCTGGCCGCACCCTTCCGTTTGCTTTCGTCAAGCGAGACGACTACGCCCACGCGTCCATGCTCCCCTTGTCAATTACCAGCACCATATGGAGGGCATGGGCCGACCACAAGGGAGGGGGGGCGGCGGATTGCCACGGGGCCGGGCGCCGGAATTGCGCGCGGCCGGGCGGATTGTGTGCGCCGGGGGAAGCCCGTAACGTCGATCCCGGAACATCCGCAGCGAGGCCGCATGGAAGAGCTCCTCCGGACCAACGACATCGTGCTCATCTCCTTCGTCGAGTCGCTGCTCAAGGATGCCGGGATCACGCCGCTGGTCCTCGACCAGAACATGAGCGTTCTCGAAGGCTCGCTCGGCATCCTGCCGCGGCGGGTGCTGGTGCCGGCCGACGACATCGGGACGGCGCGGCAGATTCTCGCCGATGCCGGGGTCGGCAAGGAGCTCGAGAAGCCGAAGGGCGAGGGATGAGCGGGGCGGCCGAGGTCGCCCGCACGCCACCTTCCGCGGACGGCCGCGCCGTCACCGTCGATGCCTTCCTCGACGGCCGGGTCGAGGCCGTCCAGCCGGCGAGCGGCCATCACCGCTCCGGACTCGAGGCCGTCCTTCTCGCTGCGTCCCTCGATTCCCGTATCTCCGGCACGGTCGTCGACCTTGGCGCCGGCGCCGGCGTCGCTGGCTTCTGCGCCGCCGCCCGCTGCAAGCGGGCGAAGGTGGTGCTGGTCGAGCGCAACGCCGAGCTGGTCGACTGCGCCCGCGCCGCGCTGGAGCGGCCGGCCAATGCCGGGTTTGCGGCCCGCGTCCGCATCGTCACCGCCGATATCGCCGCGCCCCAGGCCGAGCGCGAGCAGGCCGGCGCCGGACGCGACCTCGCGGATCACGTCCTCCTCAATCCCCCGTTCTACGACCGCGGCACCCGCTCGCCGGCGAAGGCGCGCGCGTCCGCCCATGTCCTCGCCGCCGGCGGCCTCGATCCGTGGCTTCGGGCAGCGACCTCGGTGCTGAAGTTCGGCGGCGACGCGACGGTGGTGTTCAGGGCCGACGGCCTCGCCGACCTTCTCGCTGCGGCCGCCCGGCGCTTCGGCGGGGCAGAGATCATGCCGATCCATCCCCGCCCTGGCGAGCCGGCGCACCGCATCCTCGTCCGGGCGATCAAGGGCAGCCGGGCGGCGCTGAAGCTGCTGCCGCCGCTGGTGCTGCACGAGGACGAGGGCAACGCCTTCGCGCCCGGGGTGGAGGCCATCCTCCGCGAGGGCCGGGCGCTGGCGAGCGTCAATCGCGCTTGGCACGGCGGGCGCGCACGCCCATCTTGAACCGGCGGGGCAATGCCGTCCGACGAGGAGAAGCATGCGTTTCAATCTGTTCGGCAAGAAGGGGACCGTGATCCCGGTGGTGCAGGTCGCCGGCGGGATCGGCATGACCATGCCGCTCCGAAGCGGGGTGTCGAGCGCCTCGCTCGAACCGCACCTCGTCCGCGCCTTCTCGATCAAGGCGGCGCCGGCGGTGGCCATCCGCATCAATTCGCCGGGCGGCTCGGCGGTCCAGTCGCACCTCATCCACAAGCGCATCCGGCAGCTCGCCGCGGAGAAGAAGAAGGCGGTGATCGTCGCGGTCGAGGACGTTGCGGCCTCCGGCGGCTACATGATCGCGCTTGCCGGCGACGAGATCGTCGTCGACGCCTCCTCGATCGTCGGCTCGATCGGCGTGGTCTTCGCCGGCTTCGGCTTCCAGCGGCTGATCGACAAGCTCGGCATCGAGCGCCGCGTCCACACGGCCGGCGAGGCCAAGGTGATCCTCGACCCGTTCCAGCCCGAAAAGGAAGAGGACGTCGAGCGCCTGAAGGCGCTGCAGCGCGAGGTCCACGAGAGCTTCATCGGCCTCGTGAAGGCGTGCCGGCCTCGCCTTGCCGACAATCCGGATCTCTTCACCGGCGCGTTCTGGTCGGGCGAGCGGGCCGTGGCGCTCGGCCTCGCCGACCGTGTCGGCGACCTCCATGCCGTCCTCAAGGAGAAGTACGGCGAGGATGTTGAGCTGAAGGCGATCGGCGCCGAGCGCGGCTTCCTCCGCCGTCGCCTCGGCCTCGGCAGTCGCGGCGGCGTCGAGGCGCAGGCGATGGCTGAGGGAGCCATTGCCGTGATCGAGGAACGGATGCTGTGGAACCGCTACGGGCTGTGACGGCTTTCATGGCGGCCGGCTTGCGCCGGGATGGCGTCGCGCCGTAGAAGGATTCCCATGCTCCCGATCTATGTCGTCGGCATTGTTGCGGTGGTTGCGATCCTCGCCTGGCGCGGCAGCCAGGCCGATCGCAATCGCGTCAAGGCCAGGCTCCGCAAAGCCAACGAGACGAAGCCGAAGGTCCAGCCGCGCGCCGGCGTCGCCCGCAATGCGGCCCCGACGCTGGAGAAGGACCCCGAGACGGGGGTCTACAAGCTCCGGGACGAGTAAGACGGCACGCCGCCGCGGCTTGACCGCGGGAATCCCCCGCCTATAGCTACGCCGACCCCAGTTCCAGCGCCGGAAGGCCGACCCGTGACCGACATCCCCGACCACATGCGCCCGGACCGCTCGTTCCAGGGGCTGATCCTGACGCTCCAGCGCTTCTGGGCCGACAAGGGCTGCGTCATCCTCCAGCCCTACGACATCGAGATGGGGGCCGGGACCTTCCACCCCGCGACGACGCTGCGCGCCCTCGGCCCGAAGCCGTGGAAGGCGGCCTATGTCCAGCCCTCGCGCCGGCCAAAGGACGGTCGCTACGGCGAGAACCCCAACCGGCTCCAGCACTACTACCAGTACCAGGTGATCCTGAAGCCCTCGCCGCCGGACCTCCAGGACCTCTATCTCGACTCGCTCCGCGCCATCGGCCTCGACATGGAGCTCCACGACGTGCGCTTCGTCGAGGACGACTGGGAGAGCCC
>JAGRKZ010000265.1 GCA_020442065.1 Bauldia sp.
GATCTCGTCCATCTCGAACGCCGCCGGCAGGGTCTCGATCAGCACCGTCGCCTTCATCGCGCCGTGCGGAATGCCGAGCGTCTCCTCGGCGAAGCTGAAGACCTCGTTCCAGAGCCGGGCCTCGAGGTGGCTCTCGAGCTTGGGCAGATAGAAATAGGGGCCGCTTCCCGCCGACAGCGTCGTACGGGCGTTGAGATAGACGTAGAGCCCGAAGTCGAACAGCGAGCCGGACATCGGCTGGCCGTCGACGTAGAGGTGCTCCTCGGGAAGGTGCCAGCCGCGCGGGCGCACCAGGAGCACCGCCTGCCGCGGCCCGAGCCGGTACTCCTTGCCGCTCGCGGGGTCGGTGAAGTCGATGGCGCCCTGCCAGCGGTCCTTGAGGTTGATCTGGCCCTCGACCGCGTTCGCCCACGTCGGCGAGGTCGCGTCCTCGAAGTCGGCCATGAACACCTTGGCCCCGGAATTGAGGGCGTTGATGACCATCTTGCGGTCGACCGGGCCGGTGATCTCGACGCGTCGGTCCTGGAGATCCGCCGGGATCGGTGCGACCACCCAGTCGCTCTCCCGGATCTCCTTCGTCTCGGGCAGGAAGTCCGGGAGCGCGCCGGCATCGAGTTCCTGCTGACGCGCCTCGCGGCGGCGAAGCAGGCGGAGCCGGGTCGGGTTGAACTTGCGCTGCAGCGCGACGAGGAAGGCGACCGACTCGTCGTTGAGCACTTCCTGGTAACGCGGCCCCCAGGCGCCCCGAAGCTCGACTCCCGGAACCGTGATATGCGCCTCGGCTGCAGTCATTTGTCATGGTCCCCGTTGATCCGCGGCGTGCCGCTGCTGTCGCCTCTATGGCACAGGCCCGGACACAACTGAACCCTTCGCCGCCGTTTCGATGGGGGGCCGTCCGACACCGCCCAGGAGTGCCGGGACCGGACATGCCCGTGAGAATTGCGCGGGCGCGGAAGCAGGGCCTCCGCGCCCGCAAAGGTCGGCGCGCTACGACGTCGAGAAGCCGAGGATCTCGCCGACGCAGGAATAGACGCAACGCCCGGTGAGGATGGTCTGGCGGCGCAGCGTGCAGGTGGTCTTGATGGTGATGTGGCCGCCGCCGACCCAGTCCGTGCGTTCCGTGGTCGACATCGTGCCGAGGCACGTACCGCGGGTCCGCGGCGTCGGAGTCCCCGGTTCGCCGGCCGGCGTTGCCACCTCGGTGGTCCGGAACTTGACCTTGTATTTCTTGGCCCAGGCATCAAGTTCGGCCAGCATCGCCGCCCAGGCACCGACGGGATTCCCGTCCTTGTCAAAGTCGGCCGGCGTCAGTTTCGCGCCGAGCGCCCGCGCCTTGCGATGGATGGCATCGAAATCACTCTTCTGGGAGTTCGCGCTCGCTGCGGGTTTCGCCGCCGAACGAGCCGCCGGTTTCTTCGCAGTCGACAGCTTGGCGGCGGGCTTCGCCGCCACCGCTTTCCTGATCGTCGCCATGTAGCCTCCTCGTCGCGGCGCCGCTCGCCGCATGCGGAGGGTCCGGCCAACTGCGACCACCCGTCAATTTGACGATTCGATCACATTTCCGTGACTTCAGGCGGCCTCGGCCAGCGCAGCCGGGCGCGCACGGCCGCGGACCCAGCCGGGTCGTTCCACGGCAAGCCTCGCCGGCGATCTCGTGCCGCTGCCGACCCCGGCGATTCCACCGTCACGCCGGCGCGGTGCCGAGGGCTACAGGTGGCCGCCGACGGCTCCGGTCACTTCGCTGGCGCACGAATAGACGCAGCGGCCGGTGAGGACCGCCCTCCGGCGCAGCGTACAGGTCGTCCGCACATCGGTGTAACCCCCACCCGGCCAGTTGAACCGCTCGGTCGTGCTCATCGTGCGCGGGCATTCGCTCCTGACGCGCGGCGTGGGCGCGCCCGGGTCGCCGCCGCCCGTCACGTGCTCGCGGGTGCTGAGCTTCACCTTGTGCTTCTTGGCCCAGGCATCGAGCTCCGCGATGACCTCCGCCCAGGCCCCTTGCGGATTGCCGTCGCTGTCGAAGTGGGTGTCCAGGGCCTTTGAGCCGACCAGCTTTGCCTTCCGCTGGATCAGTGCGAATTCCTTCATCGCCGCGGCAACCGCGGCTTTCGACGTCGCTCCCGCACCTGACGCGGGCTTTGTCGCAACTGCCTTCTTCGCGGCCGGTTTCCGGGCCGCGGGTTTCGTGGTCGTCGCCATTGTCGCCTCCTCGTGCGGCGCCGCTCGCCGCACGACGAAGGTCCGGCCAATCGCGACCCACCGTCAATTTGACGATTCGATCACATTTCCGTGACTTCAGACGGTCTCCGCCAGGCTCGCCGGGCGCGGCCCGCCATAGGCCCAGTCGAGCAGTTCGACGGTATGCACCACCGGCAGTCTCGTGCCGGTGCCGATCTGGGTGAGGCAGCCGATATTGCCGGCCGCGACCACCGCCGCGCCGGTCGCCGCGATGTTGGCGACCTTGCGATCACGAAGCCGCGCCGACAGCTCCGGCTGGAGCATGTTGTATGTGCCGGCCGACCCGCAGCAGAGATGGGCTTCCGCCGGCTCGCGCACCTCGAACCCGGCGCGGGCGAGCAGCGCTTTCGGTGCGGTCTTGATCTGCTGGCCGTGCTGCAGCGAGCAGGCGGCATGGTAGGCGACCGTCAGCTTCGGCGGACTCGCCGGAGCGCCAAGGTCGAGGGTCTCGAGATACTCGCTGATGTCCTTCGCCAGCGCCGATACCCGCTTCGCCTTCTCGGCATAGGCAGGGTCCTCGCGGAACATGAAGCCGTAGTCCTTCACCGTCGTGCCGCAGCCCGAGGTGGTGACGAGGATGGCGTCGAGCCCGCCATCGTCGATCAGCCGTATCCAGCCGTCGATGGCGCGCTTCGCCTGCTCGTGCGCTTCGTGCCGGCGGCCCATGTGGTGGACGAGGGCGCCGCAGCAGGCGTCGCCGTCGGCATAGACCACCTCGACGCCGTACCGGGTGAGAAGCCGCACGGCGGCCTCGTTGATGCCGGGGTCGAGCACCGACTGCGCACAGCCGCGGAGGAGGGCCACCCGCGCCGTCTTCTCGCCGGCGGGCGCGAACTTCCGGGCATCGCCCGCATCGGCCGGCCGCGGCAGCCGGCGCGGCGCCAGCGCGATCATCGGGGCGAAGCGGGCGAGGCCCGGAATCGCCCGGACGAGGCCGAGGAAGGGTCGGGCCAGACGCGCCCCGAGGAGCGCCGTCCGGAACCGGCCCGGATGCGGCACGACCGCGGCGACCACATCCCGCATGAAGCGGTCGGCCCAGGGCCGCTTGTAGGTGTCGTTGATGCGGGCCCGGGCGTTGTCGACGAGGTGCATGTAGTCGACGCCAGAGGGACAGGTGGTCATGCAGGCGAGGCACGACAGGCACCGGTCGATGTGGAGCGCGACCTCCTCGTTGGCCGGCTTGTCGTTCTCCAGCATGTCCTTGATNNTGATCAGGTAGATGCGGCCGCGCGGGCTGTCGAGCTCATCGCCGAGCAGGACGTAGGTCGGGCAGGTCGCGGTGCAGAACCCGCAATGGACGCAGGTGCGGAGGATCTTCTCCGCCACCGCGGTGTCGGGATCGGCAAGCTGGGCGAGGGTGAAGTTGGTCTGCATCGTCGCTACACGCCGGCGTACATCCGGCCGGGATTGAGAATGCCTTCGGGGTCGAAGGTCGCCTTGATGCGGCGGGTGAGGTCCATCACCGGCGCCGGCTGGGGCTCGAACACCTCGACGGCGACGCGCACGTCGTCAGGCGCCCGGACCAGCGTCGCATGGCCACCGACCAGCGCCACCGCGTCGCGCACTACGAGGGCCCCGGCCGAATCGCCGGTGTCGGTGGCCGCGACCCAGACGAGGCCCCCACCCCAGTCGTAGAACACCCGGCAGGGCAGCGCCCGCCGAAGCTCGGCCACCAGCCTCGGGCCGTCGCCGGGACGAACCGATATCCGCCAGATCACGGCGCGCTTCAGGGGGTTAAAGACGGTGCCGTCGCGCACCGCCTGCCAGAGTGCAGCGGCATCGGTCTCGGGCAGCGGCTCGATCGCGCCGAAGGCGGCGAGCGCGCCGGCGAGCTTGCCCGTCCGCTCCCTGACCGAGGGTTCGAACCCGTCGATCCGGATCAGGGTCCGCGCCGGCGCCTGGTCCATGGCCGGAAGATGTGCGGCGCCGGTGACCGACCATGGCGAGGTCAGCGCCACCGAGAGCGCCTTGACCGCTGCCTCGTCGTCGAGACCGGTGAGGACGAGCGTCGCCTCCGTCTCCGGCACCGGCACAACCTTGAAGGTCACCTCCGAGAACACCGCGAGCGTGCCGTAGGACCCGGAGAGGAACTTGACCAGATCGTAGCCGGTCACGTTCTTCATTACCCGGCCGCCGGACTTGATCACCTCGCCGCGGCCGTTGACGGCCCGGAGGCCGATCAGCGAATCCCGCGCCGCCCCGGCCTGGATGCGGCGGGAGCCGGAGAGGTTCGCCGCGGCCGCGGCGCCGATGGTCGGCGTCCCGCTCGAGTGGAGCAGCGGCCGGTGGTCGAGCGGCTCGAAAGCGAGGCGCTGGCGGTTGCCGGCAAGCAGCGTCTCGACCTCATCGAGCGGCGTTCCGGCGCGCGCCGAGATCACCAGCTCGGTCGGCTCATAGAGCGTGACGCCGCTGATGGCGGCCGTCGACAGCGTTGCCGCGGTCTGGGTCGGCCGGCCGAGGCCGCGCCGGGTGCCCCCGCCCTCGACCGCGAGCGGCGTCCGCGCCGCGGCGGCCTCGGCGATGGCGGCGGCGAGCTGGGATTCGTCGGCGGGCGCGATGGCGGTCATCGCGCCGCCCCGACGACGGCCGCCGTCAGCCCGTGATCGCCGGGGCGAAATGCGCCCCGAGGAAGTAGGGCCAGACGAGGATGCCGATCAGCCCGCGCCAGAAATTCAAATCGAGAAACCCGATGGTGAAGAGCCATCCCGCCACCCACAGCAGCCCGATGGAGCTGTGCTGCTCGATCTTGATCTTTTCCATGGCAAGTCTCCCCAGTTGCCGCCGTGGGCGAAGATTCGCATGCGTTCAACGGCTTACCCGAACTCTCTGTCACGCCGGCACCGGCCGGCCCTGAAGCGGGAACACCTTGGCGGGATTGAGCAGCCAGTCCGGGTCGAAGACGCTCTTCAGCCGCATCTGGGCGGCAAGATCGGCGTCGTTGTACTGCACCGCCATCAGGTCGCGTTTCTCGATGCCGACGCCGTGCTCGCCGGTAAGGCAGCCGCCGACCTCGACGCAGAACTTGAGGATGTCGGCGCCGGCTTCCTCCGCCTTCACCTGCTCGGCCGGGTCGTTCATGTTGTAGAGGACCAGCGGATGAAGGTTGCCGTCGCCGGCATGGAA
>JAGRKZ010000085.1 GCA_020442065.1 Bauldia sp.
GGGAGGGGCAAAATCGCGGCCGCGAATTTGAGGAGGGGTCGAGATCATGATGAGAGTGTGGGTACCCCTCCCCGAAACGCCTCCGGCGTATCGACCCTCCCACAGGGGGAGGGTTGAGCGGGACATCCGCAAGGCGTGGGTCCTGTCGCGTTGCGGGCATAGGCTCTCCTTGCCGCGCCGCGATGGCGGCCGGGGTGTGGGTGTTCCCTTCAAGACGCCTCGGCCCGGAGACCAAGGGGGTAGCGGGCGCCGGGACGGCACCGCTCGTTTGCATTTTTCAAGGCGCCGTTTCCGGCGCCCGCCGCGGCGGTTTTGGGCACCCGACATCCGCGCTCCGGGCGGGGACGGCGTACCTCTCTGGCGGTCTTTCACGCCGGCACGCCTCGCCCTTAAGGCCATCCCGTGGCAACCGCTCATAATGGCGGTGGGCGGATCGTCAGGGCCTCCCGGGACGTTCGGACCGTCGTCCTCTCCGGTTCGATGCGGCCAAAGGCACACGCATCGCCGGTGCCACGCCTCGTGGCACGTCGCAGGCGCCGCACCCTGCCCCGTCAGCTGGTCGTCACCGGTCGACGCCCCTTGATGGGCAGGGATGCGGCATCTTACGGGAGGATCCGGGGACGGGGATAAAGTGACCTCGATCGACGGCATGGGGTGCTTCGAGGCTTCGCGTACCGCGAAGCACCTCAGCATGAGGGCGGCGGGTGTTCGCCATGAGCGCGCGCAGCGATAAGGAAGCGTGCGCCTTCCCGCCACCCACGCGTGGCGACCACGACCGGCCAGGCGTCCCCCTCACCGGCCCGGGCGGGGGAACGGGATGTCGGCGAGCTCCGCCGCGGTCATCGCCTTGAGCGCCGGGTGGCGCAGCGGGTCCTCGGCGACCCGCGCCTCGTCGAACAGGTCGCGCACGACCGCGCGCCGCCGCATCCGCATCCAGAATTCCTTGAGCACCGCGCACCTCCATCGATCCGCTGTCGATGCAGGATTTCGCGCTTGTCCGGGATATTCTCAATGGAGTTTGGCTGCAGCTTTGTTTAGATTATCTGCATGAAGAACCAGCATGTCGGCCTCAATGGCCTGCGTGCCGTCGAGGCGGTGGGGCGGCTCGGCTCCCTTGCTGCGGCGGCGGACGAGCTCGGCGTGTCGGTCGGCGCGGTGAGCCAGCAGGTGATCAAGTGCGAGGCGCAGCTCGGCCGGCCGGTGTTCGAGCGGCGGAGCCGCGGCGTCGCCCCGACCGCCTTCGGCCGGGTGGTCCTGCCCCGCCTCACCGCCGCGTTCGAGACGCTCGACGGCGCGGTCGCCCTCGCCCGCCGCCACCCCGACCGCGTCCTGACCATCTCGGTCGCGCCGGTGTTCGCCTCCAAGTGGCTGGTGCCGCGGCTGAGCGCCTGGTCGCGCCGCCATCCGGACGTGACCGTCCGGCTCGACGCCTCGGTGACGCTCGTCGACCCCGACGCGTCCGACATCGACGTCGCCATCCGTGTCGGCGACGGCCGCTGGCGGGGGGTGAAGGCGGAGTTCCTGCTCGCCCAGGAGATCTTCCCGGTCTGCGCCCCGGCCCTTGCCGGGCGGCTCGTCACCCCGCGCGACCTCTACACCGTGCCGGTCGTCCGCGACGCCAATTCCACGCTGAGCTGGGATTTGTGGCTTGCCCCGCTCGGGCTGAACGCGGCGAAGCTCCAGGACGGCCACAGCTTCACCGATGCTTCGCTGGCGCTCGACGCGGCGATCGCCGGCCAGGGCGTCCTGCTCGCCTGGCAGACGCTCGCCGCCGACGCGCTGCGGGCCGGCCAGCTCGTCGCCCCGTTCCCGGAGCGCACCGCCACCGGCATCGGCTACTACGCAATCACCTCGTCACGACGCCGCGAGCCCGGAACCGTGCGCGCCTTCAAGGCCTGGCTCCGCGACGAGATCCGGGAGACCGAGGCGATGTTCGGGGGTGGGGCGTAGGGCGGCTACACGATTGGCAGCGGAAACCTGGCAGTGATGCGACAATCTGGATGGCGTTCGGCGCTCTCAGGTGATCTCAGCAACACAAGATCGCCGTCGAGCTCCGCGGACACCTCGGTCAAGTCGTCACTTGCAGACGGAGACATGTGCCGCGCGCCACAGTGGGGGCAGTCGTCGTCGCACTGACATGACCACTCGTCGGTCCAGCTCTTGCCGCACTGCGAACAGCTGTAGTGGTTCCGGAACCAAGCCATGGCGATTGCGTCCTACCCCATCAATCAGGCGGGTCGGCTTAAGCGGTACGATCCGCGAGACACGAACTCAAGATACCCGTGATCCCGCAAAACCTGAAGTTGTTGACGTATCTTTTCGCGGATATGTCGGTTGTTGGGATAAACCTCGCTGAGGTGCTCCTCAAACCGATAGACATCGTGAAGCGCAAATTCGCGGCGACCGAGCGACTCCACGCACCGCATGACCTCCATAAGCCAGCCGCGAGCCTCCTCGCCTTCGTCGCGAAGAAAGAGCAGTCGCCGCCAATCTTCCAAGACCGCCTCTTTTGGCCGCACCGCGCTGTCCCGAACGAGGAAGATTCTCGCTGATGCCGGCACCTGATCGAGAAGAATATTGCAGCCCACCCATCCGGCTCGCCGGGCCGTCGGACCGAGCGGTTTTCGCTCCTCAATCATATCGCGGACAAAGAACTGCTTTGGCACGACGGCAACGTTTGTCACTCGGCGATTGAGACGGTCGTAGTTCAACAGAAACAGGTTCGGATTTTCGCTGCTCGCGAGCCTCTCGCACATCGTCTTGTAGGCGCCATCCGCAACCTTGCGACGGAATGGCGTCTTCTGGCTCTTGAGCTCGAACTGTTCCGCGCACATCGGACAGAAGAAGTCTGCGACGGGCGCATTGGCGGGAAAGGAGGACAGTCGGCCGGCGCCACAGGCAGGACGATAGACGGAAGCTCGCACCCAGCTCTCTGTCCAGGCGCGAGCACTTTGCGACCCGCTCTCATAGAAGCCGGTCTCGCGAAGGGTAAGGTCCATCGCTTTGGAAAGTCGGCCAGCCGGCTGAAGATGCCGTTAACCCGCGGGGCGCGGCCGGGCTGGACGGTCTGGGGAGATCAGGCCGAAAAGGACTACGCCCCGACGTGGGACACCTACGCCTACAATTCGGCCATCCCGGCGGAGTAAGGGCGACCATACCCTCGGCGGGGCCAATAAACCCCCTCCCGAAATGCCTTCGGCATTTCGACCTCCCCTCAAGGGGGAGGTTGGAGTCGCCCCGCATGGGGGGCGGAACGCACCGCCCGTCATGCCCGGCTTGATGCCGGGCATCCACGCGAACACAATGCTGGACGACAGGACGTGGATGGCCGCGACTTCGCCCGGCCATGACGACAGAGGGACAAGACCCCCTCCCGAAATCGCAGAGCGATTTCGACCTCCCCTCAAGGGGGAGGTTGGGCGTCAGTGACACCGCGAAGACGGCAGGGGCCGACGGCCCGCGTCGGCCTACTCGCGGCCGAAGGGGAGGTCGGCGAGCTCGCGCTGGCTCATCGCCCGGAGCGCCGGATGCGACAGCGGGTCGGAGACGTAGCGGGCTTCGGCAAACAGCCGGTGCGAGGCGCCGGCGCGGCGGTAGCGGGCGAGAAGGGTCTGGATCATCAACGTGTCTTTCTTGTTCTTGCGATGCGCGGAATGTCGGACTCGCAAGGCCCGCCGGCAAGGCGTCCGGGCTCGGGTCTGCCCCCACCGAAACGCATAGCCCCCCACCCGCCATGGGGAGCCGCGGCACGGGAAAAGCGCGCGCGAACAGCATCTTGTACACGCTTCGCTAACCGCTCTCGCCGAGTCTCGTGCGAATCACTGGGGGGCGATCGGTCATGCGGCTTGCGGTTCTTGCCGACATCCACGGCAATCTCCCCGCGATCGAGGCGGTGGTCGATGATATCGGCCGCCGCGCGGTCGACCAGGTCGTCAACCTCGGCGACTGCGCCTCGGGGCCGCTGTGGCCGCATGAGACCCTCGCCGGCCTGATGGCCCTCGGCTGGCCGACGGTGCGCGGCAATCACGACCGCATCCTCAGCCGCGACCGGCCGGACCAGATGTCGCCCCCGGACCGTTTCGCGTTCGACCGGACGGATTCGGCGGAGCGCACCTGGCTGACCCTGCTGCCGCCGGCCCTCGATCTCGGCAACGGCATCGTCGCCTTTCACGCCTCGCCCGGCAACGACAGCGCCTATCTCCTCGAGGACATCGCCGGCGGCCAGCTCGTCCCCGCGGCGCTTGACGAGGTCGCCGAACGGGTGGCCCGGGTCGACGCGGCGGTGATCCTCACCGGACACAGCCACCGGCCGGGACTGATCGCCATCCCCAACGGACCCGTGGTGATCAACCCCGGCAGCGTCGGCCGCCCGGCCTACCGCAACCCGGAGCCGCCGGTCCATGTCTTCGAGGTGGGCGCCCCGCACGCGCGCTACGCCATCCTCACCTTCGAGGATGGCCTCCTTGCCGGCGTCGAGCAGATCGCGCTCCGCTACGACCACGAGGCGGCGGCCGAGCAGGCCGACCGCAACGGCCAGCCGGACTGGGGCTACGCGCTCCGCACCGGCTTCATGCCGGTCTGAGCCGCCTCACGCCGCCGCCGGCTCGATCAGGTCGAAGCGGTTGCCGTAGAGATCGGTGAAGACGGCGACGGTGCCATACGCCTCGTGGCGCGGCGCCTCGACGAAGGTCACGCCGCGCGCGGTCATGGCGCGATGGTCGCGGACGAAGTCGTCGGTGGTGACGAAGAAGCCGACCCGCCCGCCGGTCTGGCGGCCGACCGCGGCGATCTGCTCGGGCGTATCGGCCTCGGCCAGCAAGAGGGCCGGACCGCCGCCGGACGGGGCAACCCGCACCCAGCGCTTGCCATCGCCGAGCGGGGCATCCTCGAGGAGGTCGAAACCGAGGGTTCCGGTGTACCAGCGGATGGCCTCGTCGTAGTCACGAACGACGAGCGTGACGAGGGCAAGGCTCTGCATTGGGGTCCGATCCTTCCTCGATGCGCCGCCTGGCTGGACTGAGGCTCCGATCGTGGCATAGTCGGCGCCATGCGCGCCATTGCCACCCTCGCCTTCGCCCTCGCCGCGACACCGGCCTTCGCCGCCGGCTCGCTCTACGACAGCCATTTCGCCGAGCGCGGCGGGGCCTGGCCGTGCTATGCGCGGACCTACGACAAGGCCCATCTTTCGGCCCACCCCGACCAGAAGGTCCGGCAGTTCTTCGCCACCGCAAACGCCGCCGAGGGGCGCGACGGCGACGGCGCCTTCTACCTCGCCTTCGGCTTCGTGCTGCGCGACTCCGACGAGCGGTTCTCGAGCGAGGCCCGCTGCACGCCGCGAGGCGACGGCGCCGCCTGCCAGACCGAGGGCGACGGCGGCAGCTTCACCCTCGCCCCGCGGCCGGACGGCGTGCTGCTCGAGGTCGACGACTTCCTCGCCGTCGAGGGACCCGAAACCTTCAGTCCCGACCTTGCCGAGAGCGACGACCGCGCCTTCCGCCTCTACCCGAGCGAGGCCGGCGCCTGCGCCCACGACTGGGGCGACCCGGGCGGGAGCTCCGTCGGCCCCTCCCTGAACCGGCCAGGATAATTTGCGCCGAAAGGTCGCGCCGCGGGGATGCCTGTGCAAGACTGACGGCTCGAATCTCGATCTCTCCGCATCGAAAAGGACGCACGATGGCGGATCCGGACGGCGGAATGACGCGGCAGGAGTATCTCGGGCTCTTCGCCATGGGCGTCGCGGTGCTGGTCGTCGCCAACGATTTCACCGCCCTTTCGGTCGCGATTCCGGCGATCGAGAAGGCCTTCACCATCGACCTCACCACCGCGCAATGGGTGATCAACGGCTACGCCATGGTGTTCGGCGTGCTGATCGTCACCGGCGGACGGCTCGCCGACATGTTCGGCCGCCGCAACGCGTTCATGGTCGGTGCCGCGATCTTCGCGGTCTTCTCGGTGATCGGCGGGTTTGCCCCCGACATCTGGGTCCTCCTGGCGGCGCGGTTCGTGATGGGCGTCGGCGGGGCGATGATGTGGCCGGCGATCCTCGGCATGACCTACGCCCTCCTCCCCGAGAAGCGGGCCGGCCTCGCCGGGGGCGTCATCCTCGGCGCGGCGGGCTTCGGCAACGCGGTTGGCCCGCTGATCGGCGGCGGCCTGACCGACAGCATCGGCTGGCGCTGGATCTTCTTCCTCAACCTGCCGGTGGCGGCCTTCGCCATGCTCGTCATCTTCCGCGTGGTCGGCAAGGACACGCCGGATCGCAGCGGCCAGAAGATCGACTATCCCGGCATCGCCGCGCTCTCGGTCGGCATCCTTGGCTTCCTGCTCGCCCTCGACGAGGGCTCCGACCGCGGCTGGACCGACCCGCTGATCCTCGGCCTCTTCGGTCTCGGCGCGGCCGGGATGATCGCCTTCGCCCTCGTCGAGCGCCGGGCCGGCGACATGGCGCTAGTCCCGGCCGACGTCATCGGCAACCGCCAGTTCGCCGCGGCCTGCCTGGCGACGTTGATGATGTCGGCGATCTTCTTTGCGGCGCTGGTCTTCCTGCCCCAGTTCATGACCAAGCAGCTCGGCTTCTCGGCGGTCGGCGCCGGGGCGGGCCTCCTGCCGATGATGGCGACCTTCGCCCTCACCTCCTTCGTCGCCGGCCCGCTCTACAGCCGGCTCGGCCCGAAGCTGATCGTCGGCGCCGGGGCGGTCTGCCTCGCCGTCGGCATCTTCACGCTGTCGCTGCTCACGGCGGAGACGGGCTACGACGGCCTCGTACCGGGGATGGTGGTGCTGGGGATCGGCGTCGGCCTGTTCTATTCGTCGGTGACCACGGCCGGGATCACCGCCATCGACAAGGCGAAGTCGAGCCTTGCCGGGGCGATCCTCTACATGGCCCAGATCGCCGGCGGTTCGGTCGGGCTCGGCCTCAATACCGCGCTGGTGGTGACCGCCGCCTCGTTGCCCGAGGGCATCGGCATCGCCTTCAAGGTCAACGCCGCGCTCGCCGTCTGCGGCTTCGTCATCGTCGTCCTCTTCATCGGCGGCAAGGTCGACCGCGCCCGTCTGGCCGCGATGATCCACCACCACCGCGCCCATGCCTGACACCGCCATGCATCCCGCCCGGCTCCTCCCCATCCTCCTCGCTGCCTTCTTCCTTCCCGCCGCGGCGCAGGCCGACGAATCCGCCGCGATCCGCGCCCGGCTCGAGCAATGGACGGACGACTTCAACGCCGGACGGAGCGAGCCGGTGTGCGATCTCTTCTCGAAGGAGCTGGTCTCGACCGTCCGCGGCCAGGGCGACCTCGGCTACGACGATCGCTGCGAGATCCTGACGCGCTCGCTCGACGACCCGGCGCGGGACTATCACTACGCGCTCGACATCCACGAGATCATCGTCGAGGGCGACCTCGCCGTGGTGCGGCTGACCTGGACCCTGTTCGTGACGCCCCTCAACGTCACGGCGGTCGAGCCCGGCATCGACGTCTTCCGCCGCGAGGCCGACGGCAAATGGCGGATCATCCGCTACCTGTCCTACGAGGACGGGAACTGACCGGTCACAGCACGAAATCGGCGGCGTGAAGATCGCCAAGGCCGGCGAGCTTGATGCGGAAATCGGCGCGCCCGTCGCCGTTGCGGTCGCCCTCGACGACGCGGAGATCGTCGTCGGTCCCCGGCTTGTCGCGTGTCTTGTAGCGAAGCTCGCCGGGACGATCATGGAAGGGCTTGTCGCCGATCCAGCGGAAGGCCTGGTTGCCGTCACCGGTCCGCGCATCGAGCTTGCCGAGGTGGATCTTGTCGAGACCGGCTTCGAAGTCGGTGACGAGATCGGTGCGCGCCACCTTTCGGGCAAGGTCCGACATCCTGGCGAAGACGAACGTGTCCTTGTCGGCGCCGCCGGTCAGCGCGTCGGCTCCGGCCTCGCCGACAATGCGATCCCTGCCGTCGCGGCCGAGGATGACGTCGCTGCCCTTGCCGCCGCGGAGGAGGTCATCGCCGGCCCCGCCGTCGATGCTGTCGCCCCCCTTGCCGCCCACCAGCTTGTTGGCCGCAGCATTGCCGATCAGGGTGTCGGCGAAGCGTGAGCCGACCGCCTTGTCGAAACCCGCCACGTCGCGCTGCACGACCTGCGTGGGGGGTGTCACTCCCGGCGCGGCGATCAGCACGAGCTGGCCGCCGCGCCCGAGGTCGCCCGCCGCGATCGGCCCGTCGCCGACGGTATGGGCCTGGATGTCGGCGAGAAAGAGCGAGCCGGCCGGCCGGCCGAAGAGCGTCGACACATCGACGATGCCCGAACTCTCCCACGCCCCGACCGCGCCCGGGCTGCCGTCGCTGGCGCCGAACGGGCCGGCCGCGTTACGGTCGATCGCGGCGACCCGGAGGACGGCGGCGGTGTCCGGATCGAGCCGGAGGATCGAGGCTTCGTGGGGGTTGACGGCTCCCGTGCCGAACAGGCCTGCCAGGGCCGGCCCCTCCTGGATATAGACGTAGCCATCCGCCGACCAGTCGACATTGTCGGGGTTGCGGATGCGTTGCGCCGGGTCGGCATTGGCGTTGTAGACGATGCTGATCTCGCCCGCCGGCTCCGTGCCGCCAAAATCGACGGCGATCTTGTAGATGGTCCCGGCATGGTCGCTGCTTGACGCGATCCCGGTGGTGGCGAAGACGGCCTCGTTGCCCTCGAGCGGGTTCGAGTCGATGTCCTCGGGTCGGCGGAACGAGAACGCTCCGGCCGCATCGGCTGCGGCCGCAAGCGTCGAGGCGTTGAGATAGCCGTTGCCGTCGTAGCCGGGGTCGCCGGCATGGCCGACATCACGCACCGCTACCGCGACGAACGTGCCCTCTCGCGTTCCCGACGGGAAGTCCGAGGGCGACAGGTCGCCCGTATCGGATGTCCAGACGTAGAGCGCGCCGTCGCGAAGCCCGTTGCGGTCGAGGAAATCGCCGGCCTGCTTGGCGCCGACATAGAGGTAGAGGGCGGAGCCGGACGAATCGTCGGTGAGCAGGAAGGCGACGCGGCTGGTGTCGCCGGTGTCGATCGCCGCAACGTTTTCCCACTTGCCGCGCCCCATCTCCGGCACGGCCCAGAGATCGCCAGTATCCGCATCGAGCGCCCAGACGCTGCCGCCGTGGGGATGGCCGGAGTCGTTGGTCTCTTCGCCGGTCAGGAAGACGCGGTCGGCGAGGCCGCGGCCCGGGCCGAAGCTCGCGGCCTCGACCAGCGTCGCCGAACACAACCGCGTCAGTCCCGAGGCCGTGTCGAGCTGTGCCGGCGACGTGACGAGGGCGCCGTCGCGGTCGTGGATGGTCCGGATCGCAAGGCCGGCATCCACCACCGCCATCGTCGCGCGGTCGAGGTCGAAATAGGAGATGCGGGCGCCGTCGAGCGTGACCGCCGCGCCGGCTCCGTTCGAGATCTGGAAGGGCGCTGCCGAGGTCAGTTCGTGGTTGACGAGGACGCGGACGGTATCCGCATCGAGCCGGAAGGCGCCGATGCCGTCCGGGGTACCCGCGGGGACGTAGGTCCCGGCCGTGAACGGGTTGAGCGCGCCGGTCGTAGCGGCGAGAGCCTCGCCGACCGTGAAGAGGGAGACGACGGAGTAGCCGTTCTCCGGCAAGAGCATCGGCGCGGCCGTGGAGAGGACGCCCACGCTTCCCGTGAAGGTCGTGGCGATCCCGGCGGCGAGGTTGACGTTCACCGCCCAAGCGGAGTTGGAGAAATTCGCCTTGCCCATGCCGCACCTAGTTTGATTCCGACATTTGCTCGGTGCTAGCGGCCATGGGTAGCAAATGTCGGAATCGGACCACTAGGCCAGCGCCGTCCGCTCTCCGCGCGGATCGCGCCCTGCCAGGGCAGCATAGCCATAAATGACGATGAAAAGGGCAAATAGACCGGCGACAACCGAGATCCAGAATCCGTTCTGGGCGCCGAAGGCGTCGATCGCATGCCCGGACCCGATCGTCCCCAGCGCCATGCCGAGGCCGATCCCCGTCATCGCCCAGGTGATGCCCTCGGTGAGCTTGCCGCCGGGCACCAGCCGCTCGATCAGGCCGAAGGCGGTGATGAAGGTGGGCGAGATCGCGCCGCCGGCGAGGAAGAGGGCGACGGCGAGTCCACCGACGTTCCAGACCAGCAGCGGCGGCAGCGTCGTCACCAGCACGACAACCATGGCGACGACCAGCTGGCGGGCGAGCGGCATGCGGGGAGTGCGGAGCCCATAGACGATGCCGACGGTGAGCGAACCGAGCGAATAGCCGGCGAGGACGAGACTTGCCGCCCCGGGCTCGCCGAGGGCCTGGCAATAGGCGATCACCGACACCTCCGCGGTGCCGAAGATCACGCCGACGGCGAGGAGCATGAGCGCGATGATGCGCACGGCCGGGATACGGATCGCGGCGCCGGCGCTGCTCGCGTCGTGGGGATGGGGCAGCGGCTCGGTCCGGCGCTGCATCACGAACAGCGTCGTGCCGAGCGCAAGAAACAGCGCCGCGGCGAGCGGCCCGGCCTCGGGAAAGAGCAGCAGCGACAGCCCGATCGCGAGGACCGAGCCGAACATGTAGGTGAGCTCGTCGAGGAGCGACTCGAAGGCAAAGGCGGTGTGGAGGCGCGGGGTGCCGCGGTAGAGCGCGGTCCAGCGCGCGCGGACCAGGGCCGCCATGCTCGGCATCAGCCCGGCAAACAGCGCAAAGACAAAGAACAGCCAGTCCGGGCCGCCGAGAAAGGCGTTGCCGACGAGGCCAAGAAGCGCAACCACCGCAACCACCGTCACCGGCGTTACCACCCGGGCCTGGCCGTGGCGGTCGATGAGACGCGAGACGCGCGGTGAGACGAGGGCGTTGGTGACGGCAAAGGTGGCGGCCACCGCGCCGGCGATGGCGTAGCGCCCCTGGGTCTGGCTGAGCATCGTCACGATGCCGAGCGTGACCATCGGCAGCGACAGCCGCGCGAGGAAGCCGGCGGCCGAGAACGCCGCCGCACCGCGGGCACGGAAGATGTCGGCATAGGGGTTGGTCATGACGCCCGCTTCTCGCACGAGACAGCGGAGCGCGGAAGGGCGGGCGTGCATCCTCGCAGCGGCCCGAAGCTCCGGCCGCCGGTGTCCGCCGCTCAGTCGAGGACGATCGCCGAGAGCATGCGGCCGTAGTCCGCCTCGCCCCGATGCGTGGCCCGCCGGTAGGAGAAGAAGCGCTCCTCGTCGGCATAGGTGCAGAGGCCGACATCGGCGGACAGCACGCCCGCCGCCGAAAGGCGGGCGCCGATGAAGCCGGGAAGGTCGAGGAAGGCGTGGCCGGGCCGGGTCGCCGGCACGAAGAAGGCGCTGTAGGACGGCTTGACCTTGACGAAGGCCTCCATCAGTTCCTCGCCGACCTCGTAGTTGCGCTGGCTGATCATCGGGCCAATGACGGCGACGATGCTTTCGCGCCGCGCCCCGGCCTCCTCCATCACCTTGATGGTCGATTCGAGAACGCCGCCGAGCGCGCCCCGCCAGCCGGCATGGGCGGCGGCGACGACATGGGCGGCCGGATCGGCGAACAGCACCGGCCCGCAATCGGCAGTGCCGACGCCGACCGCGATGCCGCGCCGGGCGGTGACCACCGCATCGGCCTTCGGCCCCTGCCCTGGCTCCCAGACCTTGTCGACCAGGACCGCCACGTCGCCATGGACCTGATAGGGCGTGGCGAGCCGGTCGGGGCCTACCCCGAGGGTACGCGCGGCGCGGGCGCGGTTCTTGAAGACGAAGCCCTTGTCGTCATGCGAGCCGACGCCGCAATTGAGGCTCCGGTAGATGCCGGACGAGACACCGCCGGCCCGGGTGAAGAAGCCGTAGCGGATGCCCGACACGGCATCGAAGAGGCCATGCGTCACGGGGCGCGGCTTCACCGCCTCGCCACTCCACACCACCGTGCCCGATCTCAGCATGCCATACCTCGCCCCCGACCCGGTTCAAGCATCGTCGTCGAAGGCGGGGAGCGCAAGGCCGGAGTGCGAGACCGCGAGCACCTTGAACAGGCGGCCCATCGCCGCCGGTGCGACGAGCCGGTTGACGGCCGCGGCGATCGCGTCTTGCGTCGCCGCGTCCTTGCCCGCGGCCAGCCGGGCGGCCCGCGCCGCAATGCCCAGCCGGGCGAGGAAGTCGCCCTGGCCGAGGAGCGGACGCGGCCTCGCACCGGCGGCCTCCGCCGCCCGCGCCAGCGCCGCGAAATCGACATGGGCGGTGAGGTCGGCCGCGCCCGGTTCGGCGAGCGGATCGGCGTAGCGATGGCCCGCCACCGCCTGCAGCGTGTCGCCGAAGGCCGGGCCCTCGTAGCCGTAGTCGATGGCGAGCAGCGCACCGCCCGCGGCGGCCAGGCGCTCGGCGAGCGTCGCCATGACGGCGGTCGAGGCCGGAGAGACTTCGAGGACCGTGTCCTGACCCGCGCCGGACCCGGCCGGACGACCCTTCTCCTGGGCGGGAAGCGGGGACGACGGCGGCCCGGCGAGCGGCCGGAGCCCGAAGGCGAGGTTGCCCGTTTCGTCCAGCCCGACCATGCGCTCCGCCCAGCCAGCCTCGGTCCGCACATACTGGCGAACCGGCAGGGCATCGAAAAACTCGTTGGCGACGACGATGGACGGCCCGGTGGGCAAGGTCGCCACCGTGTCGTGCCAGGTCGCGGCTCCGGCCCCGAGGGTCGCCATCTGGACGTCGCGGAGACGCGGGCTCGATTCGACGAGATGGACCTCGGCGGCGGCGAGGAAGGCGGGCCGGACCCGCGCGGCGCGGAGGAGGTCCGCCATCAGCGTGCCGCGGCCGGGGCCGAGCTCCACGAGGGCGAGCCGCGGCGGCGCGCCCATCGCCTCGAAGGCCGCAACCGCCCAGAGGCCGATCAGTTCCCCGAAGATCTGGCTGATCTCGGGCGCGGTGACGAAATCGCCGGCGCGGCCGAACGGCTCGCGGGCCATGTAGTAGCCGTGCTCGGGGTCGCCGAGGGCGAGCGCCATGTAGTCGGCGACTGTGATCGGTCCGTTGCCGGCGATCAGCAGCGCGATCTTCTCGCCGAGCGGCGTCACCCCGCCCCGCTCGCCACCGGTTTCCGCCGCGATGCCCAGACCATCAGCACGATGCCGGCGAGGATCATCGGGATCGACAGGATCATGCCCATGGTGAGGCCGCCGGCGAGGTAGCCGATCTGGATATCGGGCTCGCGGAAGAACTCGACGAAGGTGCGGGCAAGGCCGTAGCCGGTGGCGAAGGCGCCGGAGACGAACCCGGGGTGCTGCAGCTTGCCGAACCGGTTGGTGAGGAGGCGAAGCACCGCGAACAGCACCACTCCCTCGAGCAGCGCCTCGTAGAGCTGGCTGGGGTGGCGCGGCTCGGGACCGCCGCCGGGGAAGACCATCGCCCAGGGCACGTCCGTCGCCCGGCCATAGAGCTCGCCATTGATGAAGTTGGCGAGGCGGCCGAGGAACAGGCCGAAGGTGACCGACGGCGCGATCACGTCGATCAGCGACCAGGTCGGGATCTTCCGCACCCGGGAGAAGATCACCATGGCGAGAACCGTGCCGAGGAAGCCGCCGTGGAAGGACATGCCGCCGTGCCAGAGTGCGAAGATCTCGGCCGGGTTCGCGGCAAAGAGGGGGAAGTCATAGAACAGCACGTAGCCGATACGGCCGCCGAGAATGATGCCGACCGCGCACCAGACCACGAAGTCGTCGATATCGGCGGGCGTCATCGGCGAGCCGGCCGGCCCCCAGATCGACGGGTTGCGGACGAGCCGCTTGGCGTACCACCAGCCGAGGAAGATGCCGACGATATAGGCGAGCGCATACCAGCGGATGGCGAAGGGGCCGACCTCGACCAGGACCGGGTCGATGGTGGGAAAGGGTATGGCGAACAGCGTCATCGATCCTCTCGTCCGTCCGCGCGCGCCGGCAGGAACGGCGCCGGCGCCCTTGTCGCACCCTCGCCCCGACGCGGCAAGACGGCTTGCGGCGGCACCGGTGCATCCCCATAGTCACGGGGAGATAGCGGCGCAGGCCGCCGAAGGAGACTGTCCGATGACCCAGACCTCCAACCGTCTTTACGATGAATTCGCCCGGCTGATGACCGATGCCGCAAACGTCGCGCAGGGCGTCCGGCGCGAGGCGACGACGGCGTTCCGGAGCCAGGCGGATCGCATCGTGACCGAGCTCGACCTCGTCCGGCGGGAGGATTTCGACGCTGTCCGCGAGATGGCGTCGCGGGCGCGCGCCGAGAACGAGAAGCTCGCGGAGCGGGTGGCCGCGCTCGAGGCGCAATTGGCGGAATTTGCCGGCAAAGGCCAAAAGCCCACCGCAGCGGACGGCGACCAGGGGGCCGAAACCCCTGCAAAACCGCGCCGAACCAGCCGGTCGGGCAAGTCCGGGGCCGAGTGAGCCGGCAAAGCGACCGGCGTCAACCGTTCTGTGAAAAAACCATATTCGCACTGCAACGAATGGTGGCCCGGCCGCCAAGGGCACCTATATACTGATTCTTAACGGAGATTCGGGACGGCGCTTTCGGGTCTCCTTGCATCGCATCCCGCAAAGCGGGACGATTCGCGGCACGACTTAGACAGCGTCCAAGGCCTCGTGCATGACTCTCATGGACTTCGAACAGGATCGCCAGTCACATCCGGTCGATGTGATTGAGCAGATCGCTGCGCTCAACGACTGGACCTTCGAGCGCGCCGGGGACGACGAGATCACCATCTCCGTCGCCGGCGGCTGGGCGGACTATCACGTGTCGTTCTCGTGGATGGAGGACCGCGAAGCCCTTCATCTCGCCTGCGCCTTCGATCTCAAGGTTCCCGAGGCGCGCAAGCTCGAGGTCATGCGACTGATCACCGCCGTCAACGAGCAGCTCTGGATCGGGCATTTCGACCTGTGGAACGCCGAGGGCGTGGTAATGTTCCGCCAGGCGCTGCTGCTGTCCGGCGGCGCCGAGCCCAACACGCCGCAGGTCGAGCGGCTGCTGATCACCGCCATCGAGGCCTGCGAGCGCTATTTCCAGGCCTTCCAGTTCGTGGTCTGGGCGGGCAAGGACGCCACCGAGGCGCTCGAGGGCGTCCTGTTCGAGACCGTCGGCGAGGCCTGAGCTGCTATTTCAGCCGGCGCGCCAGGGTCATCCCGTCGCCGAGCGGTAGCAGGACCGCATCGACCCGCGGGTCCTCTGCAAGTTTGGCATTGAGGGCCCGGACCGCCTTCACCCCCTCCCGCTTGACGCTGCGGTCGGCCACCTCGCCGGACATCAGCATGTTGTCGAAAGCGATCAGGCCGCCGGGCCGGACGAGGCGAAGGCAGGCCTCGTAGTAGCCGTCATAGCCGGTCTTGTCGGCGTCGATGAAGGCAAAGTCGAAGGCTCCCGCCTTGCCCTTCGCCTCGAGCCCGGCGAGGCTGTCGAGGGCCGGGGCGAGATGGAGCGTGATCTTCTTCGCAACACCCGCCTCCTCCCAGTGCTGCCGGGCGATCGCCGTCCATTCCTCGCTGACGTCGAGCGCGGTGACCCGGCCGGCGGGCGGCAGCGCGAGAGCGACGGCGAGCGCGCTGTAGCCGGTGAAGGTTCCGATCTCGAGGGTGTGGCGGGCGCCGATCAGCCGGACGAGGAAGGCGAGGAAGGCGCCCTGCTCCGGCGCGATCTGCATCTCCGCCATCGGCATCCTGGCGGTCCTCAGCCGAAGCTTGCGCAGCACCGGATGCTCGGCGCCGTGGGCCTTGACGATATAGTCGTTGAGCTCGGGGCCGAGGCCGATTGATCCACGCGACATGGGGTCTTTGCTCCAGGGTTTCGACGGACGCCTCAGTCCGAGACGCCTTAGTCCATGTGGAAGAGGGGGACGAGGTCGACCACCACGGCCGAATCGTCCGCGTTGACCTCGAGAAGGTCCGCCATGTGCGTGTTCCAGCGCCGCTCGATCGGGTCATCGGCGAGCGAAGCCATGGCGTCCGGCGTCGCGCAGCGGAAGACGGCAAACAGGGCGTCGGTCTCGCGGTCGAGGAAGATCGTGTAGTCGGAGATTCCGGCCGCACGGAGCAGCGCCAGCATCTCCGGCCAGATCGCGTCATGGCGGCGTCGATACTCCGCCTCCATTCCCGGCTTGAGCTTCATCCTGAAGGCGAGCGTCTCCATCGCGGCCCCCGACGCGGCTCAAGGCGCCCGCGTTTCGACGACGGTCCTCGCCGCGATCGGCTTCGGAGGCGGCGGCTTCTTGCCGATGATCACCAGCTTCTGCTGCCAGGTGAGCTCGGACGCCGGCGTCTTCGGCGCCTCGACATAGGAGACGACCACCTGCCCGTCCTCGCCATGGATGCGGAAATAGTTGAGGCGGAAGGTCGGGTAATAGACCCCGGGCAGGTAGCCGAAGCGAACCGGCACCCGGTGGAGAATCTTCAGCCAGGTGCCGAGATTGGCGATCACCCGGCCATCCGGTTCCCGTTCGAGAAAAGCGTCGTGGGTGTGGCCGAACAGATAGACCGCGACGTCCGGGTGTTCGGCAAAGACTGTCCGGGCGCGCTCGACATAGGCCTGATTGGAGTGGACCGCGGCCGAGGAGACCTCGCTGCCGGTGATCTGGAAGCGGCGGAGCGTGCTCTTGAGGTCATGGAGCACCACCACCCCCGGCACCGCCACCACCAGCATGAAGAACAGGATCACCATGTTGAAGACGATGATCACGTGGAGGATGTTGCCGACGAAGCCGAGCGAGCGGAACAGCGGATTGTTGATGACGAAATTGTCGTTGATGATCCCGGCGACGCGGAGCCCTTCGCCGGCTAGGGCGAGCAGGGTGAAGGCGAGGAGCAGCAGGAACACCGTCGCCACCGCCCGGATCACCCAGCTCATCTCCCGGTAGAAATAGTTGGAGAGGATCCAGTCGGGGATCTGTTCGGTCGCGACCGAGCGGATGTCCTTCAGCCAGTTGCCGCGGCCGAAGGTGGAGAGGCGGCTCGCGCCGGCGACCACCGTCTCGGTGATGAAGTAGCCGACCGGCAGGGCGTAGAGATTGCCGTAGTCGGGCGAGGCGTTGAACGCATCTGACTGCTGGCCATGCTCGATCCAGACGGTACGGCCGGCGACCGGACGCGACAGGCTTATCGCAGTGTCGAGGCGGATATTGTAGGCGGCGAGCTTCGGCGCGAAGCCGGGGTCGCAGGCCAGGTCGTAGTCGTGGTTGCCGACCATCAGCGTGATCGCGACGGTCTCGCCGGTGCGGCGGAGCTGGTCGAAGATCGCCTGGTGGTCGGCGATGATCTTGTCGAGCTTGGCGGTGCCCTTGACGGTGGTGGTCTCCCAGAAGCCGAAGGTATCGCCGGCGATGATCAGCTCCGCATCCTCGCCCTTCTCGGCGAGGCCGCGCAGGAAGGCGATGAACTCGTCGGTGAAGTCGCAGTGTCGAAGGTCGCCATCGCCGCCAAAATGCAGGTCGCTGACGAAGTAGAGCACGCTGGCCATTGCGGGGCAGACCTGTCGGTGGGGCGATTCCTCAGAACCGCGACAGCCTAGCCGAAAGACGCACGGGAAGCGAAACCCCGGCGGTCAGCTGAGCGGCGTTGTCGGCGTCTGGGCGCGCTTCGAGCGGGCGCGCTCGATGCCGAGGCGGCGCTCGCGCCAGATCACGAACAGCCCCGCGGCGATGACGATGCCGGCGCCGGTCAGCACGATCGGGCTTGGCCAGGTCGCAAACACCGTGACCGAGACCACCAGCGACCACAGCATCGAAGTGTAGTCGAACGGGGCGATCAGGGAGGCGTCGCCGAAGCGATAGCTCTGGGTGAGGAAGACCTGGCCGAGCCCGCCGAAGATGCCGGCGCCGACGAGGAGGACGAGGTCGGCCGCGGTCGGCACCACCCAGCCGAACGGAATCGTGCCGAGCGAGAACAGCGCGGTGAACAGCGAGAAGTAGATGACGATGGTCGCCGCGCTCTCGTAACGGACGAGGCTCCGCACCTGGGTGGCCGCGAGCGCGCCGAACACCGCGCCGCCGACAGCGAAGGCGGCCCCCGAAATGCTGCGCTCGCCCGCCCCCGACGCCCCGGGCACGACGTAGTCGGAGAGGATGACGAGGACGCCGAACAGGCCCACGAACACGGCCGACCAGCGGTAGATGTGGACCTTCTCGCCGAGCAGGAAGACGGCGAACACCACCGTCAGCAGCGGCGCGGCATAGCCGATCGCGGTTGCGTCGGCGATCGGCAGGAGCGACAGCGCGCTGAACCCACAGAACATCGCCGAGGCGCCGGCGACCGAGCGTATCAGGTGCTGGCCGATGTGCCGGGTATAGAAGACCGACGGGAGCTCACCGCGGTAGCCGACCCAGACGAACACCGGGATGACCGCAAAGAAACTGCGGAAGAAGGTGAGCTCGCCGATGGGGTAGCGGGCGCTGGCGAGCTTCACCAGCGTCGCCATGACTGTGAACGTGATGGTCGAGGCGACCTTGAGCGCGATGCCGAGGAAAGGCCGCGCGGTGTCCGGCGGGTCCATGGAGAGATCAGAACCACCACAATGCCGGCGGAGTCGCAAGGGGTTCGCCTGATTTTCCCCTTGCGCGCCGCCGGCTCACGCCTTCGAACACGGCCGCGTGCGCTTGCCTGACGAACACGTTAGGTGACAGTGAAACGCGGCGGGCGTATCTGGCGCGGACAACCCAAGGGCGGACGGACAGGACGTGGTCGCAGGAACAGGCATCGCCGGCAAGCTGCCGTGGAACGACCGGGCCGGACGTTTCGCACCGCTCAAGGCGGCGGCTCTGGTGCTGGTTTCGCTTCCCGCGCTCTGGCTGATCGTCAAGGCGCTGTCGGGCGGCATGGGCCCGGGCCAGGTCGCCATCGGCCCCCGCCCCTTCAACGAGGCGATCCGATTCCTCGGCGGCTGGACGATCTACCTGCTGCTCATCACCCTTGCCATCACCCCGGCGCGGCGGCTGTTCGACTGGTCGAAGCTCATCCAGGTCCGCCGCATCTTCGGCGTCTCGGCCCTCGTCTACATCCTCGCCCACTTCACGCTCTACGTGATCGACTCGCGCCTCGACCTCGCCTTCGTCGCCAAGGAGATCGTGCTCCGCGTCTATCTGCTGATCGGCTTCACTGCGCTGGTCGGCCTGATCGTCCTCGGCGTCACCTCGACCGACGGCATGGTCAAGCGTCTCGGCGCGATCCGCTGGAACCGGCTGCACAAGCTGGTCTATGTCATCACCGCGCTGGGCATCCTCCATTACTACATGCAGTCGAAGATCGACGTCACCCAGCCGGTGCTGATGACCGGCTTCTTCGCCTGGCTGATGGGCTACCGGCTGATGGCCGCACGCGGCTACAAGGAGGGGCTGGTGCCGTTGCTCGTGCTGTCGGTGTCGGCAGCGCTGCTGACCGCCGCGGCCGAGGCCGCCTGGTACGGCATCGCCACCGGCATCGGCGCCTGGCGGCCGCTCCTCGCCAATCTCGACTTCAGCTATTCGATCCGGCCCGCCTGGTGGGTGCTGGCCGCCGGCCTCGCTGTGACCTTCGTCTCCGAGCTCCGCAAGCGGCTCAAGCCCCGCAGCGCTCCGCAACAGCGACGCACTGCCGCTGGCCGCGCCTGAACTTTCCTTCGCGGCGCCGCCTTGCCATAATGCCCGCCGGTTGAATCGGCAGAATCCGGCGCGGGTCCGGACGGTGGAGGGCGCGACATGAAGATTGCGACAGTGGCTTTGGCCGGCACGCTCGCGGCCGCCACGATGCTGTCAGGTTGCCTGACGACACCCGAGGGCAAGGGCGCCGTGATCGGCGGTGCGGTCGGCACCGGCGTCGGGGCAATCGCCTCCGGCTCGGTCGGCGGAGCTCTGGTCGGTGGCGCCATCGGCGCGGGGGCCGGGTACCTCGTCGGCAAGCACACCTATCGTTGCGAGCGGGTCAACATGTTCGGGCAGAAGTATCTCGGCACCTGTTGGCGTTGATCCCGCCGAACCCTTGCGCGACGCCCGTGGCCGGAGTCGCGGGCGTCTTGCATCGCGCGTCCTGTGGCACTAGCCACTGGGGCGGCGAAGAGCCATCTAGAGGCTGGCGGCTGAATCCGCCGGCGACAAAAGACGAGGAACGCTCCAGATGACACTCGAGACGCGACGGCTCGGCGGGACATCCGTCGAGGTGACCGTGCTTGGCCTCGGTGGCGCCACGCTTGGCGGCAACCGGGTCCGGTTGACCGATACCGACGCGCGCGTGATGGTTCTCGACGCGTGGGATTCCGACATCCGCTATTTCGACACCGCGCCGTTCTACGGCTACGGGCGCTCCGAGCACCTGATGGGCGACGGCCTGCGCCAGAAGGACGGCTGGGTGCTCTCGACCAAGGTCGGCCGCCGGCTCAAGGCGCGCCGCACGCCACAGGCGCTCGATGACGCGTGGATCAATCCCCTGCCCTTCGAGTACGACTTCGACTACAGCTACGATGGCGCCATGCGTTCCTATGAGGACAGCATCCAGCGCCTCGGCCTCGACCACATCGACATCCTCTACATCCACGATATCGACGGCTTCACGCACGGCGCCGAGCGGCAGCACGAGATGCACCGCGCCGCGATGGAGGGCGCCTACCGGGCGCTCGATGAGCTGCGCCGCAACGGCGACATCAAGGCGATCGGCATCGGCGTCAACGAGGCCAACCCCATCGCCAACGCCCTTGAGCACGGGCAGTGGGACGTGTTCCTGCTCGCCGGCCGCTACACGCTGCTCGAACAGGAGCCGCTCGACAGCCTGCTCCCGGCGCTCGAGAAGCACGGCGCATCGGTCGTCATCGGCGGTCCCTTCAACTCGGGCATCCTCGCCGGCCGCGAGACCTGGAACTACGTGAAGGCGCCGCAGAACGTGATGGAGCGCGTCGAGGCCATCGCCCGGGTCTGCGATTCGCACGGCGTTCCGCTCCCTGCCGCCGCGCTGCAGTTCCCGCTCGCCCATCCGCAGGTCGCCTCGACCATTCCAGGACCCCGATCCGCCGCGGAACTGAACGAGATCATCGACTGGATGGGCCTGGAGATCCCGGCCTCCCTCTGGTCGGACCTCAAGACCGAGGGTCTGATCCACGCCGACGCGCCGGTCCCGCGCTGATCGCCAGGCCTGCTGGTCGCAAGAGCCGCCATGGACCCTGTATTCGTCTCGGAGTTGACCGCGCTCGCCACGGTCGTCGTCATCGATCTGGTGCTGGCGGGAGACAATGCGGTGGTGGTGGGCATGGCGGCGGCCGGCCTGCCCGCCGACCATCGGCGGAAGGCGATTGTGCTCGGGATCGCCGCAGCGGCGCTGCTGCGCATCGTCTTTGCCTTCTTCGCCACGCAGCTCCTCGACATCATCGGCCTCCTCCTGGTCGGCGGACTGCTGCTCCTGTGGGTGTCTTGGAAACTGTGGCGCGAGATCCGGAGCGGCGGCCACGCCGCCGAGGCGATCGGCGCCGACGCGCTCGACGTCGAGCTCGACGCCAAGCTCTACGGCGGCGACCTGCCCGCCGCCAAGGGCGCCAAGCCACCGCAGAAGACCTTCAACCAGGCGATCACCCAGATCATCATCGCTGACGTCTCGATGTCCCTCGACAACGTCCTCGCCGTCGCCGGCACCGCCCGGCACCATCTCTGGGTGCTGATCGTCGGGCTGGCGCTGTCGGTGGCGCTGATGGGGATCGCGGCGACGCTGATCGCCGGGGTGCTCAAGCGCTACCCGTGGATTTCCTATATCGGGCTCGCGCTCATCGCCTATGTAGCGGTGAAGATGATCTGGGACGGAGCCTGGGAGGTCTTCCACGCCGCCCAGGCTTCCGGAGTGATGTGAGCCGATCCCCGCGGGCCTAACCCGGCACCAGCATCCGCCGGAGCGTGCCGTCGTGGCGGACGAACTGGTGCCACAGCGCCGCCGCGACATGGAGCGCGATCAGCACGATGAACAGCGGCTTGCCGAGCTCGTGCAGCCCGCCGACCGGCAGGTCGAGATAGTAGGCACCGATGCCGGTGAGCGGCACCAGGACGAGCAGCACGTAGAACGCGGCATGGGCGAGCTTCGCGAGCAGGGCCAGCGCCGGGCTCGAATCGACCGGCGGCGGTGCCCCCTGCGCGAGGCGGAGGACGATCCGCAGCAGCACCAGCACAAGGATCGCGAAGCCGGCCCAGATATGGGTATCGGCGAGGAACACGGTCGAGGCATCGGCGGCGGCGCCCTGGCGCTCGACCTCGCCCATGCTTTCGCCGAACACCAGTTGCCAGACTACGAGGGCGGCAATGACCCAGTGGAGCAGGATCTGGGCAAGGCTGTAGGAACGCGGCGTCAGCTTCCCGGCACGGTCGGACATAGAAGTCTCCATTCGAGTCGCGACGCCCGAGCGCCGCACGGGACAGATTATGCCGCGTCTGTTTCCGGACTTTGCCTGATCTGTATCAAAGTGTATCGCGACTACGATCGTGCGAGCAGCGCCTCGACCTCGGCGAGGCTGGGCATGGAGGGGGCCGTCCCCTTGCGGGTAACCGAGATGCCGGCGACGGCGCAGCCGAAGCGCACCGCCTCGCCCGGAGCGACGCCGCGGGCGAGCGCCGCCGCGAAGCCGCCGTTGAAAGCGTCGCCCGCCCCGGTGGTCTCGACCACCGGCCCGGCCTTGAAGGCCGGCACCAGCGTCGACTCCGATGCCGTATGGAGCAACGCACCGGCGGCGCCGAGCGTGACGATCGCCGCACCCGCGCCCTTCCTGAGGAACACATCACCGGCGCGGCGCGCATCGTCGACGGACTTGACCTCGACGCCGGTCATCACCGTCGCCTCGTGTTCGTTCGGCGTGACGTAGTCGCAAAGGGCGTAGATGGCGTCCTCGACCGGGGCGGCGGGCGCCGGGTTGAGGACGGTGAGCACGCCGGCCGCGCGGGCGATCTCGAGGCCGCGCTGGGCCGCGGCCGCCGGCTGCTCGAGCTGGGTCACGAACACGGCAGCACTGCGGATGGCCTCGCCGGCCGCCTCGACATCCGCCGGAGCGATGGTGTCGGCAGCGCCGGCGACGACGATGATGGCGTTGTCGCCGGTGTTCTCGTCGACGAAAATATAGGCCGCACCGGTCGGCTGGTCGGGCACCTCGGCGACCGCCGCGGTGATCCCTTCCCTCGCCCAGGTGTCACGCGCGATCCGGGCAAAGTCGTCGGCGCCGAGCTTGGAAATGAACGTCACCGGCGCTCCCACCCGTGCCGCAGCCACCGACTGGTTCGAGCCCTTGCCGCCCGGCCCGAGCTTGAATCCCGAGCCGAAGATGGTCTCGCCGATATGCGGCTGGCGCGGCCCGCGGAAGGCGAGATCGGCGACGAAAACGCCGAGGATGGCGACGCCCGCTTTGCTCACCGGAGGGGCCTCACGCCGCGTCGGGCGGGATGACGCCCTTCTTGAAGGCGAAGCAGCCGTAGAAGCGCCGCTCGCCGGTCTGGATCACGCAATAGGCCTTCTTGGCGAGATCGTAGAAGGCGAAGCGCTCGACCGAGCCCATCGGCCACGATTTGCCCTCGGCGGCGTCGACCTCGGCCTGGACCTCGGCCTGGACCGGCGGCACCTCGTCGGGCTTGCCGACGATCTCCATGCGAAGCGCCGGCTTCTCGACGAAGGCGTCGAGCGGCATCACCGACAGGATCGCCTTGGCCGCCCGTCCGGCAGTCACATTGTCGATGCGCAGCAATTCGCCAAACACCGTCTGTCGGGCGACCGAATCGGCCGGGAAATTGGTGTCGCAGATGATCACGTCGTCACCGTGGCCCATGGCGCGGAGCGCATAGAGCACGTCGGCATTGAGGATCGGGTCGATGGCCTTGAGCATGTGAGTGAATGTCCCCCCGGTGGCGTTAGGTTGCGGTGATCATAGGAGATGCAGGCGCAGCGGCGGAAGGGGCGATGATGCCGCTCACGCCCCCATGTGCTCGCGCCGGGCGATCTGGTCGGCAAGGCTCAGCCAACGCCGGCCGGCGTGGCCGCCCCCATCCCCGACATGGGTCATCGCCTCGGCGCGAAGCACCGCCAGCCGCTCAACCGGGAGCGCCTGATTGGTGTCGATCTCCTCGGCAATGGCGACGAAGCGCTCCGCCGCCTCGCGACCGCCGAGGCGCGGCGACAGCTCCTCCGCCACGAACCGCTCCCAGGTCAGCGTCGGCTCCCAGGTGAAGCGGGCGAAGGCGATGTAGGAAAGTTCCACCGTGGCGTGGTAGTCGGACGGCTCGCCCCACACCGTCAGCCCTTCCATGCCGTCGCGGAAGCCGATCCCGGCCATGTCGGCGAAGGTCCGGGCGTTGAAGGCGTAGCGCTCGGTCCGCTCGTCGCCGTTCCATTGGCAGGCGAACTGGCAGCGCAGCACGTTGGGCTGCGTCGGCAGCGCCCTGACATAGTCCGGCGAAAGCTCCGTCCGGAGCCGGCGCCAGAAACTCTTGTTGGCGGTGTGCTGGTAGATGCCGCCCTTCGGCAGCCTGGTCTGCGCCTCGTTCGCCACCGGATCAAGCAGGTTGTCCCACTGCATCTCGCAATAGACCCAGAGGTCCGGCTTCCTGGCCTTGGCGGCCTTGTAGAGGCGCGGGAAGTTCTCGGCCATGTCGGTGTGCGACC
>JAGRKZ010000086.1:0-835 GCA_020442065.1 Bauldia sp.
GGCCTGTCGCTGCCGGGCAACGGCTCGACGCTCGCCACCCACGGCGACCGCCGCCGCCTGTTCGTCGAGGCCGGCCACCTCATCGTCGACCTTGCCCGCCGCTACTACGAAGAGGACGACGCCGCCGTCCTGCCGCGGGCGGTCGCCAATTTCGCCGCCTTCGAGAACGCCATGACCCTCGACATCGCCATGGGCGGCTCGACCAACACCGTCCTCCACCTTCTCGCCGCCGCCCACGAGGCGGAGATGGACTTCACCATGGCCGACATCGACCGTCTGTCGCGCCGCGTTCCGGTGCTCTGCAAGGTCGCGCCGTCGAAGTCCGATGTCCACATGGAGGACGTCCACCGCGCCGGCGGCATCATGGCGATCCTCGGCGAGCTGGAGCGCGCCGGCCTGATCGACGCCGCGATCCCTACCGTCCATTCCGAGACGATGGCGGCCGCGCTCGGCCAATGGGACATCCGCCGCACCGACAGCCCGAGCGTGCGCGAGTTCTACATGGCCGCGCCCGGCGGCGTGCCGACCCAGACCGCCTTCAGCCAGAACCGCCGCTACGACAGCCTCGATCTCGACCGCGAGAAGGGCGTCATCCGCTCGGTCGAAAAAGCCTTCTCCAAGGACGGCGGTCTCGCCGTCCTCTACGGCAACCTCGCCGAGAGCGGCGCGATCGTGAAGACGGCCGGCGTCGACGAATCGATCCTGGTCTTCTCCGGCCCGGCGGTGGTGTTCGAGAGCCAGGATTCGGCCGTCTCCGGCATCCTCACCGGCAAGGTCAAGGCGGGCGACGTCGTTGTCATCCGCTACGAAGGACCGCGCGGCGGGCCGGGCATGC
>JAGRKZ010000086.1:960-19886 GCA_020442065.1 Bauldia sp.
GCGGGCTGATCGGCCTCGTCGAGACCGGCGACCGCATCGAGATCGACATTCCCGGCCGCAAGCTCCATCTCGCCGTCGACGACGCCGAGATCGCCCGGCGCCGCGTGGCGATGGAGGGACGCGAGGCCGAGGCCTGGAAGCCGGTGGAGAAGCGGGCGCGCAAGATCACCACCGCGCTCCGCGCCTATGCGGCGATGGCCACCAGCGCCGCGCGCGGCGCCGTCCGTCACGTTCCGGAGTAGGCGCGCCGGCCGCCGTCGCGGCGGGGGCTACCCGGCCTCGGCCACGCGCTCGAGCCTTGACCGGTCGGGGATCGTGACGACCCCGTAGCCGGTCCGGACGCCCGCATCGCTGAGGAGAGCGCCAAGGGCGCGCTGGAGCGAGGAGCGGGTCACGCCCAGAACACGGGCAAGTTCGGCCTGGATGATGCGCACCTCGCCGCTGCTGTCGGCCAACCGCAGCAGCATGCGCGCCAGCCGCGCTTCGAGCGAGTGGGTGAGGAACTCGGCAAGCGTCGCCACTGCGAGCGTACCGTTGCGGTGCGCGAGCTCGTAGAAGCAGCGCCAGAATTCGGGCCGCTCGCTCAGCAGCCGCCAGACCGAAGCGGCGGGAATACAGAAGACGCGGCTCTTGTTCGCCGCGAAGACCGAGATCACCCGCCGCCCGCGCGTCAGCAGTCCCGAATCGCCGATCCAGAAGCCCGGTTCGGCGCGGTGGATCGTCACCTGGTCGCGATCGGACAAGGTAATGAGGACTTCAAGCGCGCCGGCGCCGAGGCCGTAGATCGCTTCCGACTCGTCCCCGACCTCGTAGAGTGACGCCCCCTTGGCGAAGACCCGCCAGCGGCCCGATCGCGCCGCCCACTCCCGGAATGGCGGAGGCTGGGTCGCCAGCCAGCCGATCTGGTCGAGCGGATGAAGCTTCGGCAAGACCGTGGCGTCGCCGGGAGGACTGTCGTTCTTCCAGGCCCGGGACTGATTCACGCGAGACCTCGATTGACCGATTTCGGTCAGACTTTGCGGCCGGCCCGTCGCATTGGTTGCCCATGGGGGCGGTTTGGCGCGCGTCAGGCCATGGCGTGGCCTACTATTATCATTCCGTGAAGTGCAGACAACAGAAGGAAGCCTCCATGCCCACCCGTCGCGACATCATCGGGACCATTCCCGCGGTCGGAGCAGCATTTGCCGTCGGTGGCGGTGTTCTGTTCGAGGAATCACCGGCCCTCGCCCAGGCCGCGCCCCCGGTGGAAGGTCACTTCCATCCCAAGGGAAAGGCGCCGTCGAAATTCACGCTCGATGCGCTGAGCAAGTCGCGCCAGGACTTGCCCTTCGCCGATGCCCGCGACTTCGAGGAGCTCAAGCGCGGCTTCATCGCGCCGATGCCCGACCTCAAGATCATGGCCGACGGCGGCCATGTCGCCTGGGACATGGAACGCTTCCAGTTCCTCAACGAGGATCGCGAGTTCGACAGCATTCATCCCTCGCTCCTCCGGCAGTCGCGGCTCAACAACAACTACGGCCTCTACGAGGTCATTCCCGGCATCTATCAGGTTCGCGGCGTCGACCTCTCGGACATCACGTTCGTGCGCGGCAAGACCGGCTGGATCGTGTTCGACCCCCTGGTCAGCGCCGAGCCGGTGCGCGCGGCGTGGAAGCTCTTCCAGGAGCATGTCGGCGAAGGACTGCCGGTGACGGCAGTGATCTACTCGCACACCCACGGTGACCACTGGGGCGGCGTGCGGGGCCTGATTGACGAGGCGGACGTGCGCTCCGGCAAGGTGGCGCTGATTGCGCCCGTCGACTTCATGGACTTCACCATTTCGGAGAACGTCTACGCCGGCAACGCCATGAACCGCCGGCTGTTCTACCAGTACGGGCTGCTCCTGCCGGCGAGCCCCTACGGCTATGTCGGCCAGGGCCTCGGACAGGGCGTGTCGGCAGGTTCTGCCGGCCTGATCGCGCCGAACCGCTACGTCTCCGAGCCGATCGAGGAGTTCGAGGTCGACGGCGTGCGGATGATCTTCCAGAACACGCCCAACACCGAAGCGCCGCGGGAGATGAACACCTACATCCCCGACATGAAGGCGCTGTGGATGGCGGAGAACGTGACGTCCACACTCCACAACATCTATACGCTCCGCGGCGCGCCGGTGCGCGACCCGCTCCGCTGGTCGAAATATATCGGCGAGTCGCTCTACCGCTTCGGGCTCGAGGCGGAGGTGATGTTCGCTTCGCACCACTGGCCGCGCTGGGGCAACGCGCGCATCCAGGAGGTGCTGCGCGACCAGCGCGACCTCTATGCCCACATGAACAACCAGGTGCTCCATTTCGCCAACCAGGGCGTCACCATCAACCAGATCCACAACGTCTATTCGCTGCCGCCGAGCATCCTCCAGAAGTGGCACTGCCGCGGCTATCATGGTTCGGCCCAGCACAATGCCCGCGGCGTCATCCAGCGCTACCTCGGCTTCTGGGACTGCAACCCGACGACGCTGATCCCGCTGTCGCCGGAGGATTCGGCGCCGCTCTACGTCGAGATGATGGGCGGCTCGGCGAAGATCCTCGCCCGCGGGCGGGAGCTGCACGACGGCGGCCAGTACCTGCTCGCCAGCGAGATCGTGAACAAGCTCGTCCAGGCCGAGCCGGACAACGCCGACGCCAAGGATCTGCTCGCCGACGTCTTCGAACAGCTCGGCTACCAGCAGGAAAACCCGGGCCTCAGGAACAGCTTCCTCGCCGCCGCCTACGAGCTGCGGACCGGCATCCCGCAGGGCGAAACCGCGAGCTCAAGCAGCCCGGACGTGATCCGCGCCATGTCGACCGAGCTGTTCCTCAACTTCCTCGCCATCCGCATGGACAGCCGCAAGGTCGAGGGATTGAGGTTCACCGTCAACCTCAAGACGCCGGACAACGGCGAGCAGTTCATCATCGAACTCGAGAACGCGACGCTCACCAACATCGAGGGCTTCCAGGCCCCGAACCCCGACTTGACGCTGACCATCAACCGGTCGGACCTCGAACTGACGATGATGGGGGTGAAGACCCTCGAGGGCCAGATCGCCGAGGGCACGGCCAAGGTCGAGGGCGACGTCACCGTCCTTGCCAAGCTCGCCGCGGCCATGGTCGATTTCGATCCGCGCTTCCAGATCATGCCCGGCACCAAGGCCCTCACCGAGGTCGCCCACGCCGATCCGTTCGAGGCCGTCCCGGAACGGATCATCGCCGAGTAGCGGCACCCGGTAGCGGGAGCCTGTTGCGGGCTCCCCGGCGCCATCGACGGTGCCGGGAGTCCGCCTTACCGCGCATTGTGTCCGGACATCGACCGGACGCCACTATCGGCACCCCGTGGAATGGTGTCTTCCTCAACGCGCGGCAGCGACGCCGTCGCCGCCGTCAGCTGAGTCCAGTGGTATGACAGGCTGACAGAATGACATTCTGATTGCGTCGCATCCTGCCGCCCGATACGCTCCCGGCGGTTCGCCTGAAGGCGACCGGATCTGGCCATGCCAGAAGCCAAACGGGAGGGATCAGAATGAACATCGCAAGTCGCGGACTGGTCGCGGGCCTGCTCGCATCGGCGGCCATGCTCACGGCGGCGCATGCCGCGGATGTGACGATCGGCTACTCGGCGCCCGGCCTCGTCGGCGCCCAGGCGCAGATCCAGGCAGGGCTGGTCAACGCCGGCACGGCCAAGGGCTGGGAGGTCACGACCACCACCTCCGGCGGCGACGCCCAGAAGCAGCTCAACGACATCAACGATTTCATCGCCCAGAGCGTCGCGGCGATCGTCGCGGTGCCGGACGATTCCGCCGGCATCTGCCAGGCGGTGGCGGCGGCCAAGGACGCCAACATCCCCTTCTACACCATCGACCGCGCGCCCCAGGGCTGCGAGATCGACATGGTCGTCCTCTCCGACAACTACCTTGCCGGCAAGCAGTCGGGCGAGGCGGTCGTCGAGTTCCTCAAGGCCAAGTACGGCGCGCCGAAGGGCAAGGTGCTCGAGATCACCGGCAACCTCGCCCAGAACGTCGCGCAGCTCCGCGGCGGCGGCTTCGACGACGTGATCAAGCAGTACCCGGACATCGAGCTCATCGTCAAAGTCGGTGACTGGGACTCGGCCAAGGGCGTCGACATCGTCCGCGATGTCGCCTCGACCGAAGCCGACCTCGACGCGATCTACATGCATTCGGATTGCGTCTATGCCGCCGGCACCGTCCAGACCCTCAAGGAAGTCGGTCGGGATGCGGCCGCCGGCGACCCGGCCCACGTCTTCCTCGCCGGCGTCGACGGCTGCCTCGGCACCCTCGATCTGATCCGGGCCGGCTCCTTCGACCAGTCCTCCAACCAGCCGATTCCGGACTTCGGCGTGCTCGCCGCGGACTTCATCGAGAAGAAGCTGAACGGCGAGGCGATCGAACCGGGCGCCGTCACCATGGAAGGCGCGCTGTGGTCGCCCGCCCGCATCGAAAAGGCGGACATCGGGCTGCAGCTGTTCCTCGCCACCACCTCGGTCGGCAAGGACAACGTCGACGACGAGCGCCTGTGGGGCAACATCGAGAAGAAGAACGGCGGCTGATCCGGTTCGTCCGGAAAGCTGCATCAACGGGCGCGGCTCACACGCTGGGCCGCGCCGCGTGACCGTTGTCATCGGCAGGGAGCGTCAACCGAATGACCGGGGCCGAACCGGCCAACGTCGTCGAACTTCGCCACATCGTGAAGGAGTTCCCGGGCGTTCGCGCCCTCGACGATGTCGACTTCTCCGTCAGCCGCGGCGAGATCCATGCCCTCGCCGGCAAGAACGGCGCCGGCAAGTCGACCCTCATGCACATCCTCACCGGCCTCTATGCGCCGGACTCCGGCGAGATCTTCATCCGCGGCCAGCGCTACGACCGGCTGAACACGGCGCAGGCCAAGGCCGCCGGCATCGCCATCGTCTCCCAGCACGCCAAATACGTGCCCGGCCTCTCGATCGGCGAGAACATCTTCGCCGGCGCGCTGCCGCTTGGCCCGCTCGGCTTCGTCGACTGGACGCGGATGTACCGCGAGGCGTCGGAGCGGCTGGAGCGGTTCGGCATCGGCGTCGACGTTCGCCGGCGCATGGAGGACACCTCCGTCGCCGAGCGTCAGATGATCGAGATCGCCCGGGCGCTCTTTGCCGACGCCAGCGTCATCATCCTTGACGAGCCGACGGCGCCGCTGCCCAAGCACGATGTCGCCCGCCTCTTCGAGTTCGTCCGCCGCCAGCGCGAGGCCGGCGCTTCGTTCATCTACATCTCGCACTATCTCGAGGAGATATTCGAAGTCAGCGACCGGGTGACGGTTATGCGCAACGGCCGCGTCACCGGATCGGCCGCGATCGGCGACATCACCCAGCCCGAATTGATCCGCCTCATCAGCGGCGCCAATGTCGAGCGCTACCGGCGTCCGCCGACGACGCCCGGCGCGCCGGTGCTCACGCTGCGCCGGCTCAGCCGTCCCGGCCACTATGCCGACATCAACCTCACCTTCCACGCCGGGGAGATCGTCGGCCTTACCGGTCTCGAGGGCAGCGGACCGGGGTCGCTCGTGCGCGGCCTGTTTGGCCTTGAGGAGCTCGGCCGCGGCGAGGTCGCTATCGACGGCAAGCCGTTCGTGGCGGGAAGCCCGATCTCGGCGCTCCGTCAGCGCCTCGCCTATCTGCCCCGCGACCGCCACGGCCTCGGCATCGTCGGCATCCGGTCCGTCCGCGACAACATCTCCCTCTCGATCCTTGCCAGGCTCCAGTCGGCGCTCGGTCTGATCGACACGCGGAAAGAGTCGGCCCTGGTGAAGAGCTACATCGACAGCCTCGGCATCAAGACGCCGTCGGCCGACACCAGGGTCGAGAACCTCTCGGGCGGCAATCAGCAGAAGGTGGTCGTGGCGAAGCTCGCCGCGACCGAGCCGCGGGTGCTGTTTCTCGACGAGCCGACCCAAGGCGTGGACGTCCAGGCCAAGGTCGAGATTCTCCGGATCGTCGATGACCTCTCCAAGCGCGGCGTCACCGTCGGCGTCGTCTCGGACGAGCTCTCCGAGCTGATCGACATTTGCGACCGCATCTTCGTCTTCTATCGCGGCCGCGTCGTGCGCGAATTCCGCAAGGGCGAGGAAGAGATCACGTCGGTCAAGTTGCTTGCCGCCATCGAGGGCGAGACCGCAGAGGCGATGTCATGAAGAGAGACTACATTTCCGTCATCCTCGAGAACCTGATCTGGTTCATCCTGGTCGCCGTCTTCCTGTTCTTCACGTTCCAGTCGCCGTTCTTCCTCACCTCGGTGAACATCACCAACATCCTCGCCGCCGCGGCGGTGCTGGGCGTGCTCGTCGTCGGCCAGACCTTCGTGCTGATCACCGGCAATTTCGATCTCTCTTCGGAATCGACGCTCGGCCTTTCGGCCCTGTTCGGCATCTGGCTGATCGTCCCCGCCATGTCGCCGAACTGGGGCGGCGGCATCCTCCTCAGCCCCTACCTCTCGATCGTCATCATCCTCCTGATGGGCGCGTTCATCGGCTGGCTGATCGGCACGCTGATTACCGTGGGCAAGATGAACAACTTCATCGTCACGCTCGCGATGCTCCTGATCCTCCGCGGCACCATGCTCGCCTTCACCCAGGGCAATGCCACCAGCGGCCTGAACTTCCCGCCGGCCGACATCTTCTACTGGCTCGGCCACGCCGCGGCGATCGACATTCCCGGCGTGGTGAAGATTCCGGTTTCGGTCTGCGCCACCGCCCTCATCTTCCTCATCGGCCACATCGTGCTCAACCACCGCCGCTTCGGCCGGGAGCTCTACGCCATCGGCGGCAACCGCGCCGCGGCCGTGGCCTCCGGCATCGACGCCGACAAGCGCATCCGGCAGGTCTACATCCTCAGCGGCTTCCTCGCGGCCTTCGGCGGGTGGATGCTCGCCGGCCGCGTCGCCTCGATCCAGGTGAACCTCGGCGAGGGCTACATCTTCACCGTGATGGCGGCGGCGGTGATCGGCGGCATCAGCCTCCAGGGCGGCCGCGGCACGATGATCGGCGCGCTCGGCGGCGTCCTCCTGCTCTCGACCATCGATCGCGGGCTGAACCTGATGAAGGTATCGGTGTTCTGGATCAAGGTGATCCAGGGCCTCATCATCATGCTCGCCATGTTCATCGACGCCCAACGTGTCCGCTACAGGTCGAAGGTGTCGACCGAGGCGTCGTCGGCGACCGGGGTGGCCGCGCCCGGCAACAGTTGAAGGGAGCGGCCATGTCGTTCACTGCCGTCAAGCGCCGCAAGCTCCACGAGGACGTCGCCGCCCAGATCGAGGAAGCGATCATTTCCGGCGTCTTCGAGGAAGGTCAGCACCTGCCCTCCGAGCGGGAGCTGATGCAGCAATTCGGCGTCGGGCGGCCGGCGGTGCGGGAGGCGCTGCTCCTCCTCGAGCGGAGCGGCGTGATCCAGCTCTCGGCCGGCGAACGGGCGCGGGTCGTGGTGCCCACCATGAGCGGCGTGGTCGACCAGATCTCGGCGGCGGCCCGGCACTTCCTCGCCACCTCGACCGGCGAAAAGTCGATGCAGGAAGCGCGGCGGGTGTTTGAATCGGGGATTGCCCGGCACGCCGCCGAAGTCGCCACCGAGGCCGAGATCGCGCGCCTCGAACTGGCTCTCGCCGCCAACAAGGCGACGCTCCACGACGTCGCTGCCTTTGAGGAGACCGACGTCGGCTTCCACCTCGCGATCGCCGAGATCGGCAACAACGAAGTCTTCCCGGTGCTCCACCACGCCATCGTGAGCTGGCTGACGATGCTCAGGCGGGTTTCGCTGCGCCACGACAGGGCGCTGATGAGCTCGTTCCGCCATCATCAACGCATCTACGCTGCGATCGCGACCCATGAGCCCGAGGCGGCGTGGCAAGCAATGGACACCCATCTCCGCGAGGTCGAGCGCTTCTATGCCCTCATCAAGTCCGAGCCGGTCACGAGCTGACCACGCCCCGGCCGCCCGTTCGCTAGAACCACACGTCACCGACGGTCCGGCCGTCGGTCGGCAGATCCTCGAAACTGTGCAGCCCGTCGAAACGGAGGAGCGGGATGCCCGCCACCGCGTCCGGTTCGGCAAGGCGGAGGTTGACGGCGATCCGCGTCCGCCCCTCGCCGTCCGGCGCGGTTCCCCGCCAGCTGACGAGGTTCCCGCAGTCCCGGCAGAAGTTGAAGGTGAGCGGCGAGCGGGGCCCGCGCCGGTAGGCGGTGAGCCGGCCGCCGGGATCGTCGATGTGAATGGCGTGCCCGTCATAATCGTAGGCCCAGAGCACGCCGTAGCGCCGGCAGGCGGTGCAGTTGCAGAACGTCGCGTCCGGAATCTTGCCGGCGAAGCTCCAGCCTACCGAGCCGCACAGGCAACGGCCGCGCACCACCGGCTCGCCCTCCCCCTTCGTTTCATCGTCCATCGTCCGGCGCCTCCATCATCGCGTCCCCCGGCACTATGGTTC
This sequence comes from Bauldia sp., assembly GCA_020442065.1. GTDB lineage: Bacteria > Pseudomonadota > Alphaproteobacteria > Rhizobiales > Kaistiaceae > Bauldia. The sequence continues at coordinate 9,437 of JAGRKZ010000086.1, forward strand.
CCCGGCCGGGGCCCGGCAACGGCGCGCCGGCCGGCTAGAACTGGACGCCGGCGTTGAACCGGACGCGCGTGCCCTCGGCGCCGAGGGCGGGCTCGTCCTTGTAGGGCACCGCCACCCAGGCCGAGGCCATCAGGTGGCGGCCGATGATCGAGCGGAAGCCGACGCCGGCCGAGCCGAGCGAGGCGAAATCGTAGCCGCCGCGGCCGGGCGGATTCCACACCGCGCCGTAGTCGAGGAAGCCGAACAGGCTGAACGCGGTCAGCCAGTCGATGCCGAAATCGAGCCGCCGGCTCAATTCGAACGCCGCGGCGTAGCCCGAATCCCCGGCGATCGCCGAGTTGTCGAAGGCCCGCCCATAGGTCTCGCCGCCGAGGGTGAACGCCGCCGCCGAGGGCAGGTTGGTGAAGGCGTATTGCCCGGTGAAGAAGAGCTTGGCCGAGACCATCTCCGAGACTTTCCGCGAGACGCTGGCGTCGAAGGTCGCGAAGCGGAAATCGTTGTTGCCCTCCCCGGTCGCGTCGAGCCCGTCGATGCCATGGGCGAACGCGGCGCTGGCGATCGCTGCGGCGCCGAGGATGGTGTCGTCATAGGTGGCGCCGACGCTCGCCCAGCGCTTGCGCTGGCGCACGACCGCCGCCCCGTCGACATCGACCGCGGTGTCCTTGGCGTCGATGGCGAAGGTGGCGATCAGGTTGCGATCGAGGGCGCGGAGGACGGCGTAGTCGACATAGACGCGCCCCATCGTGGTCTCGGCGTGGATGTCGACCTCATCGTCCGGATTGGACCACACCCGGCCGTACTCATAGCCGGCGGCGAAGCCGCTCGGCCCGAGCGGGACGTGCTGGGCGAGACGCGCGAAGACCAGTTCCTCCGGCGCCGCCGGGTTGGTGACGGCGAGACCATCGGTCCACTCGAAGAAGCCGAAGGCATTGTTGAACCGCACGTTGCCGGCGAGCTCGAGCGGGCCGATGTCGGGACTGGCGAAGTTGTCGAGACGGAGGCGCGCGCTGCTCGGGTCGAAGTCGATCTTGAGCACGAGGAGGCCCGCGCCGGGTTCCTCGGGAATGCGCGAGAGCTCGGCGTTGATCGTCACCCCGGCAAGGTCGGTCATCAGCAGCGCGTAGCGGGCGAGCCGCGAGATCCGGACCGGACGCATCGCCACGATCCGGTCGATATAGGGCTGGAGCCGCGCCTCGAGGTTCCGCACCCCGGCGAGATCGGCTTCGATGACGACGTCGCGGATATAGGACTCGTAGACGATGATCCGCACCGCGCCACTCGAAAGCGCCTGTGGCGGCGCGAGCGCGAGCGCGTAGTAGTCGTGCTCCCGGTAGATCCGCTCGATGCCGTCGAGCACGCCCTTGAGGTCGAGCGCGGTGATCTCGCGGCCGATCATCCCGGCGTAGAGCGGCGCCAGCAGCGCCGGGTCGAGGGTGACGGCGCCCTCGAGGTCGACGCGGCGGAGCACGAAGCGGACATCGGCGAGCTTCTCCGGCGCGACGCCGGCGACCGCGCCGGTGATGGTCACGCCGATGCTCGGCGGCCGGGTCAGCGGCGCCTGATAGCGCTGGAGCACGCTCGACTGGTCGATGATGATGTCGCGAACCGCGCCCGCCGCCGCCGGCGAGAGACCGGCCGCGGCCACCGCGATAATGCCGCACAGCGTCGCCGCCAAGACCGTCCGCCCGATGCGAATCATCGACACCCCCCATGGTCCCTGTCGCGAGTGTTCGACGAACCCGCCACCGAGGGCAACCCGCCGGCGACCGCGCCGCGCGGCGCGCTGCTATAGTCGCGACTGGTATCGAATCACGCCGGTCTCCCGATGGCCACGCCCCTCGCAGAAGCTGCTTCCGCCGCCCCGCCGTCCGAGATCGCCGGCATCCCGACCGCCGAAGCGTTGGCCAATCCGGTGGTCGAGCTGGCGCTCGCGACCCTGGTGCTGGCGATCGTCGTCGCCATCCACGGCTGGAGCCTCGGCCAGGTGCAGAAGCACTTCTCGAGTCGTTTCGCGCTCTATTCGCCGGCGACGCCGCGATGGCGGGTCAGCACTCTCACCGCCGTCACCATCGTCCTCCTCGTCGCCATCCACCTCGCCGAGACGATCCTGTGGACGGTGCCGCTGATCTACTTCCAGATCCTCGACAACTTCCGCGACGCCTATTTCTACGTGCTCGAATCCTACACGACGCTCGGCGAGGCGACCTATTCGCCGCCCGACCAGTGGCGGCTGGTCGGGCCGGTCATCGCCATCTCCGGACTTTTCACCTTCGGCTGGACCGGGTCGGTGCTGGTCTATGTCATGGCCCAGGTCGGCAAGCTCCATGCCGAGCGCAGCAAGGCCGCGGCGCTCTCGCGGGGGCCGGCCTCGGGCGACCGCGGCTGACGGGTCCGGCCGCGGCGCTCAGACCGTGGCGGCGCCGAGCTCAGCCCGCCACGCCGCGGCGCGCTCGCGCAGCGCCGTCTCGCGCGCATAGTCGGGGAGATCCGGGTCGATCCGCTCCAACTCCTCGAAGGCGAGCGCCTCGCGGCCATGCGCGTTCCACGTCGCCTGCAGCCCCTTGACCGGGTGGCTGCCGTGGTCGAGGGCGAACCAGATGCGGTTCCGGATCGTCGCAAGGTCCCGCGCCTGCCCGACCCAGGCCTCGCCGCTCGCGGCGCAGCGGAGCGCGAACACGCCCGCCGGCGCCTTCCGCTCCTTGTAGGCGGCGATCGCCGCCTTTCGCGCGTCCTTGTCCGGCGTCATGCCCGTCGCTGTTCGAGCGACGGCCTATCCGGCGCGAGGCCGCGCGTCGAGGGCGACGGATGCCGGTGTTCCCAAAACGCAATCGCCCTGGATGGCACCGGACTTCAGTCGGCAAAGAAACGGAGGATTCGATTGGTCGCGAGCAGGCGTCGGGCAAGCGCGGTAGCGATCCCCTCATGAAGGGCGAGGGCGGCCTCCGGCAGGTCGCGCCGCAGCTGCACGAATGCTTCCCGTCGCAGCCGCCAGACAATCATCTCGTTTCGGCTGGTGACGGAGGCCGAGGCCGGGACATTGAGGTAGTAGGCGATTTCGCCGACGATGGCGCCAGGACCAACCGTCGCGACACGGATCGGCGCACCGACGTCCGACTTGATCTCAACCGTCGCCGAGCCCGACGCGATCAGCGCGATGGCGTCGGATGGACCGCCTTCGTCGATGAGCCGGGTAGCGGGCGGAACGACCACCTTGTCGAAATAGGGCGCGAGTTGGTCGACGGCCGAAGCATCGCTGAGGATTCCGCCGAGGAGTTCGTCGATATCGCGCTCCTCGTCGTGCGAAAACCCGGGCCGATGCCGGGCAAGGAGCTGGTCCTCGCACCAGATGAGCGCTGAATCGATGTCGTCTTCGACCCTGACGGTCCCGCCCGAGCCGCCCGCGAGTCCGCCACGCCGGAGGGCCTCACCGTGGGCCGTCGAGAGACCGGACAGGACGATGGCGACGCCGTAGCGCTCGGCGATCTGGGCGAGGCGGATGAAACTCAGCACCGCGGACGAATCGATGCCGGTGACGCGGCGCAGATCGATGATCAGGTAGCGGACTCCGCCGGGGGATCCGGGGGCACTTTCGGCAAGACCGCGGCGGAGCGTGTAGCCGCTGCCGAAGAACAGATAGCCGCGCAGCCTGACGATCGAGATGAGGTCGCCGAACTCCGCCAGCAGTCGGCGCCGTTCCTCGGAGACGGCGGCACTGCTCTGATAGTCCCGCCCGGTCAATGCGAGGTGGACCGTATCTATCCGCCCGTACTGGACAACGAAGAGGATCACCGCGGCGATGAGTCCGACGATGAGACCCTCAGCGAAGCCGACGCCCACGATCACGGCGAAGATCAGGAGGATGACGAGGTACTCCCAGATGCCGAACTGCTGGTAGGCGCGCACGATCCACTGCACGAGCAGCCCACCGCCGAGCCACACCAGCAGACCGCCGAGCACGAACGTCGGAATGAAGTCCAGGAGCGCCGCACCGAGAACGAGAGCGCCGACCGATATCCCCGAGACGATCAGCCCGACGATCCGGCTCTCCGCCCCCAGGCGCCGGGCGAGCAGCGTCAGTGAGACGGCGGGAAACCCGACGGCGCCGCCGAAGAGACCGGCGACCAGGCTCGCGCCCCCCGACGACTTCAGCTCGACGTCCAGGTCGACGTCGTTGCGCGTCTCGATCTCGATCCCCGTGGCGTTCATCAGGAGCGCGATGATGGTCATGACGACCATTGTCGGCAGCGCCACGAGGCTGCTTGCGACCGCCGCCCAGTCGACGCTTCCGAAGTCGGCCGGCGAGATCGGCGGCCACAGGCTGGCGCCGCGCGGGACATCGACAAGCCAGTTGAAGTCATGCATCTCGTCGCTGCCGACGCCGCCGATCGTCACGCCGATATTGAAGATGACCAGACAGAGGAGGATTGCTGCCGGCAGGGACAGCCCACCGGTGGCGCGCATGCCGACCGCTGTCAGCAGAGCGACGAAGCCGGCCGCAAAGGCAAGGTTGGCCGCGACCGGAAGGTCGTCGATCCTGTCGAGCGCGGCGAGCCCCGGGGGTTCGCCGATGACGAGCCCCAGCCCGCCGATGACGATGAGCCAGCCGGTGCCGGCGAGGAAGCCGCCGACGACGGGATATGGCAGGTAACGAATGAAGAAGCCCCGCCTGAAGTGACCGAGTGCGACGGCGATCGCGCCCGACAGCACCGTTGCGAGCGAGAGTGCGACGATCACGGTGGCGAGGATCGTCCGATCGCTCGCTGTTTCCTGCAAGGCAGCGAAAGCCGCGGTGGCGACCGTCGCCAGGGCGACGGCAGGGACTTCCTGGATCGGCGCGACCGCCCCGCGAATGGAACTGCTCAGCGCCACGATCGCCGCAACGACGGCAGTTCCCGCAAGAGCGATGCCGACCGAATAGGGCAGCAGCGTCCTCAGCTCGCCCGTGAACACCAGACTGCCGACGCCGATCGAAAGGACGACCGCGAGGAGGCCGCAGGTCAGTCCGGCGACAAGGACCGCGAACAGTCGCTCGGCCGCTGGTCGGGACGTGACGCTGCCGCTCGAACTGGTCACAACGCGGGTTTCCGGCAAATCGGGCTCCAGTCGACGCCGGCGCCCTCACCGACGTCCAGCCGATAGCCGGCCTCGTTCCGCTGAGATTGCAGCGATGGGCGGCGCATTGGCAACCCCTAGACCACGATCGCCTCGTCGTGGCCGATGCTGTGTTGAGGAGCAGCGTCTCGGCGCCGGTCGTTTTCTCCACCAAAGGTGTCGGGATCGCGTGTCATCGACACACCTCTCCCGAGATCTTTGCCGATACCCGCGACGAGCGGATCGCCCGCGCGGCGCTCACGTCCCGGGTTCTCGGCGAACCGCCGGCGCGGGACAGCGACTCACTCGACGAAGCAGGTGACGTCGCCCTCCGCCATCCACATGTCGCGACCCGCATCGTTCTCGGCGGGCTCGGCGAAGACGGCGAGGGCATACCGGCCACGGTATTCCCCTTCCTCGACCGCCTCGGTCTCGACCGTGAGGTCGACCGAGGCGAAGGGCTCGGCCTGACGCTCGACGTAGAATTGAAGCTTCAGTTCGTCGCCGTCGATCCAGCTATGGGTCATCGCGTCGTCGAGGGTGAGCCGGCGCATGTCCTCCGGCACGCCCGCCATCGCAATCACGACCGAGGCGGAAAGGTTGAGGAACACGCCGCCCATGCCGCGGCTCATCGCGGCCTCGGCGCGAAAGGTCAGGTTGGCGTCCTCGCCTCGCAGCCGAAGCCGCCGGTCGCGGCGGCGGGCGCTGCCGCAGCCAGGGCGGCGACGACGACCGCTGCAAGCGTCAAAAGCAGGCTCCGCATCCTGGCCCTCCGGACGGCGACGACGGTCAAGCCCTCATACCCCCGGGCGAACATGACCTGCCTGGCGCCGCCGGCGCCATCGAAATCGATGAACAGCTCACCCTTGCCCAATTCCTCCGACGAGAATGTCGTCGTGACCCCGGCCGACATCACGTCGCCGGCAGGAGCCCGAAGTCGTTGTGCGACAGGTGAAGATGGGGGTCGACCTTGACGACCTTGATCTGCCCCTCGCCGCCCTTGCCGTCGGCATCGTAGAAGATCGACCCGGTCGTGTCGTCGTAGATGACGCGATCGTCGCCGTCGTGGGCCTTGGAACCGACATGGAACTGGTCTTTGGCGACGTCGAATACGTCGACCAGACCGTCGAGGAAAATGACGATCTTGTCGTGGCCGTGCTGGAAGTCCGTTATGCGGTCGACGCTTCCCTTGCCGATGTAGAAGGAAAACGTGTCGTTGCCGCCGTTGCCGGTCAGTGTGTCCGCTCCGTTGTAGTAGCCGCCGAGGATGTCGTCATCGCCGCCGCCGCCCTTGATGACATCCTTGCCATCGCCGCCGTGGAGCCTGTCGTCCCCGCCCTGCCCCTTGATGATGTCGTTGCCCTCTTCGCCGAACAGGGCGTCGCCACCGCCGCCGCCCTTCACCACATCCCGGCCGGCGCCGCCGTCGAACACATCGATTCCCTTCCCGCCGACGAACTTGTCGCCGAAGCGTCCGCCGTCGACCACATCGTGGAACGCCGAGCCCTTGAAAACGAGCGAATCGCCGGCGAGCAGGTCCTTGAGCGGCGCGGGATTGGAGAAGCCGGGGGGAAGCGCATCCAGCAGCGCGGCGAAGGACATCGCATACCCGGAGGCATCGAGCACCGGCGCGCCATCCTTGACGTAGTGAAATCCTGTCACGGTCCCGGCCGTGGCGGGGTTGCCGGTGAAGTTGCCGTCCAGCACCACCGATTTGCCGACGAACTCGAAGGTGACGTGCGTGGCGTCGGACTCGACGATCGTTCCGAAATAAAGGACGGCGGCCATCTCAGACTGGTTGAATTCCGCGTGCGCTTTCCATTTGATGGTCATCGGACCTGCTCCTCATCCCTGCGTTGAGCGGGCAAATACCGGCATTGCCCGTCATATGCAGTGATGAAAGTCACAATTTGACGAATTTCAGACGGTCATATGAGGGAAAGAGCAGTCCATTTTCGTCGTACGCGCCTCGGCCAGATCGGATCGCCGGCCGGCCAGGCGCCATTGGACCGAACGGCTCGGCTCGAAGTCGGGAAACGTCTTGCCCGCACCGCGGCGGAGCCGGTCCATCAAGCCTCTCCGATAGGCTGACCGGTACCGCCTCTTCAAACTGCCGATCTCGCTTCGCGAGGCACCCTCCCCGCAGGGGGGAGGGAGGGCGCGGGACGATTGACACGACCGCCTCTACGGCGCACGGAGTTTCGACCCTGTGAATAGCGCGGACAACCCCGCGCCCGGCCGCCCCGCCCCGCTCCTGCCGTATAGTGGCGCCAAGAGCAGCAGCCCCCGAATCGCCGGTTTGACATGCGCTTCCCGCCCGAATTCCTTGAGGAGATCAAGGCGAGGCTTCCCGCCTCGGCCGTGATCGGCCGCCGGGTGAAACTGCGCAAGCAGGGGCGCGAGTTCGCCGGCCTCTCCCCCTTCAACCAGGAAAAGACGCCTTCCTTCTACGTCAATGACCAGAAGGCGGCGTGGTTCGACTTCTCCGCCGGCAAGAACGGCGACATCTTCACCTTCCCGATCGAGACCGAGGGGCTGACCTTCCCCGAGGCGGTGGACTTCACGGAAACGAACAAAGCCGGAACATTGCCTTTCCTCACACATTGGCCTATAATTCAACTAAGCTCCTTTTGGCCGCCTCTGCGTGGACTATGACCGACAAAAATGCGCTTCTCCGACTCTTTTCTTGACGAGATTCGCGCGCGTTTACCTGTATCGGAGGTTGTAGGTCGAAAGGTAAAACTGCAAAAACAGGGCCGTGAATGGCGCGGCCTGTCCCCATTCAATCAAGAAAAAACCCCTTCCTTCTTCGTCAATGACCAGAAGGGTTTCTATTATGATTTTTCCGCTGGAAAGAGCGGAGATATTTTTTCGTTTGTTATTGAGACGCAAGGCCTGTCGTTTTCGGAGGCAGTCGAGCAACTAGCCAACCAAGCTGGGCTGGCGGTGCCCGCATCGTCACCCGCTGACGCCCGTAAAGAAATTCAGCGCAGGACCATAACCGACGTTCTTGAGTTGGCGAGCAATTACTTTCGCGAGAACCTAAAATCGGTGGTGGGTGAAGAAGCGCGCAACTACCTTCGCCGTCGAGGGATATCGGAAGCAGCGCAGCAAGAATTTTGCCTTGGCTACTCCTCACCGGGCCGGGCGGACCTAAAAAACTATCTCGCCTCTAAGGGAGTTTCCCAGGAGACAATGGTAGACGCTGGCCTGCTGATCGCAGGCCCCGACATACCGGTTTCGTATGATCGGTTTCGCCATCGCGTCATGATTCCCATTCACGATGGCCGCGGGCGGGTCATTGGGTTTGGCGGCCGCGCCGTCGCGGAGGACGCCAAACCAAAATATCTGAATTCGCCAGAGACATCTGTGTTTCACAAGGGCTCAGTCGTATTCAATTCACACAGGGCGAGGCAACCCGCACACGACGACGGAACTGTGATTGTTGTCGAAGGCTACATGGACGCAATCGCAATCACCCAAGCCGGCATGAAGAACGTCGTTGCCACCATGGGCACGGCGTTTGGCGATGCCCAAATAGAGGGCATCTGGAGACTTTCCCGTGAGCCAATCCTGTGCTTCGACGGTGATCGCGCCGGACTTGCTGCCGCACATAGGTCGATCGATCGCATCCTGCCCAACTTGCGCGTTGGTCGTACTTTCGAATTTGCGTTCTTGACGGACGGCGACCCTGACGAGCTCATTGCCAAAAAGGGCATTGACGCCTTCAAAGACATCCTGCGGGGCGCGTTGCCGCTGTGGGAGGTTCTTTGGCGGAGAGAAACCGAGGGAACAACGCGTATCGACACGCCTGACTCCCGTGCGGCGTTGGAGTCGCGACTCTATGAGCTGATAAAGACGATCAAGGATCCCATCGTAAACACGGCGTACTACCGCACGTGCCGTATCGAGCTATCAGAGCTCTTTTGGCAGCGATCCAGAGCTCACAAGCGGCTGCCTTCGGATGGCTTAACGCGTTCAGAAATCAAAATAGAAAAAGAAGGCCAGAGGCATGGCATCCAGCGGATTGTTTTGGGGATTCTGGTTCAGCACCCTGAACTTATAGAGATTCATTACGATCAGATCGCAAAATTGCCATTGGATGCCAAATATCACAATTTTCACAGGGCGCTTTATGACCTGCTTGTTGTGTACCCAGATCTGAACGTTGATCTCATATATGACAAATTGCCCAAATCTTTCTTCGAAATATTAAATGAAGTTCATGGCGACGGCGATAATAAATCTGATCGTTCCGAGAGAAAACCAAGGGGCCATATGTTATTTCAACGTTTCCCGATCATGCGCGCCAATCCTCCCGAGACGTTTGTGATCGCGTGCCTAGATCATTTCGTAAATATGTTGCAAATCGAACAACTTGACTCGGAGATTGGAGAGTTTTTTTCAGATAACCACTCCCAAAGGGACGTAAGTGACGAGAGTATGTTAAGAATTATGGAAATGGCCAAGGAGCTAAATGACCGCCGCGACCGCCTAGCCGCCCGAGATCGAGAACTGGCAGACGAGGCGGCGGAGATTCGTCGGCTAGGCGAACGCTACTCCGCGCCGCTCGCGAAGCCGCGTGAGCCGGAATCCTTCAGGCTTTGACCTTGCACCGGCGGCAGCGGACGTTACATAAGGAACTCCGGGATGCCGAGACCGCGCTGGCGGATGAGCCGAGCGAGGCAGATTTCGCGCGTCTCGTCGATATCCAGAAGCAGCTCGCCAATGCCGAGGGCACCGAAGCGCTGATCGAGGGTTTCGGATCATCGTCCGGCCGGCAGATGCGGGTTTTGTGATAGAAGGTGCGGTTTGGCAGTGTCGCCGCCGTAAGGGCAGGCCGGAAGGCAGGGGTCGGCCGGAAGGCAGTGTCGAGGACGGGGCGTGAGGCCCGCCGGGGCTTTTGCCGGCGCGGCGGACAGGAACATCGGATGAGGCTCGTGCGGGGGATGCGAATCCGCCCGGCGCGGGCCGACAGTCATATCGGAGAGCGCTGAATGGCGACCAAGGTCCAGGAAAACGAAGAAGCGGAAGCCCCGACCCCGGCCGAGACTCCGGACGGTCCGCTGCTGGACCTCTCCGACGCCGCCGTCAAGAAGATGATCAAGGTCGCCAAGAAGCGCGGCTTCGTGACCTATGATGAGCTGAACGCGGTCCTCCCGTCCGAGGAGGTGACCTCCGAGCATATCGAGGACATCCTGTCCATGCTCTCCGACATGGGCATCAACGTCATCGAGGCCGAGGAGGTCGAGGAGGCCGAGGAGGGCGACGACGAGCCCGAGGGCGGCGACCTGGTCGAGGCGCCGGCCACGGCGGTCGCCACCAAGCCGGCCAAGGAGCCGACCGACCGCACCGACGA
>JAGRKZ010000266.1 GCA_020442065.1 Bauldia sp.
CGACCTCTCCCCACCGGGGAGAGGTGACCCAGAATGCCGCGTGATCGAACGCGCCGCGGTGGAATGCCGGCGCGGCGATGGTGCCGGGCCACCTCTCCCCGGTGGGGAGAGGTCGGATTGAGCCGAACGAAGTTCGGTTCGGTCCGGGTGAGGGGGGCGGTCATGCCGTGCCGGGCCGTCCCGGCCACCGCCATGACGCTGCGCCAGTCTTCTTCTCCTGCCGCGGCCACCGGCCCTGCGGGAGACAGCGCGTCTTCGAAGGAGCAGAGAATGAAGACCGAGACCAAGTTCGCCCGGACCGCGCTGGCGGTGGCCGAGGACGGGACCTTTGCCGGCTATGCATCGCTGTTCGGCAAGACCGACCTCGGCCGTGACATGGTGATGCCCGGCGCCTTCGCCGCTTCGCTCCGCCGTCGCGGGACCGGCGGCGTCAAGATGCTCTACCAGCACGATCCCGCCGAGCCGATCGGGGTGTGGGAGGAGATCCGCGAGGACGACCGCGGGCTGTGGGTGAAGGGCCGGCTCAGCGTCGGTGTCGCCCGGGCGCGGGAGGTGCTGAGCCTGATGCGCGACGGCGCGCTCGACGGGCTCTCGATCGGCTACCGCACGGTGCGCGGCCGGAACGACCGCAAGAGCGGCGTCCGCCAGCTGATCGAGATCGACCTCTGGGAGATCTCGGTGGTGACCTTCCCGATGCTGCCGGAGGCGCGGGTCGAGGCGGTCAAGGGGACGACGGTGCTCCTCGCCGCCATCCGCCGGGCGACGGCGGCGATGCGGGTCTGAAGACCAGCGGCAATAGCCAATCGCACGCCGGACACCGCGGGCGCGGGAATTCGACCATGACAGAACCCGGAACACGGCAGCGCGATGCGCTGCTCGCGGCGATCCATCGCGCGACGCTGGCAATGAAGGCGGCGCCGGCGGAAGGCCGGTTCGGACTCGCCATGGCGCAACTTGGGCGGCTGCTCACGAGCGACCGCTGGAGCGGCGCTACAACCCGGACTGGCCGTCGCAGCCGCGTGTGCCGCGCGGCAACGCTGACGGCGGGCGGTGGACGGACGGTGGCGGCGCAGGCGGCGATGAACTGGAGCCGGTGCCGTTCGAGGAGGCGGTTGCGGGGGACAACCTGCGGTCGACCGGCCGCCAGATGTGCCTAACGAACGACCTCCAACCGCACGGCTAGGAACCACTGTCGTTAAGGAGGTGGCGAGGTGGCTCCTTCGCGCGGCAGTCCAGGGCTCGCCGGTCGGACGGGTTCTCAACGCCCTCGATGCGGCGCTGTGGGTGCGGGATCACTATGCTTACATCGAGGCATACTATCTCGACGGTCCGAAGTACCTTGAACAACTTCAGGCGGACGCGAGAAAGCCGAAACGAGGGTAGGACATCCACCATATCGTGGAGCGGGCGTCTGCACTTGAGGACGATTTTCCACTTTGGATGGTAGGTGGTCCGGAGAACCTTGTGCGGATTCCGACACTGAAGCACTGGGAAATCACTGGGTGGCTGACCAAGTCGGGGTGCTCAAACGATGAAAGGCAAAAGCCTGAAGGAGATGTCGGTGGACGAGCTTGTCGACCGGTTCGCCGATCTGGGGCTGAGGCAGTATCGCGCTGAGCTGGAGGACGATCACGCCGCATTCAACCGTTGGTTCGATCAGCTGCGCGACATAAGATATGAGCTCAAGAGCCGCGATGGTGATCAGCGGGCTGCATTGCTCCAACTGTATGAACATCCGAACATGCAGGTTCGGCTCAATGCGGTGAAGTCGACGCTCGCCGTCGCGCCGACGATGGCGCGCGAGGCACTTGAAGCGATTGCCGCCTCTCGTCACTATCCGCAAGCGGGCGACGCGGGCATGACTATCTTCGCGCTCGATGATGGGATTTTCGAGCCGACGTAGGCGGCCGCCAACGACCGGTGTCTCCCAGGGAGTATCGCGTTCACGCCGCGTTCGCGCAGCGACCAGATGGCCGACATGCAGTTTCCTCCAGAACTCAACATCCTGCTCGGCAAGTTCCACGTCGCCTCCTTCGTCGACCGAAACGAGATAAAGGCGATTGCGTCGGCCCTGCGCCAAGTCTCGGAGCGAGATCGGCGCAGCGTCAGGCGATACCTGGAAGCAACGTTGCCGGGCCGTACGAACCGAAAGTGCTCCTCGATCTTCTCTGGGCGTCGCCGGCCGACGTGCTGCCCGAAGATCCGGACCACGCAGTCAAGTTCCTCAAGCTGATCAGGGACTCGAGCGATGACCAGGGCCGCATCGTCTCGCCGGTGTGACGGCAGACCGCGGGGCCCGACGGAGCGATTCCCGCCTTGACAAGAACCACACCGCAGGGTTGTATGTTCCCGTTATGTTCTGGTCGGAGCCAAGCAAGTGGGGCGGGTCGGGCTGAAGGATCTGGACGTGAGAGGGCTGCTCGATCGCAACCACGCGATCGTCAATGGGCGGCCAGTGTCGGAGGTCCTGAGCGGCACGACATCCCGGAGCTATGCGGCGCGGCTGTCCGCCGTCGAGCGGGCGCTGCAGGCGCGGAGCGACGATGAGTGGCTTGCGTCGCTGACCAAGACGGAAAAGGCCGACCCGGAGACCGCGGCGCAGATCGTCAAGCTGAGACGCTGGTACTATGGCGGATCGAAGCAGGGTGGTCCGCCGCCGCTGAGGGTCCGCGATCCAAAGCTGAGAGTGGTGCCGACCGGGGAGCTGGTGGACCGCTTCGCAACGCTGGCGATCCGGGAGGACGGCGCCGGCTTCGAGGCGAGCGAACGCATCTACTGGAAGATCGAGGCGCTCGAGGACGAACTGGCGTGGCGAGAGGGCGACGAAGGTCCCAGGGCGTTGCTTGGGCTCTACACGCATCCTCACGTCGCTGTCCGCGAGCGCGCGGCACGGGCGACGCGCGAGGTCGCGGCTGACCTCTCGAAGAGCCGGCTGGAGGCCATCGACGACGACGGCTGGACGCCGGACGGCGGGCCAACGGGGGTGGTGCCAGGCGGTCCGGTGCATGCGAAGGCGAAGGGGGCGAAGCCGCGCGGCAAACGGGTGTTGCTGGGCAAGATGACGGCCCGCGAGCTGGTCGAGCGGTACGTCGCGATCTCCGAAGCGCAGTTTGAGGCGACGGAGCGTGAGGAGATCGCCCGCGTCAACCGGCTGTTCGGGCTGCGGGTCGCCGTTGAGGAGGAGCTCAAGCGGCGCGACGGCGACCAGCGGCGGGCACTGCTGCCGCTCCTTCAACATCGGAACCTGCAGGTGCGGCTCAACGCGGCGACGGCGACGCGGGCGATCGACCCGAAGGCGGCGCGGCGCGCCCTCGACGCGATCGCAGCGACGCACTGGATGCCGTACGCCGCGGATGCGAGGGGCCTGCTGCGCGGACTCGATGAGGGGATGTTCAGGCCTGGCTGATGTATCGGACGCGCGGGGATCGGCCCGTGGCTTCCGGACCATCGCGCTCCGGCGTCGCAAAGCGTGCGCCGACTTGAACGACTGAGATCCGAGACCTGAACCGGGAGCGTCGTCGCGCTCTCCTTCCTCTTCCCGCCCGGCGGCATGGGGCCCCGCGCCGGACGAGGCCACTCGCCAAGAGTCCATCATCGCGAAACGAAAGGACGGACCACGATGGAAGCCGTGACCCATGACCATGCCCGGCCGACGCCGGAGGTGAACGCCCCGGACACCAGGGCTCCCGAAAGGAAGTCCGGCGAGCCGGCGCTCGCCGACGCCTTCGACGAGTTCCGCCGCACCTTCGAGGCGTTCAAGGAGGGCAACGACCGCGCGCTCGACGAACTGCAGAGGAAGTCCTCCACCGACGTGGTGACGCGCGAGACGGTCGAGCGGCTGTCGAAGGCGCTCGACGAGCAGAAGCGGGCGATCGACCAGCACGTTCTCCGCGGCCGGCGTCCGCCGCTCGGCAGCGAGGGGCCGCGGACGATCGCCAATCTCGAGCACAAGGCCGCCTTCGACGCCTATGTCCGCGGCGGTGACGAGGACGGCCTCCGGCGGGTCGAGCAGAAGTCGCTCGCGGTCGGCTCCGACGGCGGCTACGTGGTTCCGGACGAGACCGAGCGCGAGATCGGCCGGCGTCTCGCCGCGGTGTCGCCGATCCGCGGCATCTCCGGGCTCCGCCAGGTCTCGGGCAACGTCTACAAGAAGCCGTTCGCGATCACCGGCGCCGCCACCGGCTGGGTCGGCGAGACCGCGGCGCGCACCGAGACGACCGCCCCGACCCTCGCCGAGCTGGCCTTTCCGGCGATGGAGCTCTACGCCATGCCGGCGGCGACCGCGACGCTCCTCGACGATGCCGCCGTCAACATCGACGAGTGGCTCGCCGAGGAGGTCGAGACCGCCTTCGCCACCCAGGAAGGCACCGCCTTCGTCACCGGTGACGGCGTCAACAAGCCCAAGGGCTTCCTCGCCTACACCAAGGTGGCGGAAGCGAGCTGGGCCTGGGAGGACATCGGCTACATCGTCACCGGGGCGTCCGGCGGCTTCGCCGCCTCCAACCCCTCCGACAACCTCATCGACCTCGTCTACACGCTGAAGGCCGGCTACCGGCAGAACGCGACCTGGGTGATGAACCGCCGCACCCAGGCGACGGTGCGGAAGCTCCGGGATGCCGACGGCAACTACCTGTGGCAGCCGGCGGCCGTGGCCGGCGGCACGGCGAGCCTGATGAACTTCCCGATCGCCGAGTCCGAGGACATGCCGGACATCGCCGCCAACAGCCACTCGATCGCCTTCGGCGACTTCCGCCGCGGTTACCTCGTGGTCGACCGGGTCGGCATCCGCGTGCTGCGCGACCCGTATTCCGCCAAGCC
>JAGRKZ010000087.1:0-4267 GCA_020442065.1 Bauldia sp.
GGCGGCGGCGCCACCAAGGAGCGGGTCGCGGCGGCGTTCAAGATCATCACCGCCGACCCCAAGGTGAAGGGCATCCTCGTCAACATCTTCGGCGGTATCATGCGCTGCGACGTCGTTGCCGAGGGCATCATCGCGGCAGTGAAGCAGGTCGGCCTCAAGGTGCCGCTGGTGGTGCGCCTCGAAGGCACCAATGTCGAACTCGGCAAGAAGATCATCGCCGAGTCCGGTCTCGACGTGATCAGTGCCGACGATCTCGACGACGCGGCACAGAAGGTGGTGGCGGCGGTCGCCGGGCGATGATCCGTCCGCTGACGGCGACCATGCTGGCGGTGCTCCCCTGCGGCGGGGCGGCAGCCGCCGTGCCGCCGGCAACCTTTCTCGACGCTTTCCTCACCGCCTGCCTCAATGCGTATGACGACCCCGCGGCGCGGAACGCGGTCATCGCGGCGGCCGGCTGGCGCCCGGTGGCGGACGACGCCGACCCCATGCTGGCCGCGGTGATGGAGGCGTCGCGGGACGCCCTTGCCAGCGCCCGGGACGAGGAGGGGTACGACGGCGCGGTCGCGGCCTTCGGCCAGACGCTTGGCGGCGCCGACGCCTACCTGGTGGCGACCGAGTTCGACATGCCGGCCGGCTCGGAGCCCGAAATCGACCTTCTCGGGTGCTACCTCTACGATTTCGCGGCCGACGGGCCGCTCGATGCCTCCCGCATCACCGCCCGCTTCGATGTGCCCCCGGCGGAGATCGAGAACCAGCCCGGCATCATCGTCGCGGAGGTCTGGAACATCGAGACGCTTCCGGGCGTCTGGGAACTCCGCAGCACCTTCATCCCCGCAGACGGCCCGGCGGCGGCCATCACCGGGTTCTCGGGCCGGGTGCTCAGCGTCACCGCAACCTGGGACCATGGCGGCCGTGGCTGAGCCCCTGACGATCGCTTCCGGCTGGGCGGCAAATCGGCTAGGACCGCCGCCGATGGCAGCCGTCGAAGATGAACTGATCCCCGTCGGGCGTGGCGCGCCACGCTCCTCCCGCGTCTCCGAAGCGCGCGAGCGCGCTTTCAAGAACCCTCTGTAGCGAGCGCCATGTCCATCCTCATCGACTCCAGCACCCGCGTCATCTGCCAGGGCTTCACCGGCAAGAACGGCACGTTCCACTCAGAGCAGGCCGTCGCCTACGGGACCAGGATGGTCGGCGGCGTCTCACCCGGCAAAGGCGGGCAGACCCACCTCGGCCTCCCGGTGTTCGACACGGTTGCGGAGGCCAAGGCCGCGACCGACGCCGATGCGACCGTCATCTACGTGCCGCCGCCGTTTGCCGCCGATGCGATCCTCGAGGCGATCGACGCCGAGATCCCGCTGATCGTCTGCATCACCGAGGGCATCCCCGTGCTCGACATGGTCAAGGTGAAGCGGGCGCTGTCGGGATCGCGGAGCCGGCTGGTCGGGCCGAACTGCCCCGGGGTGATGACCGCGGGCGAATGCAAGATCGGGATCATGCCTGGCAACATCTTCTCGCGGGGCTCGGTCGGAATCGTGTCGCGCTCAGGCACCCTCACCTACGAGGCCGTCTTCCAGACCACCAATGCCGGCCTCGGCCAGACCAGTGCGGTGGGCATCGGCGGCGATCCGGTGAAGGGCATGGACTTCATCGAAGTGCTGGAGATGTTCCTCGCCGACGACGCCACCAAGTCGATCGTGATGATCGGCGAGATCGGCGGGTCGTCGGAGGAGGAGGCAGCCCGTTTCCTCAAGGACGAGGCGGCCCGCGGCCGCAAGAAGCCCGTGGTCGGCTTCATCGCCGGACTGACCGCCCCGCCCGGACGCCGGATGGGCCATGCTGGCGCGATCATTGCAGGGGGCAAGGGCGGCGCCGAGGACAAGATCGAGGCAATGCTCTCGGCGGGCATCCGGGTGTCCGAGTCGCCGGCGCGGATCGGAAGCACGCTGGCTGACGTCTTGAAGGGCTGAGCGGGGATCACAAATAAGTCGTTGCCTGTGATTACCTTGGACGATAGAGCGTGGCCGTCGGCCGCGTAGAGAGAGCGCGGGGGGCGCCTCAACCCCCAACGGAACGAGTATGGCACGCCAGGACCAGAATGCCGCGCTCGCGGCGACGTCGTTTCTCTACGGCGCCAATGCCGGCTACGTCGAGGACATGCAGGCCCGCTACGCCCGCGACCCGGCTTCGGTCGATGCGGAATGGCGGGCATTTTTCGAGGGCCTGACCGACCAGGCGAATGGCGCGGCGCACGGGCCGTCCTGGCAGCGCACGGACTGGCCGCCGGTCGCCAACGGCGATCTGGTTGCGGCGCTCAGCGGCAACTGGGCGGCGCTCGAAGCCGACCTCGGCAAGAAGATCAAGGCCGGCGTCGCCGGGCGCGGAGCCGAGATCTCCGACGCGCGCGTCCAGCAGGCCGCGCGCGACTCGGTTCGCGCGATCATGATGATCCGCGCCTATCGCATGCGCGGTCACTTCTATGCCCATCTCGACCCGCTGGGACTCGAGCCGCCCAAGCAGGAATCCGATCTCGATCCGGCCTCCTATGGGTTCACCGAGGCCGACTTCGACCGCAAGATCTTCATCGACCATGTGCTCGGGCTCGAGTTCGCGACGATTCCGGAGATGCTCGCGATCCTCCGGCGGACCTATTGCGGCACCCTCGGCATCGAGTTCATGCACATCTCCGACCCGGCGGAGAAGAGCTGGCTGCAGGAACGCATCGAAGGGCCGGACAAGGGCATCGCCTTCACCGCGCAGGGCAAGCGCGCGATCCTCAACAAGCTGGCCGAGGCCGAGGGCTTCGAGAAGTTCCTCGACGTCAAGTACACCGGCACCAAGCGATTCGGTCTCGACGGCGCGGAATCGCTGATTCCGGCGCTGGAGCAGATCATCAAGCGCGGCGGCCAGCTCGGCGTGAAGGAGATCGTGCTGGGCATGGCCCATCGCGGCCGGCTGAACGTGCTGGCCCAGGTGATGGGCAAGCCGCACCACGTCATCTTCCATGAGTTCAAGGGCGGCTCGGCCTCCCCCGACGACGTGGAAGGCTCGGGCGACGTCAAGTATCACCTCGGCGCTTCGTCCGACCGCGAATTCGACGGCAACAAGGTCCACCTGTCGCTGACCGCCAACCCCTCGCATCTGGAGATCGTCGATCCCGTCGTGCTCGGCAAGGCGCGGGCGAAGCAGGACCAGCACGCAGACGATCCCCATGCCGACCTCGTGCCGCTCGATCAGCGGGCGCGGGTGGTGCCGCTGCTCCTCCACGGCGACGCGGCCTTTGCCGGCCAGGGCGTGGTGGCGGAGTGCTTTGGCCTCTCGGGGCTTCGCGGCCACCGGACCGCGGGGTCCATCCACTTCATCATCAACAACCAGATCGGTTTCACCACCAACCCGCGCTTTGCGCGGTCCTCGCCCTATCCCTCCGACATCGCCAAGATGGTCGAGGCGCCGATCTTCCACGCCAATGGCGACGATCCCGAAGCGGTAGTCTATGCGGCGAAGGTCGCGACCGAGTTCCGGCAGAAGTTCCACAAGCCGGTCGTCGTCGACATGTTCTGCTACCGGCGGTTCGGTCACAACGAGGGCGACGAGCCGTCGTTCACCCAGCCGCTGATGTACAAGAAGATCGCGGATCATCCGACGACCTTCCGGATCTATGCCGACAAGCTGATCGGCGAGGGCCTGATCACCGAGGCCGATGTCGACGAGCTCCGCGGCGAGTGGCGGAAGCGCCTGGAGGACGCGTTCGAGGCCAGTTCGACCTACCGCCCCAACAAGGCGGACTGGCTGGACGGCGCGTGGGCCGGATTGAAGGCGGCGGAGAGCGGGGACGGACCGCGGCGCGGCATCACCGGTCTGCCGCTCGACACGCTGAAGCGGATCGGGACCGGACTGACCGAGGTCCCCGCCGATTTCCATGCCCATCGGACGATCCAGCGATTCCTCGACAACCGCCGGAAGGCGATCGAGGCGGGAACCGGCATCGACTGGGCCACGGCCGAGTCCCTCGCCTTCGGCTCGCTGCTCGAGGAAGGGCACCGGGTCCGGCTTTCGGGCCAGGACTCCGAGCGCGGCACCTTCTCGCAACGCCACGCCGTCCTCTACGATCAGGAGACCGAGCAGCGCTACATCCCGCTTGCCCACGTCTCTCCCGACGAGGCGCGCTTCGAGGTGATCAACTCGATGCTGTCGGAAGAGGCGGTTCTCGGCTTCGAGTATGGCTATTCGCTCTCCGAGCCGAATGCGCTGGTGCTGTGGGAGGCGCAGT
>JAGRKZ010000087.1:4276-6278 GCA_020442065.1 Bauldia sp.
ACTTCGTCAACGGCGCGCAGGTCGTCATCGACCAGTTCATCTCCTCAGGCGAGCGCAAGTGGCTGCGGATGTCGGCGCTCACCATGCTGCTCCCCCACGGCTACGAGGGCCAGGGGCCCGAGCATTCGTCGGCGCGCCTCGAGCGCTTCCTGCAGCTCTGTGCCGAAGACAACATGCAGGTCGCCAATTGCACGACGCCGGCCAACTACTTCCACATCCTCCGGCGTCAGCTGAAGCGAGAGTTCCGCAAACCGCTGATCCTGATGACGCCGAAGTCGCTGCTGCGGCACAAGCGGGCGGTCTCCAATCTCGACGAGATGGGACCCGACTCCACCTTCCACCGCCTGCTGTGGGATGACGCCGAGTGCCGCAAGGACGAGAAGATCAAGCTGGTCGAGGACGACAAGATCCGGCGGGTCGTGCTGTGCTCGGGCAAGGTCTACTACGACCTCTACGAAGACCGTGAGAAGCGCGGCATCGACGACGTCTACATCTTGCGGCTGGAGCAGCTTTACCCGTTCCCGGCCAAGGCGCTGATCAACGAGCTGTCGCGCTTCAAGAACGCCCACGTCGTGTGGTGCCAGGAAGAGCCCAAGAACATGGGCGCCTGGTCGTTCGCCGAGCCTTATCTCGAATGGGTGCTGGATCAGGTTGGCGGCAAGGGTCGTCGTCCGCGCTACGTGGGACGTGCGGCCGCGGCCGCGACCGCCACCGGCCTCATGTCGAAGCATCTCCAGCAGATGCACGCCTTCCTCGACGAGGCGTTTGCGGAGTAGGGCGCCGATGGCCTTCCTTCTCTGCCGACACCTGCCGTCGCGGCCGACCCTGATGGGTGATCCGGTGGTCAGAGCAGACCGCGGACTGCGCCGCGACAAGCTTCCGATGCCGCGCGTCGTGCCTTGCGGGGACGTCGTGCGGTCCCGTCCGACCTAGATCAAGAGGACCCGCAAGGGGAGACGACATGGCGACCGAAATCCGCGTTCCGACCCTTGGCGAGTCGGTCACCGAAGCGACCGTCGGCCAATGGTTCAAGAAGGTCGGCGACGTCGTGAAGGCCGACGAGCCCCTGGTCGAACTCGAGACCGACAAGGTGACGCTGGAAGTGCCATCGCCGTCGGCCGGCGTGATCGGGGCGATCAACGTCGAGGCCGGGAGCACTGTCGCGGTCGGCGCGATCCTCGGCGCCATCAACGCCGACGGCAAGGCCGAGCCGGTCGCCGCTCCGACCGGCCGCCCGGACGAGAAGACCGACACCGCGCGCGCGATCGGGGCCGGACCCGAGCCGACCGAATTGCGGAAGGCAGAGACCGCGCCGGCTCCGGCGGCTCCTGCCGCGCCAGCGGGCACCGCGCCGTCGGCCGCCAAGATCCTCGCCGAGAAGGGCATCTCGGCAGACGCCGTGGCCGGGACCGGCAAGGACGGCCGCATCACCAAGGCCGACGCGCTCTCGGCCAGGGCGGAGGCGCCGAAGCCGGCGCCGGTGCGGACGCCGCCCGTGCCCGACGACGCCAGCCGCGAAGAGCGCGTACGGATGAACCGGTTGCGGCAGACCATCGCCCGCCGGCTCAAGGAGGCGCAGGAGGTGGCGGCGATGCTGACCACCTTCAACGAGGTCGACATGACGGCGGTGATGGCGCTCCGCAGCCGCTACCGCGACCTGTTCGAGAAGAAGCACGGCGTCAAGCTCGGCTTCATGGGCTTCTTCGTGAAGGCCTGCGTGCAGGCGCTGAAGGAGATCCCCGCCGTCAATGCCGAGATCGACGGAACCGACATCGTCTACAAGAACTACTACCACATCGGCGTCGCGGTCAGCACCGAGCGCGGCCTGGTGGTGCCGGTGGTGCGGGACGCCGACCAGCTGTCGATCGCCGAGATCGAGAAGACCATCGCCGCGCTCGCCGGCAAGGCCCGCGACGGCTCGCTGTCGATCGAGGCGATGCAGGGCGGCACCTTCACCCTCACCAATGGCGGCATCTTCGGCTCGCTGATGTCGACGCCGATC
>JAGRKZ010000088.1 GCA_020442065.1 Bauldia sp.
CGACTTGCCGGTGCCGTGGTAGCCCGCGACAAGAACACGGCGATTGTAGGCAAAGCCTGCGAGGATCGCGAGGGTCGTGTCGCGGTCGAACAGGTAATCGGCGTCCGTGTCCGGCACATGCTCGTCGGCGGACGAATAGGCGGGCACCTCCAGGTCGCTGTCGATGCCAAAAACCTGGCGGACGGAAATCTTCATGTCGGGCAAGGGCGCCCGTTCTGCTGCTTCGATCATCGTTCCCCCGTGGCGCCGAACGGCACCTTCGGTTCGTGTCGGGTGAGGCGGCGAAGGGAATTCGCGCGCGGGGACGTAGGGTTTGCCGTGGGCTTATACAGGAGCGATCCGCGCGCCGCCACTGGCGATGTCAGCACAAACCGGCCGACTTCAGGTAGTGGTAGGCTTGGATGATCTCGCGAAGCCGGTCCTCAAGGCTGCGGTCGCCGCCATTGGCGTCCGGGTGCAGACGCTTGACCAGTTCCTTGTAGCGAGCCTTGATCTCGGTGGCGGACTCGTGTCCCTCCAGGTCGAGCGCCTCGAACGAGCGCCGTGCAAAATTGCCTAAGGCCCGGCGCGGCTTGGCGGTTTCGTCCCCAGCCTTGGCCCCGCTCGTGCCAAAGAAGCCGAACGGATCGACGAAACCCTCGGACCAATCCTGCGGCCTATTCGGTTTGGCGCCGCCATTCTTGCCGACGCCCATGCTCCAGGTCGGCCGATGGCCGGTCGACGCCGACCGCTGGTAAGCAACGACGTCGTCGTCCGGCATGCCGGCAAAGTAGTTGTAGGACTTGTTGTATTCGCGCACGTGATCGAGGCAGTAGTTGTGGTACTCGCCTTCGCGGTGACGCCCCTTGGGCGCGCGATAGCCGCCGGCGCTCTGGCAACCCGGCCACTCGCAGCGCGGCGCCTCCGTCGTTGCGGTTTCTCCCGCCTCTGGACGGATACGGATGCGGTCGAAGTATTTGGAGTTCAGGTTCATCGCGACCGATTATGATAGCGGCGTGTGCGACCGACAAGCCGCGACAGGGGCCGGTCATGGTAGAAGGCAAACGGAAACGGGAAATGACAGCGGCGGACAGGATAGCAGCTACGCTTCGGGCGGCATTCCAGCCGATGACGCTGAATGTGGTCGACGAATCCCACCTCCACAAGGGGCATGCCGGCCACCGCCCGGAGGGCGAGACCCATTTTCGCGTGAAGATCGCGTCCAGCGCATTCGCCGGCAAGTCGCGCCTCGATTCGCACAGGATGATCAACGCCGCGCTCGCCGATGAGTTCGCCCGCGGCATGCATGCTCTGGCGATCGAGATCGAGCGGACCTGATCAGGCGACGCGGGTGAGCGCAGGCCGGCCGTCGCGGCGCGACGGCGCCCGCTCCACTTGGTTGCGACCGCGTGCCTTCGCCGCGTAGAGCGCTTCGTCGGCATTGCCGAGCATCGCATCAAGCGTCGAATCCGGGGAGCCGGTGGCGACACCGGCGCTCAAGGTGGCCCCGACCGCGACGCCGTCGATGACGGCACCCTCCGCCTCGAAGGCGGCACGCAGCCGCTCGACGATCTCGAGCGCCTGGGGCAGTCCGGTCTCGGGCAGAAGCAGCGCGAACTCCTCGCCGCCGAGACGACCAACGAGATCGCCATCACGCAGCATTGAGCGCGCCAATTCCCCGAAACGCTTGAGGACGGCGTCGCCCATGGCGTGGCCGAATCGGTCGTTGATCGACTTGAAATGATCGAGATCGACCACGGCTACCGCCACCGGCAGGTGCTTGCCCTTGTGTCCCGCTACTGCCGGCACGCCTGCTTCGAAGAAGGCGCGCCGCGTCATCACGCCGGTCAACCCGTCGCTCTCGGCGACCAGTCGGTGCCTCATCTCGGCGCGACTGCGCACCAGAACGATGGCGAACGCCGTCGTGCCGGTCGAGAAGATGATCGATTCGAAGTGGATCGCACCGAACCAGCTGAGCAGTGCGACGAGCTTGAGGAAAGGCAGTTCCTGGAAGATCGACTCGACGCTGCCGAAGGCGAGCAGGAACCCGTGGAGGAAGAAGAGAATCGCAAGTGGCAGACGCGCGAAGAGTCGCTCGCGGCTGGTGGCAAACTCGAACCCGCCCGCGAGGAGGTAGGCGGCGGTGAGGCCGAGGTTGATCTCCGGCAGCACTGTATCCGCCGCCGCCAGCGGGGGGAGGTAGCAGAGCGCAGCGAACGCCAGCGAGCCCGCGGCGATCAGCGGATAGACCGGGCGCCGTCCGGAAAAGACCCGCGCCCCCGTCCAGTAGAACGCAGCGCTGAGACAGAAGATGATGTTTGCGGCGACGGCGAAGGTGTCGCTCGACCGCGCAAAACCGACCAGGATCAGGGCCAATGCGAGCGTCATCGTCAGGCCGCCGGTGACCCACCACCAACGGCCGCGCGAATCGGGGCCAGCCGGGCAGGCCGCGATCAGCGTCAGACTGCTGATGGCGACGATGAAGGCTTCAACGGCCATCAAGGTCGGCAGGTCGAGTTCCACCGACGGCCTCCCCTCCGGACGCAGGACGGGCATCTATACGCCATGTCGGCAACGATGCGAAACCCGAAGCCGACATGCCGGCCTCGACCCTCCATCGGCGATGCGGTCCGTCAGACCTGGCGCGGGCCAGTCCCGACTCTGCCGGCGGCCTCGGCGTCAAGCCAGCGGAGATACGCCTCGCGGTCGATACCGCCGCCGCCACGGCGATGGAAGTAGATGCGCTCGGCCAGGCGGCGCGCCGGTGGCGTCGACAGGGCGAGGTTGAGGACGGGGTTGGCCGGCGCGAGGTCGAGCGCCCTCCGGAGCAGCGTTTTGAGCGCATAGCCGGGGAGCGCGCGCGCCAGCACCGCCTCCGGTGCCGGGCCGCGGCTCTGCAGGTGGTCGGCGATGGCCGAAGCGGCGCGGCGGCCGTACTGGAAGGCAAGGCGGATGCCGCCGCCGGTCATCGGCGAGACCCAGCCGGCCGCGTCGCCGACCAGGAGCACGCCGGGCGCGGCCGTACGGGAAAGCGGACCGCCGCAGGGGATGAGGCCGCTCCGCCGTCCCACCACCTTCGCCGCCGCCCATCCGAACTCCGCTTCGGTGGCGGCCATGAAGGCGGCGAGGTCGGGCTTCGTCCCGTCGCGTACGGCGACGCCGACCTGTACGACGTCGGGGCCGGGCGCGGCCCAGGCGATGTATCCGGGCGCCAGCCGCGAGTTGACGAAACAGTGCAGGAACCGCGGATCGATGGCGTCGCTCGCCTCGATCTCGACCTCGACGCCGGTCAGGAAGCGACGGTTCAGCGACAGCCCAAACGTCCGGGCGACCCGAGACCGGGCGCCATCGGCGCCGACCAGAAAGCGCGTGGAGAGGTCGATGCCGTCGAGCCGGATCACATCGCCGCAGCGCACGGCGCCCTCGAAGCGGGTCGCATAGAGGATATGCGCCCCCGCGGCCTTCGCCTCGTTCGCCATCCAGCGCAGAAGCTCGGCCGTGCGGGTCGTGTAGAAGGCATAGCCGGGCGAGACGAGATCGCTGCTCCGCATGTTGGGCGCATAGAGCCGCACGCCCGGCACCCGCCGGGTGAGGTGGTGGGGAATGTCGATCTCCTCGATCGCCTCCCGCACCAGGATGCCGGACGTGTGGACCCGGGCGCCCGCTTCGCGTTTCGCCTCGACCACCGCCACGGAGAGGCCCCGCGACGCGGCGGTCCGGGCCGCCGCAAGTCCGGCGAAGCTCGCGCCGACGATGATGAGATCGAAATGCATGGCCACACGCCTCCCTTTCGTCCGGCGGCATCTTCGTCAGCGGATTCCGGCCGATTTGAGTACCCGATGCGGCGATTTCACGCCCGCGCAGACCTGGGAGACCGGCCTTCGGATGATGGGCGGGACCGTCGGCCTCGGGATGCCGCCGCCTGGCGATGCCCCCTTAGGCCACCCGGTTGAGAACCGGCCTCCCGTTCCGGTTCGGATTGGCTGACGGCCTCTCCACCCGGTTTCGGCCAAGCGACTTGGCGCGATAGAGCCCGTCATCCGCAGCGATCAGCAGGGAGCGCGCGCTCGCCCTTCCGCTCGCCGCCGCGACGCCGGCGCTGACCGTGCAGCCGACCGCCACACCGTCGACTTCCCGGGTCACCACTTCAAACGTCACCCGAATCCGATCGGCGACCGCGATCGCATCGGCAAGACCGGTGCCGGTCATCAGCAGCGCAAATTCCTCGCCGCCGAGACGCCCGACATAGTCGCCGCGACGAAGCATTCCGCGCACGGTTCCCCCGAACCGCCGCAGCACTTCGTCGCCCATGGCGTGCCCGAAGCGATCATTGACCGACTTGAAGTGATCGAGATCGAAAATAGCGATCGACAGGGGCTTGCCGTCCTTGAGGAACTCCTCGACGGCCTCGTCCGCCCGCTCGAGCAATGCGCGCCTGGTGGCCGTACCGGTGAGCTCATCGACCTCGGCCAGCAGGCGCTGGCGGGCCTCGCGGCGCTCGCGGATGAACGCGACGACGAACACTGCAGTGCCGATGGAGAACCCGATGCCCTCGAAATGGATCAGGCCGAACCAGGTCGTCAGCGGCGGCACCCTCATGGGCTCCAGCGTCCCCATCGCCGCCTCGATTACCCCGCCAACGAACGGAGCAGAGTGCACCAGGAGCAGCGCCATCAGCGGCCAGCGAGCGAACAACCGCTCGTCGCGCCCCCGCCAGAGCTCGAACGCCGCGGCGAAGAAGTAGGCCGCGGTGATCGCGAACATGACTTCGGTGTGGCTGTCGGCGGCAGGCTGAAGTGCGGGAACGAATGTGATCAGGGCGAGGAAGACGGGGCGCCAAGGGGAACAAGGGCGTAGAGCACCGGCCTGCCGCTGAAGCGCCGCGCCGCCGTCCAGTAGAAGGCCGGAGCAAGCGTCAGGAGGATCGTGCCGACTGCACCCATCGTGACGATCGCCAGCGTCTGGCCGAAGAGCAGCAGACCGATTCCCAGCCCCGTCCCCAGACTGCCTGCCACCCACCAGATGCAGCCGCTCGAGTCGCGACCGCGCGGACAGCCAAGAAGGATCGCGAACCCGCTCAGGGCCGCGATGAATCCTTCCACGGCAAGCAGCGTCGGCAGATCGAATTCCAAGTCTGGACCTCGTCATGCCTCCCGGCGGAGCCAGCGGCTCACGGCAACGGGTGTCGCGAGCATATCCGGGATCGTGCGTCGAAAACCAACCGCCGCGCGGGTTGGTTAAATGCCGGTGCAGGCTTTACCGCGTAGGTAGCGGGGTCTCCCCGCGATAATCGTAGAAGCCGCGGCCGGCCTTGCGACCAACCCACCCGGCCTCGACGTACTTCACCAGGAGCGGGCACGGCCGATACTTGGAATCGGCAAGCCCTTCATAAAGGACCTGCATGATCGAAAGGCAGGTGTCGAGCCCGATGAAATCCGCCAGTTGCAGGGGCCCCATCGGATGATGCGCGCCCAGCCGCATGGCGGTGTCGATCGCCTCGACCGTCCCTACCCCTTCGTGGAGGGTGTAGATCGCCTCGTTGATCATCGGCAGCAGGATGCGGTTGACGATGAAACCCGGGAAGTCCTCGGCAACGACGATGGTCTTGCCGAGGCGGGTAACGAACGCCTTCGCTGCCCCGAAGGTCGCCTCATCCGTGGCAATGCCGCGGATGACCTCGACCAGTTCCATGACCGGCACCGGGTTCATGAAATGGATGCCGATGAAGCGCTCGGGCCGGTTGCTGGCTGACGCCAGGCGGGTGATGGACAGGGACGATGTGTTGGTGGCGAGGATCGCCTCGGGCTTGAGGACCGGCGCCAGCGTCCCGAAGATCTCGCGCTTGATCGCCTCGTTCTCGGTCGCCGCCTCGATCACGAGATCGGCGTCCGACAGCCCGTCGACGTCGGCACTGGTGGCAATCCGGTTGAGCGCGGCCTCACGGTCGGCGTCGGTGATCTTCCCCGACGAGACCTGCCGGTTCATGTTGCCGTGAATCGTCGCCAGGCTCGAGTTGAGGCGCTCCCCGGAAAGGTCGTGCAGGACCACGTCGTAGCCCGCCAGCGCGCAGACATGGGCGATGCCGCTGCCCATCTGGCCGGCGCCGACCACTCCGACCTTCCTGATATCACCCGTCATGACCATCCAAACCGTAGGCGCTGAGCAAAGGCACAAATCGGCCATTGCCCGGACCCTTGTCAAGGATGTGTGCGACGCCGCCTCCACGATTACGCACGCATCGACGCCTCGCCGGCGTCGGCAACAATGGAAGCACAGTGCGGTTCACGGCGAAATCGCCGTGAAACAGGCAACGGCCAGTCTCCCTGCATCGGACGAACCGATAGGCCCGCGGCCAGACCGGCCCTTCGCTGCGGGGCGCCAGACAAGAAACGGACCGGACGATCGAACAAGGAGAGACTGACATGCGGAAGATCCTCATCGCCGTCGCCGTGATCTCGATGACGGCGGCTCCGGCCTTGGCCGGCAAATCGACCACCACCAGCCGGCCTCCCACCGGCACGATGAGCGGCACCGTCTACGTCCCGCCGCCCCCGCCGCCTCCGCCGCCCCGGCTGTCCACCTCGACGAACCTCGGGAGCTTCTGAGCGTCCGCGTCGGCCTGCGACGCAGTAAAGAGGGGATCGGCCGCCGGTCCCCTCTTCGGCGCGCCCGGCGCTCAGAGCGCCTTCTCGAACTCCGGCAGCAGCGTGAAGACGTCGCCCACCAACCCGTAGTCCGCCACCTGGAAGATCGGCGCGTCCGGGTCCTTGTTGATGGCGACGATGACCTTGGCGTCCTTCATGCCGGCAAGGTGCTGGATCGCGCCCGAGATGCCGCAGGCGATGTAGAGGTCGGGGGCCACCACCTTGCCGGTCTGCCCGACCTGGTAGTCGTTCGGCGCGTAGCCCGCATCGACCGCCGCGCGCGAGGCGCCAATCGCCGCGCCGAGCTTGTCGGCAAGCGGCTCGAGGTACTTCCTGAAGTTCTCCGCCGACTGGAAGGCGCGCCCTCCCGAGACGACGATCCGCGCCGAAGTGAGCTCGGGCCGTTCGAGCCGTGCGATCTCGGCGCCAACAAACGCCGAGCCTGCCGCCACGGCGGCAGCGGCATCCACCGGCTCGACCGCCGCAGCACCACCAGCTTCGGCCGCCTTGAACGCCGAAGAGCGGACGGTGAGCACCCGCTTCGCCTCGGGCGACTGCACCGTCTCGATCGCGTTGCCGGCATAGATCGGCCGCTCGAAGGTGTCGGCTGCGACCACGCCGGTTACGTCGGACACCTGCATCACGTCGAGCAGCGCGGCGACCCGCGGCATCGTGTTCTTGCCGGTGCTGGTCGCGGCCGCGACGATCGCATCATAGGGGGCGGCAAGCGCCACGATCAGCGCCGCAAGCGGCTCGGCGAGCTGATGCGCCAGCGCGTCGCTCTCCGCATGCAGCACCTTGGTCACGCCCGCGAGCCTCGCCGCTTCGGCTGCCGCCGCGCCGCAGTCCTTGCCGGCGACCAGGACCTGGACGTCGCCCCCGATCGCGAGCGCCGCGGTCAGCGCGCGCGCCGTCGGCTCCTTGAGGGAACCATTGTCATGTTCGGCAATCAGGAGCGTCGTCACAGGACCTGCGCCTCGTTCTTGAGCTTGTCGACCAGTTCAGCCACCGTGGCCACGCGAGTGCCGCTCCGCTGGCCCTTCGGTTCGACCACCTTCAACACCTTGAGACGCGGCGTGAGATCAACGCCGAGTTCCTCGGGCGTCTTCTCGTCGATCGGCTTCTTCTTCGCCTTCATGATGTTGGGCAGCGACGCGTAGCGCGGCTCGTTCAGCCGAAGGTCGGTGGTGACGATCGCCGGCAGGGTCAGCGCCAGCGTCTCGTGGCCGCCATCGACCTCCCGCGTCACCGTCGCCGCGTCACCCTCAATCACGAGCTTGGAGGCGAAGGTCGCCTGCGGCCAGCCAAGCAGCGCCGCGAGCATCTGTCCGGTCTGGTTGCAGTCGTCGTCGATCGCCTGCTTGCCGAGAATGACCAGCCGGGGTTGCTCAGCCTCCACAACGGCCCTGAGCGCCTTGGCGACGCCGAGCGGCTCGGTCGAGAAGTCGGACTTCACCAGGATCCCGCGGTCGGCACCCATCGCGAGACCGGTGCGGATCGTCTCAGCCGCCTGCGCCGGACCGACCGAGACCACCACGATCTCGCTCGCCTTGCCGGCTTCGCGAAGGCGAAGCGCCTCCTCGACGGCGATCTCATCGAACGGGTTCATCGCCATCTTGACGTTCTGGAGGTCGACGCCCGAGCCGTCCGGCCTGACGCGCACCTTCACGTTGAAATCGACGACCCGCTTGACCGGGACGAGCACCTTCATCGGCAGCACCTTGAATACCGGTTCCGGAATGGCCGCGGACCCTATCGGCGGCCCGGCAGGCCGTCAACGGACCCGGCGTCGCGTAGTCCCTCGACGAAGCGATCAGGCAGAGCCTCGGTCGAACAGCGGCACGCCGCGCCGCCGCATCACCAGCACAAGAAGTGCCCCGGTGATCAGGCCACCGACATGGGCCCACCAAGCGACCTGCTCGCCGGGTTGCGCGACCAGGATCGAATAGAATTGGAACACCACCCAGAAGCCGAGCACCCAGAAGGCGGGCAGGCGAAGGGGTATGCGCATCAGGACGAGTACCCAGATTCTTTGTCGCGGGTGGAGCATCAGATAGGCGGCGACCACGCCGGCGATCGCGCCGGACGCGCCGACCAGCGGAGTTTGCGCGTCCGGGTCGGAGAGGACGAAGACGAGGCCGGCACCCGCCGCGCAGAGCAGGTAGAACAGGACAAAGCGGAGATGACCGAAGGCGTCCTCGATGTTGTCGGCGAACACCCAGAGGAAGACCATGTTGCCGAGGAGATGCCAGAAGTCGGCGTGGAGGAACGCATAGGTGACGAGCGTCAGCCAGTCCGGCACGGCGAGGATGTCAGGGGGCAGTTCGAAATAGTCGTTGTAGGTCGCGGGAATGAGACCGAAGCCGTACACCGCCGCAAAACTCACATCGCCGCCGAGACCGCCTTCGAAAACGAAATACACCGCGACGTTGACGAGGATGATCGCCCACGTCGCGTAGGGGCGCGCGACATGGGTGAGCTCCCGTCCGTCATGGATCGGAAAGATCGGCAAGGGGTCCTCGGTTCACCGGTTCTCGCCGGGAACCCATAACACATCCGCCGTCCCACGCTCATTGGCGAAGCGCGCCGCAACGAAAAGCAGGTCCGACAGCCGGTTGACGTACGCGATCGCCGCCGGATTGACCGCTTCGCGGACAGCGAGCGCGACCACCGCGCGCTCGGCGCGGCGCGTCACGGTCCGCGCCAGGTGGAGCGCAGCCGACGCGGCCGACCCACCCGGCAGCACGAAGGAGGTGAGCGGCGCCAGATCGGCGTTGTAGCGGTCGATCTCGCCCTCGAGCCTGGCCACCTGGGCCGCTACCATGCGGAGCCGCGACTTGCCCTTTTCGCCGCCTTCGGGAACCGCGAGGTCGGCCCCAAGGTCGAATAGATCGTTCTGGACCCGGGCGAGAGTCCGGTCGAGATCGGCGTGGGCATGGAGACGGGCGAGGCCGATCGCGGCGTTGGCCTCGTCGATCTCGCCGATCGCGGCGAACCGGAGGTCCGCCTTGCTTCGCCGCTCGCCGTTGCCGAGGGCGGCGGTGCCTTCGTCGCCGGTGCGGGTGTAGATCTTGTTGAGGCGCACCATCGCCGGCTCAATGCCTGGAGGCGAGGTAGAGCGCCGTCATCATCACCACCAGCGCCACGAACTGGAGGATGACGCGCCAGCGCATCAATGTCTGGGATCGGCTGGGCGAGGTCCCGCGCATCATGTTGATGATGCCGAGCACCAGGACGATGGCGACCGCCGCGAGGGCGACGTAGGTGACGATGTGCAGGAAGCCTTCCATGCGGTCCTCATAGCCTGAACCGGCGGCATCATGGAAGCGACGGGCCGGCCACAGGACTGCGGCCGATTGGTGCGGGCGGACTGAACCGCCGCCGCGCCGCCTCCCGGGTCAGTTCTAGGGCCGCCAGGCAACGAGGATCGCGCCTGCCCCGACCAGCACCACCCCCGCCCAGTTCACCCCGCTCAACCTCTCGCCAAGGAAGAGAACGCCAAAGATGGCGACGAGGATCACGCTGAGCTTGTCGACCGGTGCGACCTGCGCCGCGTTGCCGATCTTGAGAGCACGAAAGTAGCAGATCCAGGAGGCGCCGGTCGCCAGCCCCGATAGAGCGAGGAAGACGCCCGTCCGTGGCGTGATCGTCGGCAGCGACCGGAATTCGCCCGTCGCCACCAGGATCGCGCCGAGCACGATCAGGATGACGATCGTGCGGATGAACGTCGCAAGGTCGGAATTGATGTCCTCAACCCCGACCTTGGCGAAGATCGCCGTCAGCGCCGCGAACACGGCGGCCAGCGCCGCCCAGATTTGCCAGCCCATCGTCATGGCATTCTCCCGAGGCTCGGTTCCCGTTTCGGCAAGGATAGCACCCGCCGCGCAGGGCTTGCGCCCGACTTCGGCGGCGGTGAGGATATTGCCGCATCGGGGAGGGGTCGCCATGCGCGGACTGGAGGGCAAGAAGGTTCTGATCACCGGCGCGGCGACCGGCATCGGCCGGGCGAGCGCCCTCCGCTTCGCCGAGGAGGGCGCCAGCGTCGCCGTCAACTTTGTCGGCGACCCCGAGCCGGCCGAAGCGCTGCTTGAGGAGCTCTCCGACCTCTGCCCCGAAGGCGAGCATCTGCTTGCCCCCGCCGACATCGCCGACGAGGACGCCATTGATTCCCTCTTCGCCGGCGTCGAACAGGCGTGGGGGGTGCTCGACGTGCTGGTCGCCAATGCCGGCATCAAGGTGGTCCACGAGCCGCACGAGGTCATCCTCGCCGACTACGACCGGGTGATGGCGGTCAACCAGCGGGGTGCGTTTCTTTGCGCCCAGGCCGCGATCCAGCACCTCCTCGATTCAGGCCGGCCGGGCTCGGTCGTGCTGACCTCGTCGATCCAGGCCCACTTCCCGGTCGAGGAGATCGCCATCGCCTACATCATGTCGAAGGCGGGCGTCACCGGCATGATCAAGGCGCTGGCGCTGCGTTATGCCCGCCATGGCATCCGCGTCAACGGCGTCGGCCCGGGCGCCACCCGGACGCCGATGAACGCCGAGTTCGAGACCGATCCCGAACTCGAGCGCGCGGTGGTGCGGATGATCCCCGCCGGGCGCATCGCCGACCCCGACGAGATCGCCGCGGTCATCGCCTTCCTCGCCTCCGACGACGCCTCCTACATTCACGGCCAGACCATCCTGGTCGACGGCGGCATGGGCATCGGCCGGAACGGTTAGCCATTCCCGAGCCTTTCTCGTTGACCCGCCGCCGGGATTCTGGTGAAGGTCCGCCCGCGCGCGCTGGCGGGCCGTCCGCCCGGCGAACCCGAGTGTTTTGCTGAATTTCCATGGCGACCGAGCGATATAACCCCAAAGAGGTCGAGGCCCGCTGGCAGTCGGTCTGGGCCGACCGCGGCATCTTCGAGACCGACAACGACGATCCGCGCCCGAAGTACTACGTCCTCGAGATGTTCCCCTACCCCTCCGGTCGCATCCACATGGGGCATGTGCGGAACTACACCATGGGCGACGTCGTCGCCCGCTACATGCGGGCTACCGGGCACAACGTGCTGCACCCCATGGGCTGGGACGCCTTCGGCCTGCC
>JAGRKZ010000089.1 GCA_020442065.1 Bauldia sp.
GCTATTCCGGCATCACCGCCAACCCCGCGCTGGGCAAGGCGGCAGACCTTCTGGTCGAACAGGGCGGCACGGCCGTCCTCTGCGAGACGCCCGAGATCTACGGCGCCGAGCACCTCCTCACCCGGCGCGCCGCCACCCGCGAGATCGGCGAGAAGCTCGTCGGGATCATCAAGTGGTGGGAGGACTACACCGAGCGGAACCGCGGCGAGATGAACAACAACCCCTCGCCGGGCAACAAGGCCGGCGGGCTCACCACCATTCTCGAGAAGTCGCTTGGCGCGGCCGCCAAGGGCGGCACGACCACGCTCCGCGGCGTCTATCACTATGCCGAGCCGATCAAGACCCGCGGCTTCGTCTTCATGGATTCGCCGGGCTACGATCCGGTCGGCGTAACCGGCCAGGTCGCCTCGGGCTGCAACATGATCTGCTTCACCACCGGGCGCGGCTCGGCCTTCGGCTTCAAGCCGGCGCCGTCGATCAAGCTCGCCACCAACTCGGACATGTACCGGCACCAGTCGGAGGACATGGACATCAACTGCGGCGACATCCTCGACGGCGTCACCATCGAGGCGAAGGGCCAGGAGATCCTCGACGAGGTGATCGCGGTCGCCAGCGGCAAGAAGTCGAAGTCCGAAGAGTTCGGCTATGGCGACAACGAGTTCGTGCCCTGGCAGATCGGCGCGGTGATGTAACGAGGAGACGCGGGGAGGGACTGGCAGACGGCGCTGCCGGCTGGTCTTTCCCCGCCCCCTGGGCGACGCAAGGGGCCAGCGCGCGCCGATGCTTCCGAATGACGCGCGAAGCCCTGACATCAAGAGACCAGAGCCATGCAGGCGATCATCATCGACGAGGGCCCTCCGTTCCAGAATCTGAGGCTCGTCGACCGCCCGACCCCGACACCGGCGCGCGGCGAGGTGGTGCTGAAGCTGAAGGCGGCCTCCCTCAACTATCGCGACCTCGAAATGGTCAGCGGCACCTATTCCTCCCGCTTTCCGCTGCCGCTGGTGCCGCTTTCGGACGGGGTAGGCGAGGTCGTCGCGGTGGGCGACGGCGTGACCCGCGTCAGGACGGGTGACCGGGTCGCGGGAACATTCTGGCAGGGCTGGATTGCGGGCGCTTTCGAGGATTGTCCTCAGCTCGGCGGTTCGGCGGACGGCATGCTGAGCGAATACGTCAAGCTGGACGAGGGCGGCGTGGTGAACGTCCCGGCACACCTGACCGACCAGGAGGCGGCGACCCTTCCCTGTGCGGCGGTCACGGCCTGGCAGGCGCTCGTCACCGACGGGCTGCTCAAATCGGGCGAGACGGTGCTGATCCAGGGCACGGGCGGCGTGGCGGTGTTCGCGCTTCAGTTCGCCGTCATGTTCGGAGCCCGCTCGATCGTGATCTCGAGCGGCGATGCCAAGCTGGAGCGGGCCACGGCGCTCGGCGCCTCGGCAACCGTCAACTACGTGAAGACACCGGATTGGCATCTTGCCGTCCGCGATCTCAACGGCGGCCGCGGTGTCGACCATGTCATCGAGGTCGGTGGTGCCGCAACGCTGCCCCGCTCGCTGGAGGCGATTCGCCTGGGCGGCCAGATTCATTTGATCGGCTACGTCGGCGGAAAGCAGGAGCTGGTCAATCCGATGGCGATCCTCAATCGAAGAGCGGTCCTGCGCGGTTTGCCGACCGGGTCACGGGCCACGTTCGAGGCGATGAACCGAGCCATCGCCGAGAACCGGATGCGACCGGTGATCGATCGCGTCTTCCCGTGGCGGGATTTCGCGGAGGCCCTGCGCTATCTCGGCGAAGGGCGGCACTTCGGCAAGATCGTGCTGTCGTTCTGACTGCGAGCGCTCAGCGCTGGGTCACACCGAGCGCATCAGGCCGCCGTCGACCCGGATGTTCTGGCCGGTGATGTAGCCAGCCCCATCGGAGGCGAGAAAGGCGACGGTGGCGGCGATTTCCTCGACCGTCCCGTAGCGCTTCATCGGCACGCTGGCGCGGCGCTCGTCGGTCTGGGGCAGGCTGTCGGTCCAGCCCGGCAGGATGTTGTTCATGCGAACATTGTCGGCGGCGTAGGTGTCGGCGAAGACCTTGGTGAAGGCGGCAAGCCCGGCCCGGAAGACGCCCGAGGTCGGGAACATCGGGCTCGGCTCGAAGGTCCAGGCGGTCGAGATGTTGACGATGGCGCCGCGCTTCTGGGCGACCATGACCGGCGCCACCAGCCGCGTGGGCCGGATGACGTTCATCAGATAGACGTCCATGCCCTTGTGCCAGTCCTCGTCCGGGATCTCGAGGAGCTTGCCCTTGGGGCCGTGGCCGGCGCTGTTGACGAGGACGTCGATCCGACCCCAGCGCGCCATCGCCGCGTCGACCAGGCGCTTGATGTCGTCGGGCACGAGGTTGGAGCCGGTGACGCCGAGACCCCCGAGCTCGACGGCGAGGGCCTCGCCCCTCCCGGACGAGGACAGGATGGCAACGTTGTAGCCGTCCGCCGCGAGCCTTCGCGCCGCGGCCGCGCCCATGCCGCTGCCACCGGCGGTCACCACCGCAACCCTGTCCGTCATCCCGACGCTCCCCAGTCCGTTGTTCGAAGCGGCGACACTGTAGCGATCGGAGGTGTGATTTGAAGAGCACGGTCCCGCGAATTCCGTCGGTGCTGGACGACAGACTGTCGACCAGTCTTCCCTAGTGTTATTCTGGCCGGGTCACGCCAAAAAACCTGAATAAGCGAGTTCAACTCAGGGGAGAAATACGATGGCTACATATATTTCACTGGTAAACTGGACGGATCAGGGCATCCGAAGCCTGAAGGATTCGCCCGGTCGCGTCGATGGAGCCCGCAAGCTCGCCAAGAAATACGGTTGCGAGATGGGCGATTTCTTCATGACGATCGGTCCCTACGACATGGTGGTGATGATCGAGGCGCCCGACGACGAAGCGGCTGCGAAGTTCTCGCTCGCCCTTGCATCCGGCGGCAACATCCGAACCACCACCATGAAGGCGTTCAAGGAAGACGCCTACCGGAAGATCATCGCCGACGTGTGAGCCGACAGGCGCCGGCCGCCGCTTTCGTGCGGCCGGCCCCACGCATCGGCTCGTCGACAGGCGTCATGCTCGCGCGTTCGCCTCTCGCCACATGGCCGGAATTCGGGCTATAGATCTGCGCCCCGCGGTTGCAGCGCGACCGGCGATATCCGACCGAAAGACCTCCCGTGACGGCCACGACCAATCCTCCCGACGCGCAGGCTCATGCGGAGGTGACCGCGTTCGCCACCATCGGCGCGATCAGCCTCGCCCATCTCCTCAATGACATGATGCAGTCGCTGCTGCCCGCAATCTATCCGGTGCTGAAGGAGAGCTTCTCGCTCGACTTCACCCAGATCGGCATCATCACGCTCGCCTTCAACATCACCGCGTCGCTGCTCCAGCCCGCCGTGGGGCTCTATACCGACCGCCACCCCAAGCCGTTCTCGCTCACCATCGGCATGGGCCTGACGCTGTGCGGGCTGCTCGCGCTTGCCTCGGCCCCGACTTATCCGCTGCTGGTCGCCGGCGCGGCGCTGGTCGGTCTGGGCTCGGCCGTGTTCCACCCCGAATCCTCGCGCGTCGCCCGCCTTGCCTCGGGCGGCCGCTACGGCTTCGCGCAGTCGTTCTTCCAGGTCGGCGGGAACATCGGCTCCTCGATCGGGCCGCTGCTCGCCGCGCTGATCGTCGTCCCCTATGGCCAATCGAGCGTGGCATGGTTCTCGGTGGCCGCCCTCATCGGGATGATCGTGCTCTTCAATGTCGGCATCTGGTACCGCAACCGCCTGCCGCTGCCGGCGCAGACCGCGAAGCGGGCCATCGTCGGCGGAGTGGAACTGCCGGTCGGGCGCGTCGCCGGAACGCTGCTGGTGCTCGCCGTGCTGGTCTTCTCAAAATTCCTCTACATGGCGAGCCTGACGACCTTCTACACCTTCTACGTGATCGAGCGTTTCGGCGTGGACGTGCAGACCGCACAGATCATGCTGTTCGTGTTCCTCGCGGCCGTGGCGGCGGGCACCTTCATCGGCGGGCCGATGGGCGACCGATACGGGCGGAAGGTGGTGATATGGGTCTCGATTCTCGGGGCGCTGCCCTTCACCCTCCTCCTCCCCTACGCCAACCTGTTCTGGACGGTGGCGCTGACCATCGTCATCGGCGTGGTGCTGTCGTCGGCCTTTTCGGCGATCGTGGTGATGGGCCACGCCCTCCTGCCGGGGCGGATCGGTATGGTCTCAGGCCTCTTCTTCGGGTTCGCGTTCGGCATGAGCGGCATCGGCGCCGCCGCGCTCGGCGTCCTCGCCGACCACACCAGCATCGAGTTCGTCTACCAGGTCTGCGCCTTCCTGCCGGCGATCGGGTTGGTCACGGCGTTTCTGCCCGATATCGGGGCGAGCCCGAAGCGGGTGAAGTCGGCGTGAGATGGCGCTGATGCCGGGGCGGCATCGTCATGTTGGCGACCCACCGCTGCCCGTCTCGGCGATGTCATAGACCTGAACGCGGTCGATCATGCCGAGACACGTGTCGAGGAAGGCTTGGTGCTCGTCGCTCACCTGATACGCGTCGTGGCCGTCGATATCGTCGAACCGGAGTACGAGCGCATAGCCATAGGTCGAGTCGACGACTTCCCGCAGCGTTGCCGCCGGTCCGCCGATCCGCCGGTCGCGAACATGAGGCTCCCGGGCGAGTCGTTCCAGGCCGCGACGAAAAGTGACGCGGCCGGCGGAGTCGACGCCGTCCCGAAGCCAGAAGTACACCGAATGGGTGTGCATGTGCGGCTCCCTGTTCTGTCACTTCGCCAATTCCGGTCTGCCGTTCGCGCATACGACGGCTTGCCGCCGCGCGGCATCGATCAGGATCGCCATGGCAGGGCGGTTCTGCCGCGCGAGGAAGACGGGCCGGCCGGCTCAGACGCCCTGATACGCATCAGCATCGCGCCCCACCGCTACAGTCACGACAACCGCCGCGCGATGCGCGCTCGGAAGCGGCGCCCGGGAAAACCGCCCGGGCCGCTCTGCAGACGCGCAACCTCGCGCCTATGTCGTCTTCTTCATCTCGATGCGAATGCCGTGGATCGTCTTGCCCGACTGGTTGAGCACCCGCCCGGCCGGCTGTGGCGACATGTTGACGACC
Source organism: Bauldia sp. (assembly GCA_020442065.1). Lineage (GTDB taxonomy): Bacteria > Pseudomonadota > Alphaproteobacteria > Rhizobiales > Kaistiaceae > Bauldia. The sequence goes on from JAGRKZ010000089.1 coordinate 5,143, forward strand.
AGGCACCCCTTGCCGTTCCAGCCGCTGATCGCCTGGATGACGTCGCGGTTGGGCGGAAGCGTCGTGCCGTCCGGCGCGATGTCGAAGACCGGCCCTCCCACCTGATCGAAGACGAACACGGACGGCCAGCGGTGGTGGTGGATCGGTTCCTCGTCCTCGTGCTCGAGGGTCACTTCGAGCACCCGGAGGTGCTCGTTCTCGAACAGGACCTTGTGATGCTTGGGCGCGGCAGCCACGGCATCGAGCGCGGGATCCCAGGTCGAGGGATCGATATTTGCGACATCATTGGCCATTGCGATTCCCTCCCCTCAGTCCGCCCCTCCTCGGGCGGGGGCCCTCAGGCCCTGATGCTCCGCCACGGCTCCTCGCCGGACATGTCGATCGCCTCGAACCCGTCGCCGACGCACGGGCTGAAGAAGACGAGGAGGTGAGCAGCGCCCCTGCCGGCATTGAATGTGCCATGCACCGTGCCGGGAGCGATGAAGATGGCGTCGCCGGATTTGAGTATACGCCGGTCGCGCTCGATCCACTGCTCGATCTCGCCGTCGACGACGTAAAGCACTTCCTCCTGCGTGGCATGCTTGTGGAAGCTGTGCCCTTCGCCGGGCGACAGCGTGGCATTGATCGTGGCGATCTGTGCCGCCCCCGTGGAAGCCGGGTGGCTGAGCCACCGCAGGAAGCCCCAGGGCGCCTGATCGACGGCAATCGAGTCTCGCATTCTGAACTGGCTGGGCATGCTGGTCCCTCCCGGTGCTTTGGCAGCAGGCCGACTGCGACGCGGCATCGAAGGATCTCGATGCGACAACCGAAAGTTTCATTTCGGATCGATCCAAGTATATTTCAAGCGTTCTTGGATCGATCCTATTTTGCGTTTAAGCCCAACTGAGAGATGTGTCAACAGAAATCTTGGATCGATCTAATTCTTAGTGGACCATGCAGCCGAAAGCCGATAAGCGCTTTGGGGAACCAGCGAGGGACAAGGGTTTGGCCAGACTGATCGATGTCGCCCGGGCGGCCGGCGTCTCCCGGAGCACGGCATCCAACGTGTTCAACAACCCGGACCTCGTCAGGCCCAACCTCCGCCAGCGCGTCGAGGCGGCGGCGCGGGACCTTGGCTATCTCGGACCGGATCCCAAGGGCCGCTTGCTCCGCGCTGGCAAGTTCAACGCCATCGCCGTGATGCCGCCGAGCGACTGGGGCATCGTCGATTCGCTTCGCAATCCGGTCTTCAACCTCTTCCTCCGCGGCGTCGGCGAGGCGTGCGATTCGATCGGGGCCAACCTCGTGATCATCTCCGACGGCACCGGCGTCGATGGAATCCGGAATGCCCTCGTCGACGGCTTCATCTTCGGCCGCGTCGAACATCTGCGCGAGATCGAGCCGGCGCGGCTAAGGCGGTTGCCATTTGCCGTGGTCGACTTCGACCCCGGCCCGGGCGTCGGCTCGGTACGGGCGGATGCCCATGCCGGGGGCTACGCCGCGGCGAAGCATCTCCTCGACCTCGGCCATCGCCGCTTCGGCGTCCTGTCTTTCCTTCGCCAGCGCTCGACCGCGCGTTTCCACCCCGCCGGCTTGCCGCGCGGCCCGGAGGCGGTGGGAATGCCGACCGACCAGGAAAAATACCGCGGCTATGCAGACGCGCTGGCCGAGGCCGGCATCGACATCGCCGACGTACCAATGGTGCAGGCCGATCCTTGGGATAAAAGCGCTGCCAGCATGTTGCTCGACGCGGCACCGCGAGCGACGGCTTTCCTGTCGATGGCGGTGATGCAGGCTATGGAACTCGTCGCCGAGGCGCGGCGGCGCGGCCGCTCGGTGCCGGGCGATCTCTCGGTAGTTGGCTACAACGATATTCCGGAAGCCGCGCGTTTCGACCCGCCGATTACCACCGTCGACGGCATGGTGGTCGAGAAGGGGCGGGTTGCGGCCCGCCTTGTTTTTGCCGGCGGGCCACCCCGGCACGAGATCCTGCAGCCGCAACTGATCATCCGCGGCTCGACCGGCCCGGCGCCGGCCTGACCATCTCAACGGACGCCGCCGTCAGCTGACGCGGGTGACCCCGATCGCGATCGGCTCCTCGCCAAGCTTGCCTTCGGCGACGAAGCCCTGCGGCACATCTTCGGTGCGGGCGAAGTCAACCGCGAGTGTCTCGTGCTTCACCGTATCGAGATGGGCGGCAATGGCGTCGTGCGAGGCTGGCCCGACCCTGACCTCGATGCGGATGCGGTCGGCAACATTGAAGCCGGCATCCTTTCGTGCCACCTGAACGAGGCGGATGAAGTCACGCGCGAGGCCCTCGCGCTCGAGTTCGGCGTCGACGACCGTGTCGAGCACGACAACGCCGGCCGAGCCGTCGAAGCTCACCGCGTCGAGGCCCTCAGCCGCCTTGAAACGGAGCTCGTATTCGTCGGCGCGGATGACCTCGCCTGCGACCTCGACGGCATCGCCACCGACACGCTTCCAGTCACCGGCCTTCGATGCGGCGAGGACATCCTTCATGGCACCGCCGAGGCGCTTGCCGAGAACGCGCGGATTCACCGTCAGGACTTCGGAACCGAAGGCGGCAGGATCATCGGCGAACACCACCTCCTTGACGTTGGCCTCGTCGGCGATGACGTCGCAGAGCGGGGCGAGCATGGCGTGCTTCGCATGCGCCACGGTCAGCGCGCGTAGCGGCAGGCGGTTCCTGAGGTTCTTCGCGGTGCGGATCGACGCCGTGGCCGAACAGACGGCACGGGCAAGGTCCATCCGCTCGACCAGCGCCTGGTCGACGGTAAAGGCATCGGCGTCTGGCCAATCCTGGAGGTGGACACTCTCGCCGCCGCAGAGCGCGCGGTGGATGGTCTCGGTGAGATAGGGCAGGAACGGCGCCATCACCCGCGTCATGGTGACGAGCGCGGTGAACAGCGTGTCATACGCGGCGCGCTTGTCGGCGTCCTTCTCCTGTCTCCAGAAGCGGTCGCGCGAGCGGCGGATGTACCAGTTGTTGAGCGCCTCGATGAACGGCGGCAGGGCGTCGCAGGCCTTGGCGACGTCGAGATCGTCCATGGCCTTCTCGACGCCGCGGACCAGCTCCGCGGTTTTGCCGAGGATATAGCGGTCGAGCTCGGCCTCGGCGGTGGTGACGAGCTTGCCCTTCACGCCGTCGATATTGGCGTAGAGGGTGAAGAACGAATAGGCGTTCCAGATCGGCAGCAGCACCGAGCGGACGGCGTCGCCGATGGCGCGGCCGTCCTTGGGCATGGCGAGGTCGCCGCCGACCAGAAGCGGCGAGGAGATCATGTACCAGCGCAGCGCATCGGCGCCGTAGGTGTTGAAGACGTCGACCGGGTCCGGATAGTTCTTCAGCCGCTTTGAGAGCTTCTGCTTGTTCTCGTCGAGAACGACGCCGTGGCAGATGCAGCTCCGGAACGGGGCGCGGTCGAACAGCGCCGTCGACATCACCATCAGCGTATAGAACCAGCCGCGGGTCTGGCCGACATATTCAACGATGAAGTCACCGGGGAAGTGGTTGTCGAACCAGTCCTTGTTCTCGAACGGGTAGTGGACCTGACAGAACGGCATCGAACCCGACTCGAACCAGCAGTCGAGCACGTCCTCGACCCGGCGCATCGTCGACTTGCCGGTGGGGTCGTCCGGGTTGGGGCGGGTCAGATCGTCGACATAGGGCCGGTGGAGGTCGGTCGGGCGCACGCCGAAATCGCGCTCGATCTCGTCGAGCGAGCCGTAGACGTCGATCCGCGGGTACTCCGGGTTGTCCGACTTCCACACCGGGATCGGCGCCCCCCAGAAGCGGTTGCGGCCGATGTTCCAGTCGCGGGCGTTCGACAGCCAGTTGCCGAAGATGCCGTCCTTGACGTGCTCGGGCACCCATTTGATGCCCTGGTTCAGCTCGACCATGCGGTCCTTGAAGGCCGTGACCTTCACGTACCAGGACGGGATCGCCTTGTAGATCAGCGGCTGGTCGGTGCGCCAGCAGTGCGGGTAGTTGTGCTCGTAGGTCTCATGGCGCACGACGACGCCCGCGGCCTTGAGGTCGCGGATGATCGCCTTGTTGGCCTCGAACACGTTCTGGCCGGCATAGGGCGGCACCTCGGCGGTGAAATTGCCTTCGAAGTCGACGGGGTCGACCACTGGCATCCCGGCGGCCTGGGCAACGGCCATGTCGTCCTCGCCGAAGGCGGGAGCGATATGGACGACGCCAGTGCCTTCGCCGAGCTCGATGAACGCGCCGCCGAGGACGACGAAGGCCTTCTCGGAAGTCGCGAAGAAGGGAAAGAGCGGCTCATAGCTCCGGCCGATCAGCTCACTCCCCTTGAGCAAGCCGACCTTCGACCAGCCTTCCAGCTCCTTGGCGTAGTGGGCTCGCGAGGAATCGGCAATGATCCAGTGCTCGCCGCCCTTCTCAAGGAGGGCGTAGTCGGCCTCCGGATGGACCGCCAGCGCGAGGTTCGACGGCAGCGTCCACGGCGTCGTCGTCCAGGCGAGCAACTTCGGCGCGATCGACTCGCCGTGCTTCGGATGGAGTTTGAACGTGACGGTAAGCGCCGGATCCTGGCGCGAGCGATAGGAATTGTCGAGCCGCGTCTCGAAATGGGAAAGCGGCGTCTGCGCCGCCCAGGAATAGGGGACGACCCGGTAGCCCTCATAGACCAGCCCCTTGTCCCAGAGCTGTTTGAAGGCCCACATGGTGCTCTCCATGTAGGAGAGGTCCATGGTGCGGTAGTCGTTGTCGAAATCGACCCAGCGCGCCGCGCGGTTGACGTAGTACTCCCAGTCGCTGCGGAACTGCATGACCGACGAGCGGCAGTGCTCGTTGAAACGGGCGACGCCGTACTTGAGGATGTCGCGACGGCCCGAAAGCTTGAGCTCGGTCTCGGAATGCAATTCCGCCGGCAGGCCGTGACAGTCCCAGCCGAAACGGCGCTCGACCATGTTCCCGCGCATCGTCTGGTAGCGCGGCACGAGGTCTTTCACGAAGCTGGTGACGATGTGGCCGTAGTGCGGGAGGCCGTTGGCGAAGGGCGGGCCATCGTAGAAGACGAACTCGGGCGCGCCCTCCTCGCGCCGGCGGTCGATCGACCGCTGGAAGGTGCGGTCCTCGACCCACCACTTCCCGATTGCCTCCTCGAGCTTGGAGAAATTCGGGCTGGGTTCGGCCGGCGGATAAACCGTGGCGGCGGTTTGGGACGGAGTGACGGTGTCGTTCATCGCGATCAGTCATATGGGGACGGACTGAGCCGTCCGCGAGGCCGGGAATTGGCGGCTTCGATACCGGTTTTGGCCGGCTACCGCCACTCCTAAAAGCGCGACCGACGCACCGCGCGCCTTTCAGCGACATTTGAGTGCCTGCTCAAGGCGTACCGACGCTCACGGCCTCGGATACCGTCGTCGTCGAGACGTTCATGACCCGAGAACGCTGCCCGCGTGCTCAGTCCTCGACGACGCCGACGAAGGGCAACTCGCGGAAGGCATGAGCGACATCCATGCCGTACCCGACGACGAACAGGTCCGGGCAGGTGAAACCGACATGGTCGGCTTTGAGCGGCTGGGCGAGCTTGCCGGGCTTGTCGAGGAGCACCGCAATCCCGACCCGCCGTGCCCCGCGTTCCTTCATGAGGCCGCTTGCATACGCAAGCGTCCGCCCGGATTCGAGGATGTCGTCGACAAGGAGAACGTCGCGGCCGGCGACATCGGATTCGATGTCGCGCAGCACCCTCACCTCGCCCGACGATTCGGTGCCGGCGTGGTAGCTCGATAGCGAAATGAACTCCACTTCCGGGGACATTCCGGCATCGTGAAGGGCGCGTATCAGATCCGCTGCAAAGACGAAGCTGCCCTTCAAAACGGAAACGACCAGCAAGTCCTCGTAGCCGGCGGCGGCGATCTCCTGCGCGATCTCGGCATTGCGGGCGGCAATCACCGCGGCATCATAAAGGACGCGGATGCTGCGCCCGCGCACGAGCAGCATCAGCGACCGCCCTCCAGGAAAGCAAGGACCGGACGGGCGGAGACGCCGGGGGCGACCATCGCGGCGCCGAGCACGGCGATGGCCATCGCGGCGCCGATCGCGGCAAGTGCGGGACGACGAATGGCACGACGGAAACCGCGGGCGAAGCCTCGGGAGGCGCGCGCATCGGTATCGGCCTCGACGATCAGCGGCCCGCGGCGGATCATGGGCGGCGGTGACGGCGCGACGCCGGTCCGCTCATGGCGGAAGACCCAAGCCGCCGGACAGCGAGGGCAATGCATCAACCGACCGGCCGACACCGCCTCGCCGGCCGGCACCAGGATCAACGTCCTGCAGTTCGGGCAGCGCATCGGCGAAAATCCCCTGGCAAGTGCTCGAATCGGACGACGTTGCACCCGAAACGGTTAACGTCCTGGAAACCATAATCGGGGAAGTCCGTCCAGTAGCCTGGCTCCATGCCCTGCCACCGCCTTGATCCGGTGGTCAGATCGTTAACAAGGCCTTAAACCTGCCCCGGCAAGACTGCACCCGAAATTCGCGGATGGCGAGGCGCGAGCGAGAGTGATTCGCTTCGAGAATGTTGGACTGCGCTACGGCGTCGGGCCTGAGATCCTGCGCGATCTCAGTTTCGACATTCGGCCGCGCTCATTTCAGTTCCTGACCGGGCCGTCGGGCGCGGGCAAGACGACGTTGATGCGCCTCATTTTCATGGCAATGAGGCCAACCCGCGGCCTGATCAACGTGTTCGGGCGGGACGCGACCTCGTTGACCAAGAGCGACCTGCCGGCGGTGCGCCGGCGGATCGGTGTTGTCTTTCAGGATTTCCGACTGCTCGACCATCTCACGACCTTCGAGAACGTCGCCCTCCCCCTCCGCGTGCTCAACAAAGAGGAGTCGAGCTACCGCACCGACGTGGTGGAGCTGCTGCGCTGGGTCGGGCTCGGCGACCGCATGCACGCCTTCCCGCCAGTGCTCTCGGGCGGCGAAAAGCAACGTGCGGCGATCGCCCGGGCGCTGATCGGCAAGCCGGAAATCCTGCTCGCCGACGAGCCGACCGGCAACGTCGACCCCCCGCTCGCCCGCCGTCTCATGCGCCTCTTCGTCGAACTTAACCGCCTCGGAACGTCGGTGGTGATCGCCACCCACGACATCAACCTGATGAACCAGTTCAATGCACGGCGTCTTGTCATCGAGGAAGGGCGCCTCACCGTCTACGAGTGAGGCTTCCGACCGTGCCCACCAGTTGCAGGTGGCCGCGCATCGCCGCCAGGCGAGGCTTGCCGTGCGCAAGCCGTCCCAGCTCATTCCCGAAAATACGATGGCGGGTAACGCGCTCACCATCGTCGTCGCCATCATGTGCTTCCTCGCCTGCCTGACGCTGGGCTCGGTGACGCTGGTGCGGGATGCCTCCCGCGAATGGCAGGGCGACATCCTTCGCGAAGTGACGATCCAGGTCCGACCGTCGGACGGCCGCGATAGCGCCGCCGATGCGGCCAAGGCCGCAAGCATCGCCCGGCTCTTCCCCGGCGTAGCGAGCGCCGAAGTGCTCAGCGATCAGGAGAGCAACGCGCTGCTCGAACCCTGGCTCGGCACCGGTCTCGATCTCAGCGACCTGCCTGTACCGCGGCTGATCGTTGTCCGTGTATCCGATCCTGACAGGGTCGATCTCGCCGAGCTGGGGCTAAAGATCAAGGCTGAAGTGCCGACCGCGACGCTTGACGACCACCGGGCCTGGACCTCGCGGATCCAGACCATGGCGAGCGCCACCGTTCTGGTCGGCCTGTCGATCCTCGCGCTGGTCTTCGTTGCCACCATCCTCAGCGTCGTCTTCGCCACCCGCGGAGCGATGGCGGGCAACAAGGATGTGGTCTCGGTGCTCCACTTCGTCGGCGCCGAGGACGGCTACATCGCCCGCGAGTTCCAGCGCCATTTCCTGATGCTCGGCCTGCGCGGCGGGCTTGCCGGCGCCGCCGCCGCGGCCGTGCTATTTCTGCTGATGGGCCTGATCCTGGGGCCATCGGTCAGCTCCGGAACCGGCGAACAGATGTCGGCCCTGTTCGGCCGTTTCTCGGTCGGACCCATCGGCTATTTCGGCGCACTCGGGATAGCCTTTCTGATCGCAGTCATGACAGCGGTGACGTCGCGGATCGCGGTCTATCGCTACCTCGCCGAAACCGACTGATGCGTCATGACACAGCTGCCCGAGCAGCTTTTGCTGCTAGGATGCGAATCGGCATGAGCGAGGCAGTGCAGGCGGCCGCTACAGCTGACCCGGCCGGGAAGGCGCGAAAGCGTCGGCCCGTGCGGCGGGTGTTGCTCGCCCTCGCCGGAGCGGCCGTGGTTGGCGTCGGCGTCGGCTTCCTCGCCTTCGCCGATCTTGTCGCGAGCACGCAGCCCCCCGACAACCCGCGCGCCGACGGGATCGTCGTCCTGACCGGCGACACTGCCAGGATCGACGGTGCGCTCGCGCTCCTCGCCGAGGGCCGGGCCGAGCGTCTGTTGATTTCCGGAGTCAACCCGACCGTCAGCCGCGATACCATCGCCCGGATAGTCGCCCCCGAACTCCGCCCGGCGCTCGATTGCTGCGTCGACATCGACCACGCCCGCGATACCATCGAGAACGCAAGCTCCACCGGCCAATGGGCTGCCGACCGAAACTTCTCCTCGCTGATCGTGGTCACCAGCGACTATCACATGCCGCGCAGCATGGCAGAGCTGGGCGATGCCATGCCCGACGTGGAACTGATCGCCTTCCCGGTGGCGAGCCCGGATCTCGATCTCAAGGCCTGGTGGCGCAACCGCGCGGCATTCACGATTCTGGCCCGCGAATACGGCAAGTACCTTGCCGCCGAGGCACGGCTTCACCTCCCCACCGGTCGGACAGCCACCGCCGCCGGCCTCTGAATGCGCGGCCGACCGTGATCACCACCCTTCGATCGGCGCTGTTCACCGCGACGTTCTTTGTGACGACGGCGGTGATGTCGCTGATCGGTGCACCGGTCTTCCTGTTCCTGTCGCAGCAGGCCGGCGTCCGCTACACCCAGCTGTGGGGCCGGGTGTCGCTGCTCCTCCTTCGCGTGCTCGCCGGCATCCGGCTGGAGGTACGGGGCCGCGAGCACTTGCCGGCGGGTCCGGTGCTGGTCGCGGCCAAGCACCAGTCGGCCTTCGAGACCTTCGCGCTGCTGCCGCTCCTCGTCTGCCCAACCATGGTGATGAAGGTCGAGCTTCTCAAGATTCCGCTGTTCGGTGCCTACAGCCGCATGACCGGGATGATCCTCGTCGACCGCATGAAAGGGAGCGTCGCGCTCCGCGACATGGTGCAGCGCGGCCGCGAGGAGACTGCCAAGGGCCGGCAGATCGCGATCTTTCCGGAAGGAACCCGCCGGGCCTCGGGAGCGGCGCCAGCCTACCAGCCAGGCGTGGCGCTCCTCTACAAGGGTCTCGGCTTGCCGGCGGTTCCCGCGGCCCTCAATTCCGGACTGTTCTGGCCGCGCCGGAGCTTCCGCAAGTATCCGGGCACGATCGTCATCGAGTTCCTGCCGCCGATCGAGCCCGGGCTTGACTCCCGGGCCTTTCTGGGGCGGCTGGAGACGGCCATCGAGACCGGCACCGACCGGCTGCTCGCCGAAGCGGCGCATTCGGCTCGGCCACCGCCGCTCCCGGCGGAGGCGCGCGAGCGCCTTGCGGCGATGGGACCCGGCTAGACCCTCTCGGTATCGCCCGCCAGCAGCGCCGCGGCGACCTTCTCAAGAACCAGATCGCGGACGCCAAGGCTGCGGAGGTGGCGGGCGGTACTGACGACGTAGTCGGCGTTCGCACCGGACTGCCCGCGGCTGTGACGAACATGGTGCAAGATCGCCTCGGGCGACAGCGTCCCGGCGTATTGGCGGTGGTCACGGTCGACGACGTAGGTGAGCGCGCGCACGACCGGACGGCCGGACGCATCGAGCCGGATCGCGCGATATTCCTCGCGATAGACGTCGGTGACCAGCTCCCGCTCGCGAAGATAGGCGACCACGGCCTCGCGGTCGGCAGCGGCGACCCGGTAGGCGACCCCCCGGCACGAGCCGCCACGGTCGAGCCCGAGCACGAGGCCAGGGTGCTCGCGAGTGCCGCGGTGGACCCAGGACCAGACGCAGAGCGAGCGCCGCAAGCCGGAAAGGTGGGCGGCGACGTGCTCGACGGAGTCGAATCCGGGCCGCCACATCAGCGAGCCGTACCCGAAGACCCAGAGATCGGACATGGCTGAGACCGGTCGTCCGGAGCGGCGACAGGCCGCTACCCCGGGGCGTCCTCACCGCTACCGTGCGGGCGGCCGAAGTCCGGCGCGTCGGTCTCCTGCCCGGCGGCGATGATGCCGCGACGGATGGCACGGGTGCGGGTGAACAGCTCAAACAGCGCGTCGCCCTCCCCGTAGCGGATGTTGCGCTGAAGCGCGGCAAGATCCTCGGTGAAACGGCCGAGCATCTCGAGCACGGCCTCCCGGTTGTTGAGGAAGACGTCGCGCCACATGGTCGGGTCGGACGCGGCAATTCGGGTGAAGTCCCGGAACCCGCCGGCCGAGAACTTCATCACCTCGGACTGGGTGACCGTCTCGAGATGGGCGGCGGTGCCAACGATGTTGTAGGCGATGAGATGCGGGACATGGCTGGTGATGGCCAGCACGAGGTCATGGTGTTCCGGCGTCATCACTTCGACATTGGCCCCAAGCCGGCGCCAGAAGTCGTGAAGACGCTCGACCGCCTCCGCGTCGGTGCCCGGCGGCGGGGTGAGGATGCACCAGCGGTTGTCGAACAGCGCGGCGAAGCCGGCATCGGGACCCGAATACTCGGTCCCGGCGACAGGGTGGGCGGGTACGAAGTGTACGAACGCCGGCAAGTGGGGGGCGACCTGGGCGACGACCGAGGCCTTGACCGAGCCGACATCGGAGACGATCGCGCCCGGCTTCAGCGCCGGCGCGATCGCCGCGGCGGCGGCGCCCGACGCACCGACCGGGATGCAGAGGATGACCGCATCGGCGTCGCGCACAGCATCGGCGGGGTCGGCGTGATAGCTGTCGCCAAGGCCGAGCGCCTCGGCCCGGGCCAGCGTCGCCGGGGTGCGGCTGTGGATGGCAATGTGGCCGGCGGCATGCGCCCGGCGCGCGGCATGGGAGATCGACGATCCAATCAGGCCGATGCCGATCAGCGCCAGACGAGGGAAGGCCGGCTCGGTCATCACGCTGCCTTCGACTGCGCCGCAAACGCGGCGAGCGCGGCGAGCGTGACTTCGTTCGCTTCCGCCGTGCCGATAGTCATGCGAAGCGCGTTGGGCAGCCCGTAGGCCTCGACCCGCCGGAGCACGATGCCGCGCTCGAAGAGGAACGCATCGGCATCGGCGGCGGTACGGCCCGGCGTGTCGGGAAAGTGGATGAGAACGAAATTCGCTACGCTTGGCGTCACCGTGAACCCGAGCCGGGCGACGGCGTCGGCCACCCTGGGCAGCCACTCGGCATTGTGGGCGGCGGCGCGCTCGATGTGGGCGCGATCACGGAGCGAGGCGACACCCGCGGCTATCGCCGGCGCCGAGACGTTGAACGGCCCACGGATGCGGTTGATCGCATCGACGACGCCGGCGGGCGCATAGCACCAGCCGACCCGCAGCCCGGCAAGACCGTGGATCTTCGAGAAGGTGCGAGTCATCACGACGTTCTCGGCCGTCGCCGCAAGTTCGATGCCGCTCTCGTAGTCGTTGCGCTGGACGTACTCGGCATAGGCTGCATCGAGCACGAGCACCACGTCCGACGGCAGGGCGGCGTGCAGGCGCCGCACCTCGTCGAACGGCAGGTAGGTGCCGGTCGGGTTGTTGGGATTGGCGATGTAGACCACGCGCGTGCGGTCGCTGACGCGGGCAAGAATGGCGTCGACATCGGTGGTGAGATGACGCTCCGGCGCAACGACGGGAATCCCGCCCGCGGCGCGGATCGCGATCGGATAGATGGCAAATCCGTGTTCGGTGTAGATGCCCTCGTCGCCGGGGCCGATGAAGGCGTGGGCGATGAGGTAGAGAAGGTCGTCGGAGCCGGCACCGCAGACAATGCGCTCGGCATTGAGGCCGAAGGTGTCGGAGATCGCCTCGCGCAGCTGACGCTGCGAACCATCGGGATAGAGGTCGAGCTTCGACCCTGTGTCGCGATAGGCCGCAATCGCTGCAGGGCTTGGGCCGAGCGGGGTCTCGTTCGACGACAGCTTATGCAGTCGCACGCCGTCGGGCGCCTTGGACCGGCCCGGTACATAGGCCGCAATGTCGAGCACGCCGGGGCGCGGGCCCGGACGGACTGGTCTCTGGTTCATGCCTTGAGGCTCCCTTCGAGCGCGGGCATTCATAGGCAAGCGATGGTGCAAAATCAAAGAAAACATTGACAGTTCAGGGGCTCGCACCTAGCAAGCCGAAGGATCATGTGACGACCATGCCGATACGCAGCGACCCTGCCCCGGCGGCCATAGCGCCGGGCGCGCGCGGAAACGACGCGCTCGACCAGGCTGACCACCCGGCGAGCGAGGTACTGCGTTTTGGCCCGGACCAGCCTCTCCGGCTCGATTCCGGCCGCCAGATCGACCACCTGCAGATTGCCTACCAGACCTATGGCACGCTCAACGCCGACCGATCCAACGCCATCCTCATCTGCCACGCGCTGACCGGCGACCAGCACGTCGCAAGCCGCCATCCGGTGACCGGCAAGCCGGGCTGGTGGTCGGACATGGTCGGCTCGGGCAAGCCGATCGACACCGACCGCTATTTCGTCATCTGCTCGAACGTGGTTGGGAGCTGCATGGGGACCACCGGCCCCGCCTCAACCAACCCCGCAACCGGCGAGCCCTACGGCCTCGACCTTCCGGTCATCACCATCCGCGACATGGTGCGGGCACAGGTCAAGCTCATCGACCATTTCGGCATCGAGACGCTGTTTTCGGTGGCGGGCGGCTCGATGGGCGGAATGCAGGTTCTGCAGTGGGCATCGACCTACCCCGAACGGGTGTTTTCGGCGCTGCCGATCGCGGCTGGCGCCAAGCATTCGTCCCAGAACATCGCGTTCCACGAAGTCGGCCGCCAGGCGGTGATGGCCGACCCGGAATGGCGGGGCGGCCGATATTTCCGTGAGGGCACGAGCCCCAAAAAGGGGTTGGCAGTGGCGCGCATGGCCGCGCACATCACGTACCTCAGCGACGATGCGCTGCACCGCAAGTTCGGGCGAAACCTCCAGGATCGCGACAAGCCGACCTTCGGCTTTGACGCCGACTTCCAGATCGAATCGTACCTGCGGCACCAGGGGATGACGTTCGTCGACCGGTTCGACGCCAATTCATATCTCTACCTTACCCGGGCAATGGACTATTTCGACCTTGCCGCGGATTTCGACGGCCGCCTTGCTAACGCCTTCAAGGGCACGCGGACGCGATTCTGCGTGGTCTCCTTCACCTCGGACTGGCTGTTCCCGACGGTCGAGAGCAAGGCGGTGGTCCGCGCCCTCAATGCCGCTGCGGCCAGTGTCAGCTTCGTCGAGATCGAGACCGACCGCGGCCACGACGCGTTTCTCCTCGACGAGCCAGAACTGTTCGCCACCATCCGCGGCTTCCTTTCGTCGGCTGCGCATGCCCGTGGAATCGTCTGACGCCATGAACGCGCCCTCGACGCAACCGCCGCGCAACGTCGCCCGCGTCGACCATCTCGCTATCGCCGAGTTGGTGACGCCGGGAACGCGCGTGCTCGACGTCGGCTGCGGCGACGGCCAGCTCCTGACGCTGCTCGAGGCGACCCGCGGTATTGACGGCCGCGGCATCGAGATCAGCCAGAAGGGGGTCAACGAGTGCGTGGCCCGCGGCCTTTCGGTGATCCAGGGCGACGCCGACACCGACCTCGTCGACTATCCCGACGACGCCTTCGACTATGTCATCCTCAGCCAGACGCTCCAAGCCACCCGCCGCCCCCGGCACGTCGTCGAACAGATGCTGCGCATCGGGCAGAAGGCGATCGTCTCCTTCCCCAATTTCGGCAACTGGCGCATCCGCGGACTGATCACCTTCACCGGACGCATGCCGGTGACTGGCAACCTGCCGCACACCTGGTACGACACCCCCAATATCCACTTCTGTACGATCCGCGACTTCGTGGCCCTGTGCGACGAGGTTCACGCCAAGATCGAACGGGGCATCGCGCTCAACGCCCATGGCCAGCGCATCGGCCTCAATGCGCCATGGTGGTTCTGGAACCTGTTCGGACAGCAGGCCGTGTTCCTGCTGAGCCGCTGACCATGCGCCCGGCGGACACCCGTCCGGCGCTCTCGGTCATCATCGCCGACATCACCACCCTTGCGGTCGACGCCATCGTCAATGCCGCGAATTCGTCACTGCTCGGCTGCGGGGTCGACGGAGCGATCCACCGCGCCGCAGGCCCCGGACTCCTCGCCGAATGCCGGACGCTGGGCGGCTGCCCGACTGGCGAGGCGCGGATGTCCCGCGGCTACAACCCCAGGGCCCGGCGCGTCATTCACACCGTCGGGCCGATCTGGTGCGGCGGCGACGCTGACGAGGACCAATTGCTCGCGGCGTGCTATCAATCGTCGTTGAGACTGGCGGCCAGGCATGGTCTTGCCACGATCGCCTTCCCGGCGATCTCGACCGGCATCTACGGATTTCCCGCCGAGCGGGCGGCGGCGATTGCGGTCAGGACAGTGGTGGGCGAAACCGACGAGGGAACGGGCGCGTTGGAGAAGGTGCTCTTCTGCTGCTTTGATCGGCATGCCGCCCGGTATCACGAGGCAGCGCTCCTGCAGCTCGGTGGAGCGCTGTGATGCCGATGCGCTTCCGCCCTGCTGTCGTCCGCGTAACGGCCGTCGTTGTATTGGCCCTGACGCCGGCGATGCTTGCGGTCACGGCGGACGGCGGACCACTCGAGCCCTTGGGGAAGATCTTCAAGCAACCGGCTGACACCCTGAAGGGGCTGGTGCAGCCGAAGGAGCGGCATGCCGCACCGCCCCCGGCGGACGAAGCCCCGCCGGCAGAGCCGCTGGCATCGGAGGCCGCGGCCCCGAAACCGCAGGAACCGACACAATCGGCGTCAGCTCCGGGGGCCGACAGCGTGCCGACGCCAAGGCTCCGCCCGACCGAGGCGGGGCCTCAGCTGGCGGAAGCGCCGGCGCCGCCCGCGTTTGACGACGCCGAGTACCTCCCGCTCGACCTCGACCAGCATGAGGACGCGATCGCGGCGATGATCACGGCGCGCTCGCTCGGTGCTGTGCATAAGGCGGCCAATCCGGATCCGGAGGAGACGACGGAACCGGGTCAGCCCCTCCTCTCCTATGCGCCGTCGGACGACGACATTGCGGTGACGCCCAACCTTCGTCCCAAGACCGCCGCGCTCGCCCCCGACCTCCAGGAGGAGCGCAGCTCGGCCATCCTTGGCGTGCTCCGCCAGGGCGGAAGCTGCTCCAAGACGCTGACGTCGCTCGGGGTGACGGCCGTCGCGATCAGCCCGATCCGCAAGGGGAGCTGCAGCGTCGCGTCGCCGGTCGAAGTGGCAGCGCTCGGGGGCGGTGCCGTCCAACTTTCGGCCAAGGCGACGGTCAACTGCGACGTCGCTTCGACACTTGCCGCCTTTATGCGCGACGTGGTCGACCCTCTGGCGCGCCAGAAGCTCGGCGGCAGCGTTACCGATGTCCGGGTAGCCTCCTCCTATGCCTGCCGGTCGCGCAACAACGTCGCCGGCGCCAAGCTGAGCGAACACGCCAAGGGCAACGCCATCGATATCTCGGCCTTCAAGGTGAAGGGCGAGTGGATCGTGGTGGGCGGCAAGAACGGCCTCGCCCAGAACGCCTTCCTCCGCGAGGTCCGCAAGGCCGCCTGCGGGCCGTTCACCACCGTGCTCGGCCCCGGCTCGGACCGCTACCATAGCGACCATTTCCACTTCGACCTCGCCCAACGCGGCAAGTCCGGCCGCAGCCTCTACTGCCACTGACCGGCCGACCGGAGTAACCTTGCGGAACCAAGAGGTTAGCGGATGCATTGCCCCTTGCGCAGGGTCTCCATGCCTCCCATCTATCCGGGGCGGCCGGCTATGGCCGAACGGAGAGAGACGATGAACTTCATGCGCACTGCCATGCTTCTCGCCGCACTGACGGCGATCTTCATGGGCGTCGGCTACCTGGTCGGCGGCACCGGAGGCATGACGTTCGCCCTGGTTCTCGCCGCGGGCATGAACATGTTCGCGTACTGGAACGCCGACAAGATGGTGTTACGGATGAACAACGCGCGCGAGGTCGACGCGCAGACGGCACCCGAGTACTACTCTCTCGTCCAGGACCTCGCCGCCAAGGCCGACCTGCCGATGCCGAAGGTCTACGTGATCGACAGCCCGCAGCCGAACGCCTTCGCGACGGGCCGCAACCCTGAGAACGCTGCGGTCGCGGCGACGACGGGGCTGCTCCGTTCGCTCAGCCGCGACGAGATCGCCGCCGTGATGGCGCACGAGCTCGGCCATGTGAAGAACCGCGACACGCTGACCATGACCATCACGGCGACGATCGCCGGTGCAATCTCGATGCTTGCGAACTTCGCGCTGTTCTTCGGCGGCAGCTCGCGGGACAACAACAATCCTTTCGGCTTCATCGCCGTGCTCATCGCCGCCCTGGTCGCGCCGATCGCCGCCATGCTGGTGCAGATGGCGGTGAGCCGGACGCGGGAATATTCCGCCGACCGCGCCGCCGCCGAGATCACCGGGCGACCGGCGTGGCTTGCCTCCGCGCTTGCAAAGATCCACAACGCGGCCCGGCAGGTCCCGAACCCGGCCGCAGAACGCAATCCCGCGATGGCCCATCTCTTCATCATCAATCCCCTGTCAGGCGCGCGCATGGACAACCTGTTCTCGACCCATCCCTCCACCGAGAACCGCATCGCCGCCCTGAACGCGATGGCGGCGGAGTTCGGTGGCGGCTTCTCCGGCAATGGTTACGCGCCTGCCGAGGCATCGTCGTCCGCGCCGTCGCGGGTGAGCGTGCCGCGCGTCGGACGCACCGGCCCCGCCTTCAATCGCCAGCGTGGCCCGTGGGGTTGAGATCGAAGCAAGGGGTGGCGCCGAAGGCCCGGCCCGGGGCGCCGGGTCTTGCCGTTCGCCAGGCCGCCGTCTCCCTGCTGACCGAGGTCATCGACCGCAAGCGATCGATGGATTTGCTGTTCGATGCGGCCGCTGGTGACGCGGCGTGGCGGGCGCTGCCGGAACGCGACCGGCGGCTCACCCGCGCCATCGTCACCGCGGCGCTGCGGCACCACGGCCAGATCACCCGTATCCTGGCGACGCTGATCGAGCGGCCACCGCGGCGGGCGGGCGCCTTCTTCCGGATCCTCGAGGTCGCTGCAGCGCAGTTGCTCTATCTCGACGTGCCCGACCATGCAGCGGTCTCGGTGGCGATGGAGCAGATCGGCGCCGACCGCGACGCCCTCCATTTCAAGGGCCTCGCCAACGCCGTCCTCCGACGGCTCGGCCGCGAGCGCGATGCCATCCTCGCCGCCAGCGCGTCCCCCCGTTTCGCCGTTCCGGACTGGCTCTGGCAGCGTTGGGTGGCTGCCTGGGGCGAAGATAACGCGGCCCGGATCGTGGCGGCCAATCTCGAAGAGCCGACGCTCGACCTCACCGTCAAGGCGGATCCGTCCGCCTGGGCCGGGGCGCTCGGCGGAATGGTGCTTCCCACCGGTTCGGTGCGCCTCATCCCGGACGGGCCGGTCGAGGCGCTGCCCGGCTACGCCGAAGGCGCCTGGTGGGTCCAGGATGCCGCCGCAGCGTTGCCGGCCCGGTTGCTCGCCGGCTTCACCGGCAAGCGCGTTGCCGACCTCTGTGCCGCCCCGGGCGGCAAGACCGCGGCGTTGGTGCTCTCAGGGGCGCACGTGACCGCCGTCGACATCTCCCCCGGCCGGCTGCGGCGGGTTGCCGCCAACCTGCAGCGACTCGGCCTCGAGGCCGACCTGGTCGAGGCGGACGTGCTCACTTGGGCGCCGGCGGAGCCGTTTGACGCGATCCTGCTCGATGCACCCTGTTCGGCCACCGGCACGATCCGCCGCCACCCCGATATTCCATGGCTGAAGCGGCCGGAAGACATCACCAAGCTGGCCACGCTTCAGAGCCGGATGATCGACAGGGCGGTGGGCTGGCTCCGCCCCGGCGGAACACTGGTATTCTCGACCTGTTCGATCGAACCGGAGGAAGGCGAGCACCAAATGGCCCAGGCGCTCCACCGCCATTCGCTGCAAATCGTGCCGGTCAGCGCGCAGGAGATCGGCGGAATTGACGGCGTCCTGCTCTCTTCCGGCGCCGTCCGGACACTTCCCTGTCACTTGCCGGCGGCAACACCGCGATTGTCGGGGCTCGACGGCTTCTTCATGATGCGCGTCCGGAAACGCTAGACGCGGACGGAAGGTGGGGTATTCAGGGCGTGGCACGGGGATTAGTTTGACGTTCCCGAGCGCCGGTCGATTCGACGGCCGGCGCGACGATGTCGGAAGGCTGAGAGGACCATGGCGATCGGGCCGATAGCCGGTCAGGGGCGACAGCTTCGCTATGCCATGAGCGCGATGCAGCGTCAGATGACGTTCCGCTATCATGCGAGCGTCCTCTATAGCTGGCGCTACACCGGCGCTGTGCCCGAACGGCTGCTGATTGCACCGATCGACCTGCGGACCGCGGATCCCACCGTCGCCCTCGACATCTATGCCGGCCGATTCGTATTCTCCGGCACCGGCGTGGATGCGGAAGGGCACTCGATCTTCGAAGCCGACCCGCCGAACGAAGAATGGGCGAGGGAACTGCACGCCTTCGGCTGGCTCCGCCACCTCCGTGCCACCGACATGGCGATCTCCCGCTCGAACGCGCGGAGTCTCGTCGACGAATGGATGCGCCACTCCGGTCGCGCCGACCCGGTTGCCTGGGACACGGGCGTCGTGGCCCGGCGTGTGATCTCGTGGCTGAACCAGACGCCGCTGATCCTGGAGGGCTGCGACGTCGACTTCTATCGACGGTTCATGAAGTCGCTCACCCGGCAGGTCCGCTACCTGCGGCGCACCGCCCACGACGGCCCGCAGGGCCTGCCGCGACTGCGGGTGATGATCGCGCTGTCATCGGCAGCGCTGGCGATGTCCGAGCAGCAACGCTTCCTGAAGCAGGCAACGAAGTGGCTCGATCTCGAACTCGTGCGCCAGATCCTGCCGGACGGCGGCCATGTCAGTCGCAATCCGGCAGCCGTGCTGGACCTTCTGGTGGATACGCTGCCTCTGCGCCAGGCTTTCAGTGCACGTGGCTCCCAGCCCTCGCGCATCCTGTTGTCGGCGATCGACCGGATGATGCCGATGCTGCGGTTCTTCCGGCAGGGCGATGGGAGCTTCGCCCACTTCAACGGCTGCGGGGATACCGCCTCGGACCAACTCGCCACTGTGCTCGCCTATGACGACGTTCGCGGCGCGCCGCTGACACACGCGCCGCACTCCGGCTACCAGCGGATTGAGGCGGGCGATGCGATCCTCCTGGTTGATGCAGGCCGGCCGCCGCCCGTCGACTTCTCGACCAATGCCCACGCCGGGTGCCTGTCGTTCGAGATGAGCGTCGGGCGGCAACGTCTGATCATCAATTGCGGCGTGCCGGTGGCCTCTGCCGGGCCGTTGCGCCGACTGTCTCGGACCACAGCCGCGCACTCGACCGTTGCCCTCAACGACACGTCGTCCTGCCGTTTCCTGCAGCAGTCGTGGATGGGGGACTGGCTGGGAGAAGCGATCATCGCCGGTCCGACCCGCGTCCACTCGGAGCGCCACCGTCAGAATGGCGCGACGGTGCTCCACATGCACCACAACGGCTATGTCGACCGCTACGGAATCGTTCACCAGCGACAGCTCAGTCTCTCGGACGCGGGTGACCGCCTCGACGGCGTCGACTCGTTTCTCAGCCCCACCGGTGCGCCCATCGGTCGATCGGGCAAAGACGTGTTCACGATCCGCTTCCACCTCAGCCCGGGAGTCCAGGCGACGCGAATGGCTTCCGGCCGCGGCGTGTCGTTGCAGCTTCCCGATGGCGAGACGTGGGACTTCCAGACCGACGGTCTGGAGCCAGAGCTCGAGGACAGCCTTCTGATGTCCAACAGCCGCGGCAACCGCAAGACCGTGCAGATCGTCATTCACGGCATTGCCCAGCACACGCCGCAGGTCGCCTGGATGATGCATAGGACTGCCGTCGGCGGCCGTCGACGCGCGTCCAGGGCCTCCACCGACCGGCGCGCCGACATCGGCACACGCGGCTGAAGACAACGGCTGTCAGGGTTTTCGCCGCGGCTTGCTTGACAGCGGCGGGGCCGGCCAATACGTTCCGCCCGAATTTCGGGCCGACGGCCCCCATCTTTCGGTCAAGACAATGAAGATTCGCAATTCCCTGCGCTCGCTTCGCAAGCGCCACCGTGCCAATCGCCTCGTCCGGCGGAAGGGCCGCGTGTATATCATCAACAAGACCAACCCGCGGTTCAAGGCTCGCCAGGGCTGAGCCGCAGATTCACGCGCGTTTGTCTTTGACCGATGCTGCGGTCGGGCGATAATCTCGCACGATGCGCGGCGTTTTGGTTGTCCTGATCGCTTCAGCCCTCGCGATCCCCGTGGTCGAAGCCGGCGCGGTCTCCGCGGAGGAGACCGGCCCGTCGGTGAGCGCCGACGCGCCGGTAATAGAGCCTTCGCGCGCCGACCGTATTGATGCGCTGCTTGCTTCGCTCCGAACCGAGACCGATCCTGATACCGCGGACGAGATCGAGAACGACATTCTCGGCCTGTGGCTCGAATCCGACAGCGATACCATCGATGTCTTGATGCAATGGACGCTCAAGGCGATGGAGCAGAAACAATATCCGCGCGCCCTCGATTTTCTCGACCGCATCATCCTGCTCGACCCCGCCTATATCGAAGGCTGGAACAAGCGGGCGACCGTCTATTTTCTGCTCGATGACTACGGCAAGTCGATCGGCGACATTGGCAAAGTGCTGGAGCTTGAGCCGCGCCACTTCGGGGCGCTGAGCGGCCTTGGCATCATCATGCGGGCGATCGGTGACGACGAGCGCGCGAAGGCGGCGTTTCGCGCCGCGCTCGACATCGACCCGCATCTCCAGAATATCCGCGATGAACTCGACGACCTTGAGGCCACGACCAGCGGCCAGGACATCTGAGGGTCGCGGCTAGGCCTCGGGCTCGACGAACGCGACGCGCAGCATGTTGGTGGCGCCGGGCTTGCCGAGGGGCACGCCTGCCGTGACGATGATGCGCTCGTGCGGCTGAGCGAGGCCCTCGCGAAGCGCTATCCGGCAGGCGTGGTGGATCATGTCCTCGAGCGTGCTGGGCTCAGGCCCCGCAATGCAGTGCAGGCCCCAGACTAGCGACAGACGGCGGGCGGTGTGCAGGACCGGCGAGAGCGCAATGATCGGCGTCTGCGGCCGTTCGCGGGCGGCCCGCATCGCCGTCGCACCGGATGAGGTGTAACAGCAGATCGCAGCAAGGTTGAGCGTCTCGGCAATCTGCCGCGCAGCCGCCGAGATGGCGTCCGCGCCGGTCGACTCCGGCTCGGTTCGCTGGGCGTGCATGATGTTCTTGTAGTTGGGGTCGCGCTCGACCTCGATGGCAATCCGATCCATCGTCTCGACCGCCTCGACCGGGAAGTCGCCGGAGGCGGACTCGGCCGACAGCATCACCGCATCCGCTCCTTCGAACACCGCGGTGGCGACGTCCGACACCTCGGCGCGCGTCGGTACCGGCGCCTGAATCATCGATTCGAGCATCTGCGTCGCCACGACCACCGGTTTGCCGGCGCGGCGGGCAGCGCGGGTGATCCGTTTCTGGATGCCGGGCACCCGCTCAAGCGGCAGTTCGACCCCGAGGTCGCCGCGCGCGACCATCAGGGCATCGGCGAAGTCGATGATCGAATCGAGCCGCTCGACCGCCTGCGGCTTTTCGATCTTGGCCATCACGGCGGCGCGGCCCCTTGCCACCTTCTTGACTTCCGCGAGGTCCTCCGCACGCTGGACGAAGGACAACGCGATCCAGTCGACCTCAGCATGGAGGGCCGCCTCGAGGTCGGAACGGTCCTTTTCGGTCAGCGCGCCGAAATCGATGGTCGAATCGGGAACACTGACGCCCTTGCGGTCGGAAAGACGCACGCCGGCCTCAACCACGGCTACCGCGCGGGTCGACGATGCTTCGGTCACGCGAAGACGGACCTTGCCGTCGTCAAGCAGCAGTCGGTGGCCCGGTTCGAGTGCGGCAAGAATTTCGGGATGCGGCAGCTCCACTCGCGTTCTATCGCCCGGGGTAGGGTCCGAATCGAGGACAATGACGTCCTCTGGCCCGATGTCGATCGCGCCCTCGGCGAACTTTCCGAGCCGAAGCTTCGGACCCTGGAGATCGGCAAGAATGCCGATCGGCCGGCCCACCTCGGCCTCGACCTCCCGGATCGTTGCAACCAGCGCCCGCAGGCGGGCGTGGTCGGTGTGACTCATGTTGATCCGGAAAATGTCGGCACCGGCGTCATAAAGGCGCCGGATGATCGACTTTTCGGAAGAGGCTGGGCCGAGAGTCGCGAGAATCTTGACCTTGCGCGACCGCCTCATCGGCCGCCCGTGCCGATCTCGCCCGGCTCCGTCAGCTGGACGGTCCAGCTCGGTTGCTCGCGGGTATCGACCTCGAAGAAACCACTGCGATCAAATCCCCGCGCCACGCAATCCTCAATCCCGTGAATGGTGAACATCTTGTCCCGGGTGCACAGCATCGCCTTGCCGCCCCAGGCGCCGCCCTGATCATAGTCGAGGGCGTAGATGTAGTAGTAGCGAGAAACCAGCGGTCCCGCCATCAGCGTCTCGCAGGTCGAGGCCGCTATATTCCACCAGCCCTCCGTCGTCCAGCGCCGGCCGTCCTTGTAACCGATAGCGACGCCGACGCGGCTGCCGGACTTGTTGCAGAGGCGAAGTCCGCTTGCGCTCCCCTCCGCCGACAAGGCGCCCGTCACCCCAGCCGGCGCCGCCCCTGCCTCGAGCAACCGGACCTCTGTCGATCCCTGGTTCTGGTTGATCATCAGGAAGGCACCACCCGCCACCGCCGCAAGCAGGACGACGCTGGCGGCAACGACAGCCTTCCGGTACCAGGATCTGGGTGCGCGCGATGGCATCGGGTCGGTAAAAATGCGAACCGGCTCGTCGTGTTAAAGAGTGCCGCACTTATCGCGCGGCAAGTTTCACCCTGTCAACGATTGTGCTTTGCATTTTCATGATCTCTCACCCTCCGAGAATCGCTCGGCTCAGCCCGATTCGTGCACTCAAGTCTGCGAAGGCGGCGGCATCATGGCCTCGGCCCGCCCGGGACGGACGTGACGAGGTTGCCTGTCGCCGGTGGCAACCCGGTGACGCTGCATCTATCATCGCGCCATGAACACGACCCCAGCGTCGAGTGACGTCGGATTCGCACCGCTCACAATCGAGGGCGATCCCGCGAACGGCCTCCTCCTCATCTGCGACCACGCCGAGAACCGAATTCCGTCCCATTATGGGACGCTCGGCCTTGAGCCCGGTGCGCTGATGCGCCACATCGCCTGGGACCCCGGGGCAAGGGCCGTCACGCTTGCTCTCGCCAGGCGGCTCGGCGCCCCAGCCGTCCTGTCGCGCTTCTCGCGTCTGCTGATCGACCCCAATCGCGGCCGGGACGACCCCACCCTGATCATGCGACTCTCCGACAGGGCGGCGATTCCCGGCAATCGGCACATCGACGATCGCGAACGGTGCGAGAGGATCGAGCGCTACTACGCCCCTTATGACGCGGCAGTGGGCGCGGCGATCGAGCGAGCGCTCGCCACAGGAATCGCGCCGGCGATCGTCTCGATCCACAGCTTCACACCCGTCTGGCGCGGACGCGGACGACCGTGGCAGGTTGGCATCCTGTGGGATGCCGACCCGCGGCTCGCGGTACCGTTGATCGAACGCCTCCGTGCCGGCAGCGATCTCGTCGTCGGCGACAACGAGCCCTATACCGGCAATCTCGTCGGCGACACGCTCTACCGCCATGCAACCC
Organism: Bauldia sp.; assembly: GCA_020442065.1. Lineage (GTDB taxonomy): Bacteria > Pseudomonadota > Alphaproteobacteria > Rhizobiales > Kaistiaceae > Bauldia. Next base: position 29,215 of record JAGRKZ010000089.1, read on the forward strand.
GACGCGGCCTTGCCAACGCGCTAATCGAGATCCGCCAGGACCTCATCGCCGATGACGACGGCGCCGAGACATGGGCCGAGCGGCTTGCGCCAATCCTCGCCGACCTCAACCGTGACCCAGAGGTACATACGATCCGCCATTTCGGCTCGCGCGCCGGTCCGATAGACGCTGTCTGACGGCGAAGTCCGGAGATGCATCAACGACGAGGTCCGCCAATGATCCCATCCGACGAGGCAAACCGCACCGAGCTCGAGGCTGCTGCCTTCCGCCGACTGGTCGAGCATCTGCGCGAACGGACGGACGTCCAGAACATCGACCTGATGAACCTCGCCGGGTTCTGCCGGAACTGCCTGTCGAACTGGTACCGTGAGGCAGCCGAAGCACGCGGCATCGCCCTCAACAAGGACGAGTCCCGCGAGATCATCTACGGCATGCCCTACGCGGAATGGCAGGCGCGCTACCAGACCGAGGCCGGCCCCGAGAAACTGGCGGCCTTCGAGAAGAACCGGCCGCGACACTAGCCGGCTACAGACACCAGCGTTCGTTCGATCTCCGAACGAACCGAGGGTCACGCCGCGCGGCGGCGTCGTTCGCGCCGATCCCTCCGGCCCGACGCGGCGGCAACAGCCTCCCGGACAGGGGTGAGCCAGCGCTCGGGATCGAGCTGCCGAAAGATGTGGGCGCGCTCGGTCAACGGGGCATACCGTGCGTACCACTCTGCGAGCCGCGCCCCGTCGCCAACCTCCTCCCAGTCGTCCACCAACGCCACGGGCAGGTTGGCGAACAGGGCGTCGATGCCCGACCGTTTCGCGATGACGATGGCGCCGAGATAGAGGGCCTCCCAGGTACGGTGACAATCGTTGCCGACGCCGGGGACGCTCAATACGAAGGTAGCCTCCGCATATCGCCGCCAGATTTCGGCCTGCGATACCTTTGCCGTGGCAAAATCAACCAGCGGGGAATCCGACAGGCGGGCGACGACCCGGCGGCGATCGTGCGAGTTGGGGTTGAGGTTGACGTCGGTGAAAACGCGACGCGGACGGCTTCCGCCCGGCGTCGGCCGCCGGAGGCGAATGTCGAGGAGAAGCCTTGCAAGAGCGTCGGCGTCGCCCTCAGGCCGCGGCGTGTGGAGATCAAGTCCGATCGGGAACGGTCCCAGCTTCGGGTGCGGGGTACCGTCGTAGTTCTGGGCGCGCCATGTGACGAGAAACGGCGACTGGAGCAGCGCGGCGACCGTGTCGGGGCGGAGATCGGAGGGAACACTGGCGTCGCCATCCGTGGTGACCAAGGCGAAGGGCCTGCGAATCGTGGGCAGCGCGGCGCGGGCGAAACGATCAAGATCGCAGGGCTGGCCGCGCCGGGCCAATCCGCTCGTCCGTAGCCAGACGACGCCCGAGGCGCGCCGATAGTGCCTTCGGAAGAAGGACTGCGACCGGCAGCTCTCGGTCGCACGAAGTCTGTATCCCGGCGGGCCTGCGACATCGCAGTGCGCGGCCGTCCCCTTCGACCACAGCATGTCGATGCCGCGGAGCCATGCGCTATCGTCCGGATGGACGGGCGGATTCTGCGCCGCAGTCGCTCGGCCGTGCGAGACGATAGTGTGACGCCGGCTGCCGTTCACCTCGAGGCTTGCCCAATCAAATCGCCACGCACGCCGCCCATGACCAAGACATGCGGGATCGGACGGCAGTGAGCAAGGGGTGTCGGCTGAAAGCGGGGATCAGAGGAAGCCGGGGAGTGTCGGCGCGTCGGGCTCCGCGCCCTCGATCGCAAGAATCCGCCGCTTGGTGCCAACCCCGCCGCTTGCAGAAAAACCGCCGATCCGGCCGCCGGCAGCAACGACGCGATGGCACGGAACGATGATAGCAAAAGGATTGCGACCTAGCGCGCGGCCAACGGCACGAGCCGCGCCCGGCTCGCCGAGGCGCGTCGCGACCTCGCCATAGGTCATCGTCCGGCCCGGCGGAATTGTGCGGGCGACGGCGTAAACGCTGGCCTCGAAGTCGCCGATCCCCCGCATGTCGAGGACAATCCCGCCGAGGTCGCGCGGCTCGCCCCGGAGCAAATCGCAGATCGCGGCGACCGCCGACGCCACCGGTTCCGGCGGGGCCATCTCGATCGCACCGGGATGGACCCGACGGAGGCGAGACCGGGTCGACTCCGGGGAAGGCTCGGGAAGCTGCAGCGCAACGATCCCGGCTGGACCCCACGCGACACAGCAGGGCCCGATCGGCGTATCGAACAGCGCGAGGCCGACTTCAGTCATCAATGCCCTCAAAGATGGCGGGTCTCCATCGGCTGGTTCCACCAGTTGTCGTGCCGTCCGTCGGCGTAGCTGACGGGTGCCGAAATCAGATCGGCTGGCGCCGCGTCGTCAAGGCTGGCCAGTTGGACCGCGACGAAATCCCCTCCGAGTTGCTCAAGATGGCCTCGGCTGAACGCATGCACGCCGCAGTGCCGGCAAAAGACATGATGCCCGACGAGTTGCCCGAACTGGTAGTCCGAAAGCACGTCTGCGCCAGCGAGCAGCCGGAAGGCCTCTGGCCTGATGAGGGCATTCCAGCTGCGGATCTTGGTGCAGAAGCTGCAGTTGCAGCGACCGGTGCCAGCGGCGAGGTCGATGTCGGCCGCGAACCGCACCGCGCCGCAGTGACAACTGCCGTGGAAGGTCTTGACGCTCATGACCGCTTCGTCCCTGTCTCATTGTCCTGAGCCGACTGTGCGCTTGGGCACGGACAGAACCTGACAGGAGGCGCTGACGGCGCTACGCCGACGGCGGCACGCCGGGTCCGGTGATCTCGGCGATCGTGCCGTCGGGGCAGCGGAAGTGTCGCCAGCTCATGCCATCGGCATGCTGCACCCCGGCCACAAACTCGATACCCGCCTCCTCCAGCGCACGGTTGGTCGCGTCGAAGTCGTCAACCCGGAAGCCGACGACGGGGCCGGTCGTGAAGACGCCATGCATGCGCGTCTTCGGCCCGAACAACTCGACCAGACTGCCGTCGGCGAGCGTGAAGACCGCAAGGTCGCCGTCGCGGCGGGTGAGCGGCAGTCCCACCACGTCTTCAAACAGGGCGATGGTTTCCTCGAGACGATCGGTCCGCATCCCCAGGAAGCAAAGGCCTTTGACGGTCATCCCCGGATCCTCCTTTTCGCGCGCCTCTACTCGCCGCGTGGCAGCTTGTTCTCGCGCCGCCAATCCGCCACCAGCAGCGCCCGCCGCCGGGGATAGCGCTCGCCGGTGGGGGCCAGGTCGCCGATTCGGTCGGTCCGGAAATGACGGAAACCGGAACGCAGCTCGCACCATGCCGCGATCGTCCGGCGATCGTCGTAGAAGGAGAGCGCGATCGGCCATATCAGCCGCGTCGTCTCGGCGCCCTTCTCATCGGTATAGACGATGCGGATCTTAAGCTCGCGCCGGATCGCCTCGCGAAGTGGCGCGAGCAGGTGACGGTCGGGGTCCGGTGTCCAGCGCGGCGGCGCCCAGAGGCCAGTCGCCGCGATGGCGTCGCGAAGGTCGGCCGGCGCGGCCGCAGCGATCTTGGCGAGTGCATTGCTGGCGGCCGCGGCGAGCGACTCGTCGCCCTGGCGACCAACGAAACGCACGCCAAGAACAAGCGCTTCGAGTTCGGCTTCATCGAACATCAGCGGCGGGAGGAAGAAGCCCGGTCGGAGCAGGTAACCGAGCCCTGCCTCGCCGTCGATGGGCGCACCGAGCCCGGTCAGGACCTGAATGTCGCGGTAGATGGTGCGGACCGAGACGCCGAGATCGGCGCTGAGATCGGCCGCCGTCACCGGACGGCGGTGACGGCGAAGTGCATCCATGAGCGAAAAGAGGCGTTCGGTGCGGGCCACAATCCGAATCTCCGCCGGCGGCCTCTCAATAGAACCGATTCGGCCCCGCGGGAACACGCCGCTGCAACGGTGGCGGGCCACCGTGCTAAATTCGCCTCGCCACCATCCGCGAGCGCGTCAGATGATCCCCATCCGCCCGGCTGTCGAGACCGACCTCGACGCCATCACCGCGATCTACAATCACGCCGTCCTCCACACCACGGCGATCTGGAACGACGCCGTGGTGGACCTCGAGAATCGCCGTGCCTGGTACCGGGCGCGAACCGGCCAGGGTTACCCCGTGCTGGTGGCCGAAGTGGATGGCGCCGTCGCCGCCTACGGGACCTTTGGCGACTTCCGCCCCTTTGACGGCTACCGGTTCACGGTCGAGCATTCGGTCTATGTTGCGGAAAGCGCCCGGCGGCGGCGCATCGCCTCCGGCATGATCGAAGCGCTGGCGAAGGCGGCTGCGGCCCTCGACAAGCACGTGATGGTGGCCGGCATCGCCGCCGACAACGAAGCCTCGCTCTCGCTGCACCGCAACCTCGGCTTCGTCGAGTGCGGCCGGATGCCGGAGGTGGGCTTCAAGTTCGGCCGCTGGCTCGATCTCGTGCTGATGCAGCGGCGGCCGTAACCCCGCTTCAGGCGGCGTGGCGGGTGGCGTCCGCGCCGTAGTAGTTGATGTAGCGGGTGTTGATGCGCTCTACCGGCAGCACGATGAAGACATCGGTCGTACCGAACTGCCAGTCGATCACCGCATCCTCGCAGATGTAGCCGCCGAGCCTGAGGTAGCCCTTGATGAGCGGCGGCAACTCGCGGAGCGCCGCCATGCTGTCGCCGGGATCAGGATCAGCGAGCTGGTCAATCGGCACGCCCCGGCCGGGCAGTGCGCGCACCCGCCACATGTCCGGCGTCGGCGCGGCCTTGCGCAGCAACCCGAGCTGCGGTGCGAGCCGCTTCGGGTCGGTACCCTCGAGCGAGGCGCAGCCGATCATCACATCGATATTGTGCTGCCGGACATAGCTCCAGATGCCGTGCCAGAGCAGCTCGACCGTCCGCTTGGTGCGATAGGGCTTGAGGACACAGGAACGGCCGAGTTCGAGGAACACCCGGTCGGGATGGCGGGCGATCAGGGGCGCAAGCTCGAACTCGCCGGCCGAATAGAAGCCCTTTCGCCGCACCGCCACTTCCTGTCGCAGCAAACGGTAGGTGCCGACGATCTCCGGCGCGCCGATGGCGGAATGGTCGAGCACGAGAAGATGGTCACAGATGCGGTCAAACGGATCGCGGTCACGGCCGGAGAACATCGCCCGCACGTTGGCGACTGCCGACATCTCCTCGTAGAAGACGCGGTAGCGCAATCTCTGCGCCTGCTTGACCTCGTCGCCGGAACGGGCGAGCCGAACTTCCAGGCTGCCTATTCTCCCCAACGGACCGCCGGTTCGGTCGAACCGCCGACGGCCAAGCCGCATCCCGCCTGCGAAGCGCTGCGGCATCAAGGGCACATTAGCCATGGTGCCTCCCTCGCGCGGGGACTGACCCGCCACCCCGAAGAATCGCCGTTGCGAAGACTATCCGCAAGTCGAATCTGGGGACGAGTCTACCGTTTCGCCAGCCATTTGTCTCGGCATATGGAAAGCACGCGAATCGGCCCCACCCTCTGCGTGGCAGAAGAAACCACAGTTCTCCGACGGTTTGGTGACTGCACCCGCCGCGTTCAATCAAAGAGGCCGTAGACGCAGAAGCGCCTGGAAAAGCTGCCGAGGTAGACCTTGCCGTTGGCGACGGTCGGCACCGAGAACTTGGCAAAGCCGCCGCAACTGTCTCGTCTCGCCTCTTTGCGGTTGTTCCAGAGTTCGCGCGTGATGTCGGCGGCATCGAAAGCCCGGAGGATGCCCGGCCGCACGTCATGGTTGGCACTGCCCGACCGGGGTAGCGCCGCCCAGAGGACCGCGCTGCCCGGCCTCTCGCCATCGGCGCTGAGCGCGAGGAATCCGCCTGGCGTCAGGCTCCTCACCGGCAGATCATCGCGCGGCGCGTGCATCCGGCTCGCCTGTGCGTGATCGACGTCCAGCACCGTCGCGCCGATGTCGTAGCGCTCGTGGAAGGGAAAAGAGCGGAGACGATCCTCGTTCGCCCAGGCAAAGACACGCTTGCCGTCGGGCCCGTCCCAGAACAGCGGCGTACCGTGAAGGTTGTTGGGGGCATTGAGCCCGAAGCTCTGCACCGCGCGATCGTGTTCGCCATCGGCGGCCACGCCGCCCATGGCGTCGGTGTCGACAACATAGACCATCCCGCCCTTGGAGCCGACGACGCCGAGATGCGTCCCGGGAATGGCGAGCAGACCTGTACTGCCGAGGCCCTGGTCGGTCTTGACCAGAGTCGGCCAGTCTCCCGGCGTGAACCATGTGATCGGCGCCAGCGTGTCTCCGGCCCGCCTCATCTTGAACACGGTTTCACTGCGATTGCGCAATGAGGCTGGATCGCCCTCGACACCAACTGAGCCATTCGCTGCGACGACGTAGATGGCCTTACCGTCGGAGGAAAGGCCCTGGCCGGACTGCCAGACGCCGCCACCGACTCCGTCGGGCGTCGCATTCCAGACCACCGCCTGCTGCAGCGTCCCGGCATCGTAGCCGAGCACCCAGCCGTGATACGGGCGCCAGTCGCAATGACCGCCGTAGGGGATGTAGACGACGCCGTCGACGAGGAGCAGTCCGGCCCGCTGGTTTTCGCGAAGTGGATCGAAGGCGACCATGCCGTCGACGCTGCCAACGCCTGCGCCCCTAACCGCGGCGGCGATCTCCACCGGGCTGTTCGGCCGCTCGCTGCCGTCGGTGATGTCTATGGCGTGGAGGCGTTGGACGTGACGGCCGTCCTCGAAGGAGCGTGCGACGAAGAACATCGTGGCGGCGGCACGGTCGATCACCGGCGTGCCGACGATACCGATGGAATCGGTGAAGTCCTGGTAGTAGCCGCCGCAGGCGCCGGTCATGTCGCTCGCCCGCGTCGGGCGGGCTCTGGGGGGCGTGAAGTTGACGTGCCAGAGCGGCTTGTCCGCCTTGGGATCGTCGGCGTCGTAAGCGTAGATGCTATTGGCGACTGTGGCAGCGAAGACGACGTTGCGCCGGCCTTTGCCGGGCATCTCCAGGCCGCTGACGACGAGCAGCTGCGCATAGAGTTCGTCGTCGACGGTGCGCTCGAACAGCTTGCCGAAGCCGCCGCCGGCGACGGTCGCCGTGTCGAGTACCGTCTCGTCGAGGTTCAGTCCCGAGCGCGCAATGTCATTCCGCTGGGTGAGAACATCGACCGGGTGCGTCGGCTCGCGATGGCCGCCCTTGTCGCTGCAGCCCGCGGCGAGGCAGGCAAGGCCGAGGACCAGAGCAAAGGCCGACGCGGCCGGCCGGCGTTCGCCGCCGCGTTGCTCAGCTGTCCGCACCGCCCCTTGTCCCTTTGTACAGGGCTCGGATTTCCCTGGCGCTGAGTGCCCTGTCGTAGAGGCGGACCTCGTCGATCCGGCCGTCGAGCTCATTCTCGACGACGAACGGCACGGGCCCGTTCTCCTCCGCGCCGATGGTCACCGGGTTATCGTCGACGGGAATGCGGCCTTTGGTCGGTTGGTGGCCGATGGCCCGGCCGTCGATATAGAGCGTGATTGTCCTGCCGTCATAGACTCCGGCCAGATGGACCCAATGCCCGGGCTCCGGCGCGCCGGCATAGATCGAGGCTTCCCGTGTCTTGCCGCCTTCGGTCGTCCCGACATGCCACTTGTAGCGAACCGTGCCGTGCTGGGTGCCGAAGCCGAGATAGAACTGATCAGGATGCATAAGCGCAGCGATCTGCCGCGAGGCGACGACGCGGAATCCGTTGGGAAGCGTCCGCGGGAAGACCCATGCGGCCACTGTTATCCTTCGGTCCATTCGTCCGAGGCTGGGCGAAGCGCGGACGGTGACGTGCGAATCATCGCTGCCGGTGAGGTCGAGCGCCTTGCCGACCCGGCCGCGCCCGAAGCTCGCATTGATGACAGTGCCCGCGTTCCGATGCCCCGACGCGTCGGCGGGGCTGCCGTCGAACCGCCAGTAGCCGACCAATCCGTTATCCGGCGCGGGCGCAGTGCTGCCGCCCGTCGCGCCCGTACCCACGGGCATCAACGCAGCGCCCAGCCCGAGAGCGACAGCAAAGGTCGCGGGCATCCAGAGCCAAGACAGTCGCAACGGCGCCGGTCTCCGTCGAAAAGACACGCATGCATTTCGCGCGGGCGGCCGCCGCAGCCTGACCCAACCCGAGTCTTTCGAGTTTCGGGACCGAATGCAAGGGCGAGCGCCGCCCGGCGACTCTGGCAGCGCCTTGCCTAGGCGGCGGTCGCCATCAGGTCGCCAACCGCCCGGTAGCTCAGCGCTTCGGCGAGATGGATGCGGCCGACGCGCTCGGCGCCGTCGAGGTCGGCGAGCGTGCGCGCCACCTTGAGGATGCGGTGATAGCCGCGGGCCGACAGCCGCATCGCCTCGGCCGCCTGGCGCAACAGCGCCGCCGCCGGGCCATCCGGCGCCGCCACCTGCTCGATCATGGCCGGAGCGCACTGGGCATTGCACGCAAACGGCACGCCAAGCGCACCGTAGCGGGCACGCTGCACCACGCGCGCGGCGGCGACACGCGCCGCGACCACAGAAGACGGTTCGGCCGGCGCGGGCAGGATGAGATCCGCCGCCGTCACCGCCGGCACCTCGATGCGGATGTCGATGCGATCAAGCAGCGGCCCGGACAACCGCGACTGGTAGTCGTCGGCGCAGCGGGCGCCGCGACGGCAGGTGTAGCCGGGCTGGCCGGCCATGCCGCACCGGCAGGGGTTCATCGCACCGATGAGCTGGAAGCGCGAGGGGAAACTGACCCGGTAGTTGGCGCGGGCGATCACCGATTCGCCGGACTCAAGCGGCTGGCGGAGCGAATCGAGCACCTGCGGCGTGAATTCCGGCATCTCGTCGAGGAAGAGGACACCGTGGTGGGCGAGCGACGCCTCACCGGGGCGGATGCGGATGCCGCCACCGACCATCGCCGCCATCGAAGCGGAATGGTGCGGCGCCCGGAAAGGGCGGCGTGCGGTGAGGCGGCCGTTGTCGAGGGCGCCGGCGATCGAGGCGATCATCGACACTTCGAGGAGCTCCTCCGGCGCGAGCGGCGGCAGGATCGACGGTAGGCGGCTCGCGAGCATCGACTTGCCCGCACCCGGCGGTCCCACCATCAGCATGTGATGGCCGCCGGCCGCCGCCACCTCGAGCGCGCGCTTGGCGCTCTCCTGGCCCTTGATGTCGGCAAGATCGGGCAGGGTCCCCAAAGGCTCGGCGATGCCCGCCTCGGGCCGCGACAGCACCTGAGTGCCGCGGAAATGATTGGCGATCGCGATCAGGCTGCGCGGCGCGAGCAGGGCCATGTCGCGACTCGCCCAGGCCGCCTCGGGTCCGCACGGGGCCGGGCAGATGAGGCCGCGGCCCATGGCATTGGCGGCAATCGCCGACGGCAGGACGCCGGCCACGGCCGTGATCGTGCCGTCGAGGGCCAGTTCGCCAAGCGCCACGAAATCGGCAAGCTGGTCTCCCGGCAGCGCCCCGAGCGAGGCCATCAATCCAAGCGCGATCGGCAGGTCGTAGTGACTGCCCTCCTTGGGGAGATCGGCCGGAGCGAGGTTGACGATGATCCTTCGCGCCGGCAACGCCAGACCCGAGGCGTGAAGCGCCGCCTTGACCCTGTCCCGGCTCTCCGCCACCGCCTTGTCGGGAAGGCCGACGATGCCGAAATAGGCGCCGCCGGGGGCGATCTGGACCTGAACATCGACAGGGACGGCCTCGATCCCCTGAAAGGCGACGGTGGTGACATGTGAAACCATGGAGCGCCCCTTGCTCGTCCCACAACCATAGCCAAGAGGGGTCAATCGTCAAGAACAATTCATGAACAACGCTCGATTGCTCGCGTCACGACGCGCCGTGCCGGTGGGTTTCGGCCGATCTCCCCTTGTGACGGGACAGGGCAGCCGCCACATTCGTCGGGTCAGCAGGGAGACGGCAATGCCGCAGTATCAAATCGCCTCGATGAGCTGGGGATCGCGGATCGCGGTCGCCCTCGGCGCGGCGCTCGCACTCGGCCTCGCCGCTGCCTTCGTCGTCGTGTCGCTCGGCATCGCCCTCCTCCTCCTGCCGGTGGTTGCGGTCGTGCTGGTAATCGGCTGGTGGCGCTGGCGGAAGATCGAGTCGCAGCTCCGCGAGGAACAGGCACGTGGGCAGGCCGCGTCCTCGTTCCAGGTCATCGAGACCGACTACGAGGTGATCGGCGGCGACAGTCCCGGCCGGCGCTGACCGGGCGGCGCCTCAGGCCGGCACCCGGCTGAAGCGGACAATCGCCATGGTGGTCGCGATGGCGGCGAACAGCGCGCCAGCGGCCAGCCACATCACCCACGCCGTCTGACCATGGTCGAGTAGAACCCCGATCGTTACCGGGGCAATGGCAGCGCCCGCATCGAGCCCGGAATAGACGAAGCCGAAGACGCGACCGGTTGCGCCTTTTGGCGTCGCACTGCGCACGAGCAGATCCCGCGACGGCAGCGTCGTGCCGACGGCAAAACCCGACACGGCGAGCGCCACGAGGATGAGCCCGGCCGTGCCGGCGTAGGGCACCGCCGCGACCGCGAGGCCGCCGACCAGCAGGCCAACCGCGACGATCGTGTCATGATGGGCGGTGCGGTCGGCGAAGATCGCTCCGAAGATGGTGCCGCCGGAGGAGGCAAACAGGAACGCTGTCAGGGCGCTGGTGCCCAGCGACAGCGAGAAGCCGTCGATGACGAGGATGGTGGGAAGGAAGTTCTGGACGCCGACCTGGAAGATCGCCAGCAGCACGAAATAGAGAAAGCAGAGCAGGATCGCCGGCGACAGAAGGATCGCCCGGAGCGGGATCGGCGGCGCGGTGCGCCGACGTTCGCGGCGCTCGGACAGCCCATCCTCGAGCTGCGAGGACTGGGTGAGGAGGAGGCCGAGGACGGCAAAGCCGACAAGGCCGGCAATCACCAGCGCCGAGCGCCAGCCAAAGAACGTGGCCAGGCCCAGCACCAGCAGCGGGGCCAGCGCCCAGCCGAGATTGCCGCCAAGCGTGTGCACGCCATAGGCACGCCCGAGCCAACTCTCTTTCACCGAGGCGTTGAGAATGCCGTAATCGGCCGGGTGGAAGACCGAGTTGCCGACCCCGGCGAGCGGCATCAGCAGAAGGAACCAGCCATAGGAAGGCGCAAACCCGCAGAGCAGCACGGCGCCGGAGACCAAGGCCATGCCAAGGAAGAGGATGCGGCGTGCGCCATAGTGATCGACCAGCAGGCCGGCGATGAACTGGCAGATGCCCGAGGCGACGTAGAACAGCGTCGCGAGCAGGCCAAGCTGGGCCCAGCTGACGCCAAGCGACTCCTTCATCAGCGGGAACACCACCGGCACCGCGAGGTGATAGAAATGGCTGACCGCATGGGCGGTGCCGATCAGCACGATCACGCCATAGGGCTGGCGCTCGGTGGAGGTGACGCTCGCGTTCATCGGAACCGGGTGATCGCCCCTCGACTTCGGCCGGTGCTGGTGCGGCGCTAGGGTCCCGGCCGACCGCCGCGCGCGAGCGCAGCGGTAGCAGGTTGGCATCGCCCCGCCAATCCCTTCGCCTCAGCGGCACCGGGCGCCTCAGCCGGCCACGGCCGCGCCATCCTCCTGCCAAACCCGAAAATGGTGTGGGCGAAGGCATGCATCGCGGGCTTCACCGAACGCCCCGGGTCGTCATGTCGGCGTCTTGCGAAGCGGGCTATGCTGCAGGGTACGAGTCGGCGATGCGAAACCGTAGGAGTGACACGTCATGGCGCAGGTGATCGGCACGGGACTGTCGGCCCTCGACGACCGGCGCGACATCGCCGCCCATCTCGACGAACTCGCGGACCTCGGCTGCGAGACGGTGGAACTGCCGCTCTACGCCATGGACGTCGTGGTCGGCGGTCGCATCCGCGAAGCGGCACTCCGGCCGATCCGCGAGGCCTGTGCCGGGCGGCCGTTCCGCTACACCGTGCACGGACCGCTCGCGATCAACTTCTTCGACGAAAGCCATCGCCTGCCCCGCCACTACGCGGTGCTCGAAGCCTCGATGGAGGCCTCCGCCGCGCTTGGCGCGATCCACTACGTGATCCATGCCGGGATGATGCCGGTCAAGGAAGTGCCGGCCGTCGAGGACGCCTATAGCCGGCAAAGGGAGTGGCTGGCGCGGGCCGGTGAACTCGCGGAGAAGCTGGGGCTCTACGTCTGCGTCGAGAACCTCTTCCGCGGCCATGACGGGCGCATCTACACGCCGACCCCATCGCGACTTGCCGCGGAACTGACCGCGATCGGACACCCGCGTGTGGCGGCGACCCTCGATTTCGGCCATGCCAACCTCCAGCGTGCCTTCACCGGCGACGACCTGATCGCCGAGGTCGCGGCTCTGGCACCGCACGCCAGGCATCTCCACATCCACGACAATTTCGGCCTCGCCGACACGATCTGGACCTTCGGGGTGGGCGAGAAGCTGGCCTTCGGCCACGGCGACCTGCACCTCCCCGTCGGCTGGGGCGACCTGCCGTGGGAGGCCCTGATCGACGCCTGCGCCTTTCCCGATGATGTCGTCTTCAACATAGAGCTCGAGGCACGCTACTGGCACGCCGCCGAGGAGAGCGTGGCCCGGACCAAACACCTTGCCGCGCGGGCCGCAGGGACGGTGTCGCAGGCGGCGTAACGCCAGTCGACGGGTGCGAAGCCACGGCCCGGCGCCGGTTAAGTGCCCTGGCAGCGCGGCCACGCCTTCTGCGGCCGGGAAGCGTGAGCGCAGACACCGCGATCCGCGCCGATCGCCCGCGGGCGGGCTCTGCGCGATGCGGTTCCCTCGACGCCCGGGATGCCTTAAACCGGCTCGTCATCGCCCGGTCACGGAATCTGCGCCGTTGCGTATTCTGCTCCATGTCGGCATGCCCAAGGCCGGTTCGACCGCGCTCCAGACCGCGCTCGCCGGCGCACGCGACCGGCTTGCGCGCTGCGACGTGCTCTATCCCCGGGGCCCCTTCATCCCCCGTACCCACAACTTCCTGATCGCCGGGATCGAGGAGCGGAAGCGGGAACTGCCGCGACTGCTCCGGAACGCCTACGGCGACCGGATGGACCAGATCGCCCCCGCCTTCGAACGCTGGATGGCCGACCTCCGGTCGGCAGCGGCGCGACACCCTTCGGGGACCTTGATCCTGTCCTCGGAATGGCTGTTCCGGCTTCGCGGCGACAGCAAGTTCGACCGGCTGAAAGACATTCTTCGCGGCCTCGGGGACACGATCGAGGTGGTTGCCTATGTGCGCCGGCCGTCGGACCAGTATCTTTCCGCCGCGCAGCAAATCCTCAAGGGCTCCCACGTCATCAAGCCCATCGCGCCGATCCGCTACCGGACGCCGCTCGAAGGCTTCGCCCGCATCGCCGACCGGCTCCATGTGGTCAAGTACGACCGGGCGGCCTTCCCCCAGGGCGACATCGTCCGTCACTTCCTCGAGAGCTTCGTGCCGGCAGCGCGCGACATCGTCAATGCCGGTGGCGACCACGCCGCCAACACAACGATCAGCGCCGAAGGCATGGCGATCCTCGCCGAGTATCGCCGCATCAATCACCGCAGACGGCGGAACCGCTTCACCGCCGACACCGACCGGCTGCTCCGCGCCATCCGCACCGCCGACCTCGCCATCGGCGGCGACCTCCGGCCGCGGCTGCTCGACCCGGTGCGGGACGCGGTGGATCTCGCCTCTGACGATCTGCTGTGGCTCCGCGACGCCTACGGGATCGTCTTTGCGGGCGTCGACTATGACCGGATCGCCCCCCCGGACGGGCCGATCCGCGACATCAAGCAGCGCCTTGGCCGCGTCGAGGAGATCTGCGTCATCGACCCCGTACGACGGGACAAGCTGACGATGAAGACGATGCGCGTGCTCGCCGGCGACGGTGCGTCCTTCGTCGCAGCGCCCCGACCGCTCCAGACCATCAGTCTTTGGCTAAAAGCCCGCGCAGGAAAGGCGACGCGACAAGGCCGCGATAGATAGCGGCGAGATCGTCCTTGCCGAGGCTGGCCGGCGCGTCGAGATTCGACGGCGGGTGCGGCCCCTCCAGGCCCTGGCGGAATTCGGCCTCGAGCGCTTCGCGGTCATCTTCCGAGAGCCACGGTTTGATCGCCTCGAGATCCTCGCGGTTGCGTTCGAGGATGCGGACGCGATCGTCATGGCCGAGGGTGACCAGCTTCGGGCTCGCCGCGACGGCCGCCTCGATCGGGGCAAGGGCGAGGTTGAGCTCATGGCGGAGCGCCCGGTCGATCTCGACGTTCCCGGCCTTGAGGCGATCGAAGATCATGGTGCGGACGACGTGGCCCGTGACCGACATCGGCGCATTGGCGTAGACCTCGGTGATGACGCCCGGCCGGGCGACATCGACGCCGACCGCGCCGAACATGCGCCGGATGTAGCCCTCATAGCGGTTCTTGGCGAAGTAGAGCACCTTGACCCGACCGACACCGAGACGGGCATGCCACTGCTCGATATCGGCGCGGTAGTCCACGAGGTCACGGCTGCGGGTACGGCCACGACCGGCGCGGAGCATCTGGTTGTTCATGGAATCGATCATCTCGTCGGGCCGGCGCACGGCGTAGACGATGGTGACGTCATCGCTGAGCCCCTCGCAGTATCGCAGGAAGCGGTCCTTGATCGGCTCGGGAGCGAACGACAGAAGCTCGGTCGAGACGAAGACCCGCGCCGCCCGGCTCTTGCGCGCCTCGGCGATGAGCTTGGTCCGGTTGGTCGTGAAGGACGAATCGTCGGCGCCGGCGACAGACGCCGACTTGGCGGCGTGAAAGAGAAGGTGATGGGCAATCGAATCGGCGTCGGCGATGCCCTGATTGGCTCGGGCTCCCGTGGCGGGATAGAGCACACCGAAATCGGCGAGGAAACGCTCGCGGTTCTTCTGCGCGATCGCCTGGATCGTGCTCGTCGCGGTCTTGTAGCAGCCCGCGTGGATGACAACCGAGACCATGAAGCTCCGTGCGTTTCGCCCGACGGCCCGCGGCGCCGGTGGCATCCATCCATAATCGCAGGCGCCCGTGAAAGTCGAGGGCGGGCAAAGAGGAACCGGCAGGCCGGGTCCGGGCCGGAAAGGGTTGGACACCGTCGGCGGTCAACGCTACCAAAAGCGCCAATCTCCTTCCGATGGCGCATCCATGGCGGTTGTACTCCATATCGGCACGCACAAGACGGGCACCACGGCGATCCAGCGTTTCGCGGCGGCCAAACGCGGCAAGCTGCGGCCGAAGGGCCTCTGGTACCCGTCCTACGACGAGATCGGCCTGTTCGTTCACTACGGCCATCACCACATCGCCCACGCCCTTGCCAACGAGAACGGCAACCGGCTGTCGATCGAAGACGCCAAGCGCTTCGCCGACCACGTCCAGGCCAAGATGCGCCGGGATGAGACGCTGCTGATCAGCGCCGAGCCCTTCTACCGCCATGTCCTGCCGGCCGAAGGCGGCTACTGGGCCGAGCGGAAGGCCTATATCGAGCGGATGCGGAGCTTCTTTCCGGGGCCCGATGTCAAGGTCCTCACCATCGTCCGCCGCCAGGATACCTTCGCCCGGTCGCTCTACCAGGAGCGCATCAAGGTCACGAAATACCGATTGCCATTCAGAGAGTTCATCGAGAGCGAGCGGCCATCCTTCGAGTACTACAAGCATCTCGAGATCTTCAGCGAGGTGTTCGGCAAGGTCGAGGTCCTGACCTACGAGGATCTCGCCGCCGAAGGGCTGGTCGACGCGTTCTTCAGACACCTCGGCATCGACGTCTCCGGCATTCCCGGGCGTCCGAGCGCCAACCCCTCGCTGCCGATCGACCTCGTGGAGTTCAAGCGCATCCTCAACGGCACGCGGCTCAAGCCGGAGCGCCTCAAGGAGATCGGCACCCTCCTGCTCGACCGCGCCGCCGACGTCACCAAGGTCGATCGCGGCAAAGTCGACTGGCTGCCGGTCGAAGCCATGGCCGCCTTCTACGAGTCCTTCGCCGAAGAGAACGAGAAGCTCCGCGCCCGGTACCTGCCCAACCGGCCGGGACCGCTCTTCCCGCCGTTCGTCGCCCCGACCGGAGACGCCGTGCCCGAGGTCTATGAGGGCATGACGGCAAGCCGCTTCGCGCATGTCGTCGCGGAGCTCCTGCTTTGAGCGCAGACGCCTCGATGCGCGCCCAGGAAGAGACGGAGGCGGGCGAGCCGCAGTCGGGGCATGCCCGTTCCGACGTCGCCGCGCGCTTCCGCCACGGCAAGCGGATCGCGATCGTCATACGGCTTCTGGTCAATCGCAGCGGCGGGGCGGAGCGCATCTACTGCGAACTCGCCAACATGCTGGCCGCGCGCGGCTACGAGGTGACCTGCCTCCACTACGATGCAGCCGGCGGAAGACCCTTCTTTCCCATCGACCCGCGGGTTGAGTTGATCAACCTCCACCCCGATCCGCCGCCGATCCGACACCGGCTGGCGCGCTGGGCATCGCGGCGCTTCTTCGTCCCGCGTTCGCTTCGCGACAAGTGGGGCTGGTTCGCCGCCAACGACATCTTCATCGCCCAGCTCCACGATTTCTTCACCCTTGCCCGCCCCGACGTGGTGCTGACTTTCATGCCGCCGGCGAACACCCCGGCGCTGCTGGCCGCGGCCGGGACCGGCGTGAAGGTGGTGCCGACAAACCACAATGTCCCGCTCGAGGACTACACCTCGCCGGAGCGATGGGATCCGAACCCGATCGACCGCAAGCATCGCCTCGAAGCACTCGACCACGCCGCCCGGATCCACGTCATCTTCTCGCGCTTCGGCGAATGGTTCCCTGACCATCTCCGGTCGCGGGTGGTCGCCATGCCCAACTACGTCTCCGGAGAATTTCTGAGCGCGGTGCCGAAGGCGGTGCGCGAACCCTGCATTCTTGCCGTCGGCCGCATTGCCGGCGTGAAGAACTACGACACGCTGCTCGCCGCCTGGGCCCTGATCGCCCGCGACCATCCGGAATGGAAGGTCGTGGTCTACGGCACCGGCCCCCAGCTGAAGACCCTCAAAGCTGAAGCCAAGCGCCTCGGCGTCGAGGAGAGCTTTCTGCTGCCAGGGCATCGCGGCAATCTCGGCGAGGAATACGCCCGGATGTCGATTTTCTGCCATCCGGCCTATTTCGAGGGATTCGGCCTGTCGGTAGCGGAAGCCCTGGCCCTCGGCATGCCGGTGGTTGCGTTCTCCGATTGCGCCGGAGTAAACGAGTTCGTGAAGGACGGCTACAACGGCCTGATGGTCGACCGCGCCGGCGGCGCGCCGGCCCTCGCCGAGGCGCTCAAGCGGCTGATCGAGGACGAGGCCCTCCGACGGCGGCTTGGCGACAATGGCCCAGAAAGCGTCGCCGGATTCACCGAGGAGCGCTACGCTCAGGGCTGGGTCGATCTCATCGAGGAACTGACCGAATCGTCGACGATGGCGAATGGCGACGCTTGATATCCTCATTCCGCACTACAACGACATCGACGGCCTTGAGCTGACGCTGCGCTCGATCGCGGCCCAGACCTGGCGCGGCGAGACGCGCATCGTGATCGTCGACGACGGCTCGGCGCCGGACTCGGCCCGGGCCGCACGCGAGATCGGCGAGGCCTTCTCCCAGCCGGTGACCTTCATCGCCAATGCCCGCAACCGCGGCCGGCCGTATACCCGCAACGTCCTGCTCGACGCCATCGACAGTCCGTATGTGGCCTGGCTCGACGCCGGTGACGAATGGTACGCCGAAAAACTCGCGCTCCAGTTCGAGGGCCTCGCCCGCGCCGAGGCCGAGGGCGCCAAAGACCCGCTCTGGATGTCCTGCCACTACCACTGGAAATGGACGGACAACCAGGCTTACCGGCGGAAGCTCCAGAGAACCGACCTCGACCAGATACGGGCGTTGCTGGTCGGCACGGACCTTCGCGCCTATCTCTGGACCCTCCTGGCGCGGGCCGAAACCTTCCGTAATGTCGGCTGGTTCGACGAGCGTCTGCCGCGCCTTCAGGACCTCGACTATTTCGTCCGCTTCGTGCTCAAGGGCGGACGGATCACAGAGCCTGGTCACCCGGAAGCGCTCTGCATCTATCACAAGACCGACCTCGGCCGGAGCGCCGACCAGATCCGGCAATGCAACGCCTATATCTTCGACAAGTACCGGGTGCTCTATAATCGCTACGGCAGCAAGTTCCGCCGGACCCGCATCTATCACATGGAGATGCACTCGGCCCGCTTCGCCGCCAACAACGCCGACCATCGGCTCGCCAACGACTACATGTGGAAGGCGGCGCGCGCACGACCGCGGCTGTTTCTCCGCCACCTCAAGCGGAAGGGCTTCCGGCCCTGACGCCGGCGGCCACGAAGCCGCAGCATCGGATGGGCGTTTCCTCCGCGCGGACCCAGCAGGGAGCGACTGGGTTTGCCTGTGCCGGAGCGCTCCGATATCCTGCGGTCGAAGGCGATGCGTCAAAAGGCACGCCAACAACAATGAAGTGAGATGGGAGGAGGCCTGACAATGATGAAGAAGCACGTTTTCGGTGCGCTCGCCGTGGCGGCGGTGGCTCTCGGCGCTGGCGGCGCGGTGGCTCAGGAGAAGATCAAGATCGGGTTCCTGCCCGGCGTGGTCGACCCGTTCTATCAGGTGATGGAGCTCGGCGTTAACAAGGCCGCCGCCGACCTCGGCGTCGAGGTGGTGACCCAGATCCCGCCGACCTGGGGCGTCGAAGTGCAGACCCCGATCCTCGATGCGCTGGTCGCCCGTGGCGACCTCGACTACATCATCACTGCCCCAACCGACAAAGACCAGATGGTCGGCCCGCTCCAGGCCGCGGTGGACGCCGGCATCAAGGTGATCACCGTCGACACCTTCCTCGGCGACGGCGACTACGCGAGCGGTCCGGTGACGTTTCCGCTGAGCTATATCGGCTCCGACAACGTCGAGGGCGGGCGGATTTCTGCCCGCGGTCTCGCCAAGGCGATCGGCGGCAAGGGCAAGGTCTACATCAACTCCACCAACCCGAACGTCAGCTCGGTCGAAGGCCGCGCTGTCGGCTTCCAGGAGGTGATGAAGAACGAGTACCCGGACATCGAGGTCGTCGGCCTCGACTTCAACCTCGACGACCAGAACACCGCCACGTCGCAGACGGCCGCTGTCCTGCAGCGGGTGCCCGATCTCGCCGGCGTGTTCGGCACCAACGTGTTCAGCGCCCAGGGCGCCGGCACCGCGGTAGTCAACGCCGGCCTTGGCGGCCAGGTCCAGGTCGTCGCCTACGACGCTACCCAGTTCGCGATCGAGATGCTCAACGCCGGGACAGTCAGCCTGGTGCTCGCGCAGAAGCCCTTCGACATGGGCTATCTTGCGGTCGCCTTCGCCGCTGCCGACGCGGCCGGCGTGACCAGCCTGCCGCGGCGCGTGCAGACCGGCTTCGCGATCATCGACAAGGACAACGTCAGCGATCCCGCGGTGTCGCGCTTCGTCTACCAGGTCCCGAACTAGGACCGAACCCCCATCGACGATCCGGGCGGGGCGCCCTTGAAGGGAACGCTCCGCCCGGACTGTTTCATGGACACACGAAGCGGGGGCGGTCCGCGTGACCCATTCGGATACGACTGCGCATGAGCATCACGACGGCGATGCGAGTCCGAAATCGGTCGGCCACCGCATTGCGATCGGCCTGAGTCGGCTGTGGGCGTGGGTCTTCCTCGCGCTCCTGATCATCTTCTTCGTGGTCTCGGTGTCGGTGACCAGCGGCGGCACCGTCAACTTCCTCACCCTTCGCAATTCGCAGAACATCCTCGTCGCGATCACCCCCGTGCTGCTGCTCGGGCTCGGCCAGACCTTCGTCATCATCGCGGCCGGCATCGATCTGTCGGTGGGGTGGGTGATGAGCCTTGCCTCGGTGCTGTCGGCCCTCGCCATTCGCGCCGCGTTCAACGCCGGCGCGCCGCTGTTCCTGTCGGTGATCGCGGGCCTGTTCGCTGCCGTCGGCGGAGCGGCGGTGGTGGGCCTCTTCAATGGCCTGATCATCGCCAAACTGAAGGTGCCGGC
The DNA here is from genome assembly GCA_020442065.1 of Bauldia sp. Taxonomy (GTDB): domain Bacteria; phylum Pseudomonadota; class Alphaproteobacteria; order Rhizobiales; family Kaistiaceae; genus Bauldia. The sequence continues at coordinate 49,204 of JAGRKZ010000089.1, forward strand.
CTTCATTGTCACGCTCGGCAGCGGCTTCATCGTCCGTGGCGTATCGCTGCTGATGTCGGAGAATACGACGGTGATCGGCCTGCCGCCCGGCCTCCGCGACTACGGCAACAACGCACTGCTCTACTACCTCCACGGCGAGGACGGAGGTTTCTATTTCCTGTTTCGGCCCGAACTCACGGGCGACGCGCTGCGGCGGCTCGATCCGATATTCATGTGGCCGGTGGTGGTGACGGCGATCGTCGTGGCGCTGATGATGTTCGTGCTCCGCAGGACGCAGTTCGGCCGCCACACCTATGCAATCGGCGGCAATCTGGAAGCCGCGCGGCGCACGGGCATTCCGGTCGACCGTCACATCATCATGCTCTACATCCTGTCGTCCGCGACCGCCGGTGTCGCCGGCCTGCTCTCGACGCTCCGCTTCAACGCCGGCTCGGCGGTTATCGGCGACGCGCTGCTCCTGCAGTCAATCGCCGCGGTGATCATCGGCGGCGTCAGCCTGTTCGGCGGCGCCGGCACGATCATCGGCACGGTGATCGGCGCGCTGATCATCGCCGTCCTGACCACCGGCCTGGTCATGCTCAATGTCGCCGCCTTCTGGCAGTTCATCGTGGTCGGCGCCGTCGTCATCATAGCCGTGCTGATCGATCAGTCGCGCGATCTGATCATCGGCCGCCGCGGGCGGGAGTAGCGTCGATGACGGAACCGATCCTCACCGTCCGCAATCTCACCAAGCGCTTCGGCGGCCTGGTCGCAGTCAACAAGCTCACCTGGCATGTCTACCCAGGCGAAGTCGTCGCCCTGCTCGGCGACAACGGCGCCGGGAAGTCGACGCTGATCAAGTGCGTCTCCGGCGTCTACCAGCCGGAGGAAGGCGAGATCCGGTTCCGTGGCGAACGGGTGCGCTTCAACCGGCCGATCGAGGCGATGGCCAAGGGTATCGAGACCATCTATCAGGATCTCGCGCTCGCCCAGAACCTGGACGTGCCGGCCAACATCTTCCTCGGGCGAGAGCTCAAGCACCGCTACCTCGGCGGTCTGATCCGCATGCTCGACGAAAAGAAGATGACACAGGAGTCGCAGCAGGCGCTGTCGTCCCTGCATATCCATTTCCCCGACCTCGCCCAGCCAATCGAGAGCCTGTCGGGCGGTCAGCGCCAGGCCGTGGCCATTGCTCGCGCAGTCTACTGGGACGCGCGGCTGATGATCATGGACGAGCCGACCAACAATCTCGGCGTACCCGAACAGAAGAAGGTGCTCGAGCTGATCCGCCGGTTGCGCGACCAGGGGGTGCCGGTGATCCTCATCACCCACACTCTGCCCGACGTGTTTGCGGTCGCGGACCGGTTGATGGTGATGCACCGCGGCCGTAAGGTCACCGAGAAGAAGACTGCTGACACCAACACCGAGGAGCTGGTGCAATACATGGTCGGCGCGCGTGACGATACGCTGCACGAGCCGGGTCTGCCGCGATGACCGCCCCGCCACCGGCAGCGGGTCCCAAGTGGGTGACGCTGCCCTACCACCGCCGCTGGCTGATCGAACAAGCAACAAGCCTGTTCGACTTCTTCGAGCGCGAGAGCCTTGATCCGCGCGGCGGCTTCTTCGAGCTCGACGATGCAGGCTACCCGGTCGCCGCGGCGACGGTGCGCGAGATCCACGTCACCACCCGCATGGTGCATTGCTTCGCCATTGCCAGGCTGATGGGCCGCCCCGGCGCCGACCGCTACATCGACCACGGCCTGGAGTTCCTCTGGAACGGCCATCGCGACGCGACCCATGGGGGCTATGTGTGGGGTGTCGGCGGCAACGACCGCAAGCTCGCCTACGGCCATGCCTTCGTGCTGCTGGCTGCATCGAGCGCCAAGGTGGCAGGGCATCCCGACGCCGACCGCCTGCTCGCCGACGTGACCGAAGTGCTGGCGAACCGGTTCTGGGAGGCGCGACACGGCGCTTCGGCCGAGGAGTTCGCCCGCGACTGGTCGCCCATCAGCAACTATCGCGGCCAGAACTCCAACATGCACCTGACCGAGGCGACGATGGCCGCCTACGAGGCGACCGGCGAGCGGGTGTACCTGGACTGGGCGGAGTCGATCGCGAGCCTGATCATCCTCAAGAACGCGGGGGCATCAGGCTGGGCCGTTCTCGAGCACTACGACGATACATGGACCCTTGATCGCGACTACGCCGGTGGCGACGTCTTCCGTCCCTACGGGGTGACACCGGGCCATGCGCTGGAGTGGACGCGGCTGTTGCTTCAGCTTTGGGAACTGGGCGGCCGCAGGCGAGCCGAGCTCCGCGACGCGGCAGAGGCGCTTTTTGCCCGCGCCGTCGAAACCGGATGGGACACCGAACGCCGGGGCTTCCACTACACGCTCGACTGGGAGGGCAAGGTCCACCTGCCCAACCGGCTGTGGTGGCCGGCGGCAGAGGGCGTCGGCGCTGCGGCCTTTCTCAACGCCATCGACAGTTCCGCCGACTACGAAGCCTGGTACCGGCGCATATGGGATTTCATCGCGGGACAGCTCATCGACCGCGAGCATGGCGGCTGGCGCACCGAGCCGGTCGATCCGACCGGCAGCATCGCGCCGCTCTTTTCAGGCAAGCCCGACCTTTATCACGCCCTGCAGGCCTGTCTGATCCCGCTGCTCCCGACATCCGGCTCGATCACGCACGGCCTCACCCGGGAGGGGCTGCGGCAAATCTAGGCTGGCATCGGTGGCCCGCACGCCCGCCCGATCCGATGTCGCGGGGGCGCACTCGGCTCAGGCCGGAGCCCTGAGTGCGACGTTTTCGACCGCAATCGCCACCACCAACGCGGTGACCTGCGCAAGAGCAACGATCGACATGGCGTGAAGTGCGCGTACGATCGGGGCGACGTCGCTCCCGGTTCCGAGACTGAGGTCAAGCACAAGCACGGCCAAGGAGGCCAGCGCCGCCAAGCCAAGTCGGAATTTCAATCCGAGTGCCACGCCCGCCAGTAGCGCCAGCTCGGCCATCTCTCCCAGCTCCACCCGCCTGCAGGACCGATATTTGCCGGACCTGCCCCAAAACCAGATCAATTTTGGCTCAAATCAGTATAACAGACAATCCTAATCTTTGGCGTCACTCCCGGAGATTGCAGTGGTTTCCACGCACGTCATGCATCGCGTAAATCTTTCCAAGACAAGACTTTTTTTGGATGCTGCGGCGCATCAATCAACTCTTCCGAGGTTCATCATTCTGTCAAGGAGCCCACCTAACCTCGCGACTTCTCCTGAATCAGCCGATCGATCTGCCTCCAGATGAAGCCCCGAACCGCCCCCCCTGCGACATCAGAGCGTCGCGCGGTGCTCGCGACATTGGCGCGAGCAGGGACGGCGGAAATGAAGGCGGCGTTCGCCAGCCTGACCGATTCACCAGCGTTCGAGACGATCCGCCCACCCGAGACCGGGCTGGTCATGGCCCGCGGCCGTATCGGCGGCGGGGGCGCGCCCTTCAATCTCGGCGAGGTGACCGTCAGCCGGGCGGTCGTCCGGCTCGCGAGCGGCGAGGTCGGGTTTGGCCACGTTCTCGGGCGCGACAAGGACCGCGCACTGATGGTCGCCCGGCTCGACGCGTTGTGGCAGAACGAGCGCTACCGGCCGCTGGTCGAGGCGGCCGCCATCAATCCAGTGCGCCAGCGTCACGCGGCCGAAGACGAGGTTCTGCGCCGCAAGACCGCCGCGACGCGGGTCAACTTCTTCACGCTGGTGCGCGGAGAAGACGCGTGATCGCCGCCGAGGCCCTCGCCGGCGGCTTCGAACGATCCGTCTTCGACGCCCAGGCCGTCTTTCGCGCGGTTCTCTCCGCGCTGTCACGGCCGGGCCAGGTGTTCGATCTCGGCGAGCGCGTGCGTCCGCCCGCGCCGCTCACCGCGGCCGCCGGCGCCGTTATTGCCACGCTTGCCGACGACACCACGCCCGTCCACCTCGATGCCGCCTTCGCCGGCACGGCCGTTGCCGACTGGATAGCCTTTCATACCGGCGCGCCGCTCACTGAGACCCCGGGCGAAGCAACCTTCGCGATCGTGGGCAGGCCAGGCGGGCTGACGTTCGACGGCTTCGCGACGGGGACGGCAGAATACCCGGACCGCTCGGCAACGCTCATCGTCATCCTGGATACGCTGACCGGCGGTCCCGCTCTCCGCCTCTCCGGACCCGGGATCGAGGGTACTGCGGCGCTTGCGCCGGCGCCGCTGACGCCGGACTTCATGGCGCTGATGACGGCCAACCGCGCGCTGTTCCCGCGTGGGCTCGACCTCATCCTCACCGCAGGCACCCGGGTGGCCGGCCTGCCGCGCACGACGCGGCTCTCGGCGGGAGGGGTCTGATGTATGTCGCGGTCAAGGGCGGCGAGGCCGCGATCGAGAATGCGCACCGGCTGCTCGCCGAGAAGCGCCGCGGCGATCCGGCCGTCCCGGAGCTCACCACCGAACAAATCGCCGAGCAGCTGTCGCTCGCCGTGGCGCGGGTGATGGCGGAAGGCTCGCTCTACGATCCGGACCTTGCCGCCCTCGCCGTCAAGCAGGCGCGGGGCGACCTGATCGAGGCGATCTTCCTGGTCCGCGCCTATCGCGCGACGTTGCCTCGCTTCGGCAATACGCTTCCGATCGACACCGCGACGATGGCGATCGAGCGGCGCATTTCGGCGACTTTCAAGGATCTGCCGGGGGGGCAACTGCTCGGTCCGACCTTCGACTATACCCATCGCCTGCTCGAACCGGGCGCGGTGACGGACGGCACCCGGCAACCGGTCGCCGAGGCGCCGGTAGACGCGGACGCGGACGCGGAGCCGATACCGCGGGTGACCGACCTCCTCGGCCGCGACGGGTTGATCGAACCCGAGGTCGACGGCCTGGACCGGCCGGTCGGCGACCTCACCCGCGAGCCGCTCTCCTTCCCGGCCGACCGGGACCTCCGACTTCAGGCGCTGGCGCGCGGCGACGAGGGGTTCCTGCTGGCGCTCGGCTACTCGACCCAGCGCGGCTATGCCCGCAGCCACCCCTTCGCCGGCGAGATCCGGATGGGGGAGGTCGAGGTCGAGCTCGACGTGCCGGAGCTCGGCTTCGCCGTCAGCCTCGGCCGGATCACCGTCACCGAGTGCCAGATGGTCAACCAGTTCAAGGGCAATGCGGAACAGCCGCCGCAGTTCACCCGCGGCTACGGACTGGCGTTCGGCCATGCCGAGCGGAAGGCGATGGCGATGGCGCTCTGCGACCGCGCGCTGCGCGCCCGCGAGCTGGGCGAAGAGCTGACGGCGCCGGCCCAGGACGAGGAGTTCGTCATCTCCCACAGCGACAACGTCCAGGCCACCGGCTTCGTCGAGCACCTCAAGCTGCCGCACTATGTCGACTTCCAGGCCGAGCTGGGCCTGATCCGTCAGCTCCGCGCCGAGCATGAGGCGCGAGAGGCCGGGGACGGGACGCGCGAGGCGGCGGAATGACCGCGCCCGCCTACAACTTCGCCTATCTCGACGAGCAGACCAAACGGATGATCCGCCGCGCCATCCTCAAGGCCGTGGCGATCCCCGGATACCAGGTTTCCTTCGCCAGCCGCGAGATGCCGATGCCGTATGGCTGGGGTACGGGCGGGGTACAAGTGACGGCCGCGGTGATCGGCCCGGACGACGTGCTCAAGGTGATCGACCAGGGCGCCGACGACACCACCAACGCCGTCTCGATCCGCGCCTTCTTCGCCAAGGTCGCCGATGTCGCCACCACGACCCGGACGGAGGAGGCGACGATCATCCAGACCCGCCACCGCATCCCGGAGGCGCCGCTCCACGAGGGACAGATCCTCGTCTATCAGGTCCCGATTCCCGAGCCGCTCCGCTTCCTCGAGCCCCGCGAGACCGAGACCAGGACGTTGCATGCGCTCGAGGAATACGGCCTCGTCCACGTCAAGCTCTACGAGGACATCGCACGGCATGGCCACATCGCCACCACCTACGCCTATCCGGTGATGGTGGAAGGCCGCTATGTCATGGACCCCTCGCCGATCCCCAAGTTCGACAACCCGAAGATGGACCATTCGCCGGCGCTGCAGCTGTTCGGCGCCGGCCGCGAGAAGCGCATCTACGCCATACCGCCCTACGCGCAGGTGGTGAGCCTAGACTTCGAGGATCATCCGTTCGAGGTCCAGACCTTCGCCGATCCCTGCGCGCTGTGCGGCGCGACCGGGGTCTATCTCGACGAGGTGATCCTCGACGACCGCGGCGGGCGCATGTTCGTCTGCTCCGACACCGACTACTGCGAAGGCCGGCGGGGAGAGGCGGAAGCGTGAGCGACGTTCCCATCCTCGTCGCCGAAGGCGTGACCAAGCACTACGGCGCGCGGCTCGGCTGCCGCGATGTCGGCTTTGAACTCTGGCCCGGCGAAGTCCTCGCCGTCGTCGGTGAATCCGGCTCGGGCAAGACGACGCTGCTCAACTGTCTTTCCGCCCGGCTTCGCCCGACCACCGGCTCCATCCGCTATCGCATGCGCGACGGCGCGATGCGGGACCTCTATACGCTCGAAGAAGCGGAGCGCCGCCGCCTGATGCGCACCGACTGGGGGTTCGTCCACCAGAACCCTGCCGACGGGCTGCGGATGACGGTGTCGGCCGGCGCCAATGTTGGCGAGCGCCTGATGGCGCTGGGCGAGCGCCACTACGGCCACATCCGCGACACCGCGCTCTCCTGGCTCGAACGCGTCGAAGTCGCAACCGACCGGATCGACGACGACCCCCGCGGCTTTTCGGGCGGCATGCGGCAGCGGCTCCAGATCGCCCGTAACCTCGTCACCCGGCCGCGCCTCGTCTTCATGGATGAGCCGACCGGCGGCCTCGACGTCTCGGTGCAGGCCCGGCTGCTCGATCTTCTCCGCGGGCTCGTCGGCGAACTCGGCATGGCGGTCGTCATCGTCACCCACGACCTCGCGGTAGCACGCCTCCTCTCCGATCGCATGCTGGTGATGAAGGACGGCCGCGTGGTCGAGAGCGGCCTCACCGACCGGGTGCTCGACGATCCGCACGCGCCTTACACCCAGCTCCTCGTCTCCTCGATCCTGCAGGCATGAGCGGCGCGATGACCACACCGAGGCTTGCGGTCCGCGACGTGGCGAAGAGCTTCACCATGCACCTTCGCGACGGCATCTGTCTGCGGGTGCTCGACGGCGTCACCTTCACCGTGGCGCCGGGCGAATGCGTGGTGCTGGGCGGCCCGTCCGGCGCCGGCAAGAGCTCCATCCTCAAGATCGTATACGGCAACTACGCCGCCGACGCCGGGGCAATCGTGGTCGACGGCGGCCAGGGCGGGCTCGACCTTGCCACCGCGACGCCCCGCGCCGTGCTGGCGGCGCGGCACGCCACGATCGGCTATGTCAGCCAGTTCCTCCGCGTCGTGCCACGCGTGGCGGCGCGCGACATCGTCGCCGAGCCGCTGATCCTGCGCGGCATCGACCGCGACGAAGCGACCGACCGCGCCGAGGCGCTGCTGGCGCGGCTCAACCTCCCCGCACGGCTGTGGAGCCTGCCGCCCGCCACCTTCTCCGGCGGCGAGCAGCAGCGCATCAACGTCGCTCGCGGCTTCATCGCCCGCTATCCCCTCCTCCTCCTCGACGAGCCGACCGCCTCGCTCGACGCCGCCAATCGCGCCGTCGTCGTCGACCTCATCCGCGAGGCCAAGACCGAAGGCGGCAGCTTCCTCGGCATCTTCCATGACGAGGCCGTGCGCGACGCGGTAGCCGACCGCGTCATCGACGTGACGCACTTCACGCCGGCCACGCCATGAATGCGACGCGGCTGGGCCCGACGCCGGTGATCGGGCCGGAAGCGCTGGTCGAAGCGAGCACGCTGGGCCCCTATGTGGAAGTCGGCGCGCGCACCCGGATCAGCCACTCCAGCTTCGGCGACTACAGCTACATCATGGAAGACGGCCAGGTGCTGTTCGCGGCGATCGGCAAGTTCTGTTCGATCGCCTCGAACGCGCGCATCCACGCGCCGAACCATCCGACCTGGCGGGCGAGCCAGCATCACTTCACCTATCGATCGGACGACTACTTCGCCGACGAAGCGCCCGATGCCGAGATTTTCGACTGGCGCCGCAAGTCCGCGGTAACCGTCGGCCACGACGTCTGGATCGGCCATGGCGCCACTATTACCGCCGGGATCAGCATAGGCGACGGAGCTGTTGTCGCCGCCGGCGCTGTGGTGACGAGGCCGGTCCCGCCCTACGCGATCGTCGGCGGCGTGCCGGCGAAGCCAATCCGGATGCGGCTCGCCGCTCCCCTCGCCGAACGCATGCAGGCACTCGCCTGGTGGGACTGGCACCACGAGCGCCTGCGCGCCGCACTTCCCGATTTCCGCGCGCTGGAAGCCGAGGCCTTCCTCGACAAATACGGGTAGGCCAAGTCGACTATGGCTTGCGCTTGTCGATGAAGGCCTGGATGCCGTCGAGGGCCGCCTCGTCCATCATGTTGCAGGCCATGGCCTCGCCGGCGATGGCGTAGGCCCCGGCGACACCGGCCTCGATCTGGCGGTAGAACTGCTCCTTGCCGATCCGCACGGCGGCAGGGGCCTTGGCGACGATCTTGCCGACCAGCGCCTCGACCTCTTCGTCAAGGCGGTCAGGGACGGCGACGCGATTGACCAGGCCGCGGGAACGCGCCTCGTCGGCGTCGATGAAATCGCCGGTCAAGAGCATCTCCATCGCCTGCTTGCGGAGGAGATTGCGCGAGAGCGCCACGCTCGGCGTCGAGCAGAACAGGCCGTAGTTGACCCCGCTCACGGCGAAGCGCGCTTCGCTCGATGCGACAGCGAGATCGCAGGTGGCAACCAGCTGGCAGCCGGCCGCCGTGGCGATGCCATGGACGCGGGCGATCACCGGCACCGGCAGGTGCTGGATCGCGAGCATGACGTCGGTACAGGCGGAGAAAAGGTCGCGATAGTAGTCAAGGCTCGGGGACGCCCGCATCTCCTTGAGGTCGTGCCCGGCGCAAAACGCTTTGCCCGCAGCGGCCAGCACAACCACCCGGGCGCCATCGTCGCGGGCCACCGCCGCCAGCTCGGCACGGAGGGCGGCGAGCATCGCCTCCGACAGCGCGTTGAGCGACCGCGGGCGATTGAGGGTGAGCGTGACGACGCCGCGCGCATCGCGCGTCGACATCACCAGCGGGGCTTCGGCATCGTGCAAGGGCGGCCTCCCTTCGATCAGGCGATCGCGCTCGCCGACTTGGCAAGCTCGCGGAGCTGGTACTTCTGGATCTTGCCGGTCGAGGT
>JAGRKZ010000090.1:0-9532 GCA_020442065.1 Bauldia sp.
CCCTGATTATGGGTCCTGAGCCTAGATGGTGTTGCTCTCCACCTCCGCGTCGAAAGCATAGAGCTTCTCCTCCAGCTGCGTCTTGGATAGAAGCTGCCCTGGCCGCGCGAGAAAGGCCTCGAAGAGCGCCCATTCCCGCACCGTCAGGAGGACGAGTTTGCCGTCGCGGTGAACGCTGTGCGCGGCCAGATCGATCTCGAGCGGCCCATTTGTGACGATGGGGTTCGGATTGCCGCAGTAGCGCCGGGCGACCGAGCCGAAGCTCGCGCCCATGTCGACGAGCGTCGGAGCGCCGCTCGCATCGTTCGCCACCAGCTGCCAGCGGGTGTGAGTTCCGCGCTGGAAGCCGATGCCGGTGCAGCTTACGACGGCGCTGAGCGTGAGTGTCGGCGCGAGCGCTCCGTTCGAGCCGTAGAGGCCGAAGAAGGCCATCCCCGCCGCCTGCAGCGTGGCGAGCGAGATGCGGGTGACGAAGGTCCAGCCTCCGAGCCCGGCGGCGTTGCCGCGCCAGCAGGTGAAGACGCCGCTCCGCTGATCCGAGGGCGAGTCGACCACGGCCGCCGAGGTCAGCCGCCAGCGCCGGATGCTGGTCACGAGCGAGGTCGCGGCGAGGCCTGTCCGAGGCACTCGTGGTCGCAGATGCCGAGGGGGTCATCTGCAGGTGGAATGCAGGGGCGGAGCGCATCTTCGGCTAAACCGCCGCCAAGGCGCTCGGTCGTTCGCTCGACATCATCACGCCGAAACCTCTGCGCGCCCGCCACTGGGCCGGCTACAGCCGAACCAAGAAGACCGGCGAGACCCGCTATGACGCCGGCGATCCGTTGTCGGTCCCCGCGATCCGAAAGGACGGCACGCGCATCTCGGTGCAGTTCTCAATCCTGCCCTTGCCAGGTGTCGGGACCGAGGCCCGCGCGGGATTGCTGCCGTTATGCGCGACGTGACGGCGGAGTTCGAGGGAAGATCTTGCGCTGCGAGTTGGAGAAATGCCGGCGAACTTCGCTCGCTGGGGAGGGTCACTCCGAAGGCGCTCCGCCCGACGGGTCTCGACCATCGGGTCGAGTTTGACAGGGAACACTTTCCGCGATAGGAGCTGAGTGCCATGTCGATGATCGCACGCACAAGTCTGCCGCTTTCGGGATCTCGTCTCCTGAACCGCTCGTTTCCCCGAGCTGGGTAGGCGTTCGCGCCGATCCCGTCGCTCGGGGCTTTCAGTCCACACGGGTTCCTCGCGACATTTGGCCCTTCTCGACATCCTGAAGGTGGGGCTGTGTCCTCAGGTTCCCCGCAGGAGCCGCCTCTCGGCGGTCCGCATCATGATCAGGAGGCAGAAAATGCCAATCAGCACAGCGTCTGCGTGCGCCGCTCCAATCGTCCCGGAGATCATCCTTGAGTTTACACAGGCCGACCGTCTCGAAGCGACGGCAGAGGGGGCGATGCGTCGGTTCCCCGAGATGGCGGGCCGGCTGCTCGACGAGATCGCGCGGGCACAATTGGTCCCGCTGGCCGACCTGCCACCGGATGTCGTCGGTCTGGGCAGGGAGACCACTTACCGTGACGAGGTCACGGGTCGGGAGAACACCGTTGTACTCGTAATGCCGCGGGAAGCGGATATCGCTCAAGGTCGCGCCTCGGTGTTTACGCCGATCGGGGTTGCCCTGATCGGCCTCCGGGTTGGCGCTTCCTTCACCTGGGAGACTCGCTATGGCGAAGACCGCCAGCTGACCGTAGTTCGCGTGGAATAGTCGCAGGCCTTCGCGCCTCGCCGCAGCAGTGGCGCGTGCCGGTGACTGAAGGTTCTCGAATGTCAGACATAGTGTGGCTCGTTCTCGCCGCCTTCGGGGCAGGCATCCTGAACACCCTTGCGGGCGGCGGAACCTTCCTGACCTTTCCGGCGCTGGTCTTCACTGGCGTCCCGCCGGTGACGGCGAATGCAACGAGCGCGGTTGCGGTCTTCCCCGGCTATCTCGGAGGCGCGATTGGTTTCAGCCGGGAGTTGCAGACCTTTGACCGGCCAAGCCTTCGGCGGTTGGTCGGGATCACACTCGCCGGCGGCCTGGCGGGATCGGTGCTGTTGCTCGTCTCTTCCAACGAGGCCTTCTCGGTCGTCGTGCCATTCCTGCTGCTCGCCGCAACATTGGCATTCCTGCTCAGCGATCGCATCCGGGCCTGGGCTGCGAAGAACAGCCGCTCCTTCACGCCGTTCGGGGCCGCGGGACTTTTCGCGACCAGCGTCTACGGGGGATACTTCAACGGTGGGCTCGGGATCGTGATGCTGGCGCTGTTCTCGCTCTGGGGCATGACGAACATTCATGCGATGAACGGTCTCAAGAACGGGTTGTCCTTTGCGTTGTCAGCAATTTCCGTCGGGACCTTTGCCTTGGCCGGGATCGTCGCGTGGCCGCAGGCGATCATCATGATGGTCGCCGCGACGGTGGGCGGCTATCTCGGCGCTCACATCGCGCGAGCGTTGCCGAAACGGGTGGTCCAGGGTATCGTCGCCACGGTCGGGTTCGGGATGAGCCTGACCTTCTTCCTGCGGCTGGTAGTCTGAGTCTCCGCGCAGGCGCCACGTCCGCCTGGCGATTGCCATGTTCGCCTCGGAAAAAAATCTCTTGCCATTCCCCAGATCGGCAAGAAAAGGCTAAGCCTTTTGAAGAACTCGGCGAGGGCTTGAAAATACCCGAAGCCGGAGCTATCTCTGACGTATGTCGCAGTTTGAACGTCATATGTGGATCCCGCGTTTTGCGGGGCCGCTCCTGAACCGCTCGCATCCCCGAGCGGGTTAAGGCGTTCGCGCCGATCCCCCGTTCGGGGCTTCTCCACCTTCAACGTCAATTTGGAACGGACGACGCAAACGTTGCCCGGGGGATGTCATGCGCGCACTCGACAATTTCACCTCTCACATCGCCGTATCACGGCCGCTCATGCTCGATGCAGCCCATGTGTCACGGCTGAACATGCTCGCGTCCGAGCCGCTTTACGGTGCGGCTCGGCTCGCGAGCTTTCTGTTGAAGGAAGCGACGCGATTGGTGGTCGTACCTTCGCACGAGATGCCCGACGACGTGGTCAACATCGGCTCCGACGTGACCTATCGCGACGAGGCCAGCGGCCACGTATATTCGGTGATCCTGGCAATGCCGCAGGACGCCGACATCGGAGCGCGCCGGGTGTCGGTGCTTACGCCCGTCGGCACAGCGCTTCTCGGACGGGCGGAGGAAGCGGTCACCGGCTGTGAGTTCCCGGCCGGGAAGCTTCGGCGCCTGAAAATTCTGCGCGTCGCCGGGCATGTGCCAGAGCAGCACGATGTCGCCATCTCTCTGCGCGAGCCAAGCGGCGGGACGAGGGAGGCGGAACGCGATACGGGGCGCTCCGCACCCCGCCGCGGAGGCCCCGGTAGAGCAACGTCCATCCGACGCGCCATCGCCGCGGCCTTGCGACGCTACCAGCGCGGCAAGGCAATCGCGCAGTTCGAGGGCATGAGCGATCATCTGCTTGCCGACATCGGGATTTCGCGTGGTGACATTCCGCAGGTGGTTGACGCGATGATCGAAGGCGGCGCCCGCGACACCTCGGCGACGACACCGTTCCCGTCGACTGATGCACCTGGGGATCAGCTGCGGCGGGCTGCCTGACTGGTCTGTTTCGAACTCTGGTTCCGGCCATCGCCGCCGATGGCCGGGCCCAGACCAAGATCCGGGTCGCGATCCCGCAGACGCGTGTCCAAGCAGAATTACTCCATGAGGAGCCGATCAATGCTTTCAGCAGCAGACTTTCCGGAGGTCTTTCCCTGGATGGCCGGACGACCCGTGCACGTGCTGGGATCTTCAACCAGGCCATCCATGGCGAAATGCATCGCGAGGTGGGAGAACGATGGCGGGCGAACCTTGCGTTCGTCCGATGTGAGGCGGCCAGCCAATGAGCCGGCGGTGCCGCACTTGGAACCTGATCCGTGGGTCCTGCCTCTCGCTGCTTGTGCGATACCGGCACTCGCCATTGCAACCATGGCAATCGTGGCCGCAGCCTGTATCGCGCAACTGCGATGGCGGGACAGCGGCAACGCCACACTGTTGCCATTGCCCCAGCCAACAAGCCAAAGGAGTGAATAGAATGCTCACAAAGCGTTTCTTGGGCGGTCTGTTCGGCCGCGATCGCGAGTCCGCACGCAGTGAAGCCGACGCAGCCGCAGCTTGGTTCGACGAATTCAGGCCACTTGTTCCGCGGTCCTGTCGTGCCGAGGACATCGCGCCTGTCGAGCCCGCGGCGCAATCGACCTATGTTCCGCGTGCCTATTGCGGCTGATACACAGCCTAAAGACGGCGCCCGCTGGAGGTGGTGCGGCCTGACAACGGCGACTCTCGACCACCGCAGTCCGCGCCAGCTGAGGGCTGCCGCCATTGCCGGCAGCGCTCAGCGAACACCCGACCACCACCGCCGTGGTACCAGCAGAGCTCCGAGGTCGGCCGGGCATCGCGCGACCGCGCGGCGACGGTCCACGCCTTGTGCTGCTCAGGGGTTCGTGCTGAACCACCGTAGCTTCATGGCAATGCCCGCGAGGAGCGCGATCAGCACCCCGGTGGCGATGACATGCACCGCGGTCTGCACCGCGGTTCGGCGGACAAACCAAATGCACTTGAGCAGCGAGCGCATGTCGTGGATCTTCAGCACCGCGTCCTTGCCGCCGCGCTCGGCGCCGGAAAGCGCCCGCCGCGCGCCCTCCTCAACGGTGCGCTCGAGAGCATCGCCTCGAACTCGTGATCGGACAGGCGTCCGGCGTCGTGGCGGGGCGGAGTCAGGACGATCATCCTTTCACGGTGTCGAGCAGGGGCAGGAAGACGCGCGCGTCCTCCTCCTACGGAAGGCCCCACGGTCGGCTCAGTAATCGATCTCGAGGTAGACGCCGGAGCAATCGAACGCGACGGCGGCCGCGGTGGCTCCGTTGTTCATGAAGAGCCGCGGGCTGAGGACCTGGTTTGCCGCCGGCAGGTCGGCGGTCACCTCCTGCTCGAAGGCGGCGCCGCTCACCTCATCGACCGCCCGAACGCAGACCGAGCCGGTGTTCGGCGCCGCGGCGATCGTCAGGGTCAGCACCCCGCCGGTGGCGATGCCGACCGGACGCGCATCGAGGCAGATCTGTTGCAACTTTACGACCGTGACGTGGACCTCGTCACGGCGCTGGTCGAACTTTACGCCGCAGCGGATGAGGCAGGAGACGCAGAAACCGCGCGGCTCGCCGAGAGGATGATCTGGCACGAGACCAGCGACGTCGAAGTTCTTTATCCTGCGGCCCTGTTCGTCGAAGAGGCCATGAGATCGGCGGCAACAGACGGCTAGACGGCGCGTTACGGAGCCAAGCAAGCCTGGAAGGCCGGCTGACGCAGCCGGCCTTTTCATTTCTGACAGCAAGCTGAAGGCGGAATCGCCGTGTCGTCAGGAAGCCCTCAGGCCGACGCTCCAGACAGGTCTCAGCAGACGAAAGGAGACCCTGCCATGAAAACCGCACTGACAGCACTTGCTCTTGCAGCCCTTCTGCCCGCCGGCGCCGTGCTTGCCGAGGATGACGACTGCAAAGCGCACCGCGACACCTGGCAGCCGCGCGAGGCGGCGATGCAACTGGCCAATGCGAGCGGCTGGACCGTGGAGGACTTCGAGATCGACGATGGTTGCTACGAGATCGACGGGCGCGACCGCGACGGCCGGGAGATCGAGGTGACGCTCGACCCGGCGACTCTGAAGGTCGTCGAGATGGACTATGAGGCTGAGGACAACCGCAACGCCCGCAACCCTGCGCCCGCGGGCGCCGTCGCGCCGCCGGCAAACGGGCTCTTCGAGGGCGGCACCCCGCCACAGGTGAAATCCAACTGACCGATCCTTGCGGCGGATGGTCCCGCCGCGCCGTTCCTGTTCGTATCCTCGGGAGAGAGACCATGAAATCCCTGCTTGCATCCCTCGCGCTCACCACCGCGCTGACGCTTCCCGGCCTTGCGATGGCACGGCCGGTCATGCTCACCACGACTCTCAACAATTATGGCGGCGACGGGGCCTATCTCGCGCTCTACGTCACCGATGCCTCGGGCGCCTATGTCGGAAGCCTCTGGATGGCCGGCGGCAAGTCGAAATACTACGAGCATCTGAGCGACTGGTACCGCGCGACGGGCGGCGACCCGGCGCAGATCAACGGCATCACTGGCGCCAGCGTCGGCGCGGGCCGCACGCTCGAGATTACGCTCGACCTGGCCGACGCGCTCTTCGACGCGGGCTACACGCTCCACATCGACGCGGCCGTCGAGGAGATGCGCGACAGCCCGAATGAGGTGGCGGTGCCGCTCACCACCGATGGCGCGGGCACACCTGTGCGCGGCCGCCGCTACGTCGCCAGCTTCACCTACGACATGTGAGGGGCGGGGCCATGATCCGTGCACTCCATCGCTGGCCGGGTCTTCTGGCCCTCGCGCTCGTCACGATCCTCGCGCTGAGTGGCGCGGCACTGTCGGTCTTCCCTGCGGCCGAACGGCTTGCCGCCCCGCAGGCGGAGACCGGGCTCACGGTCGCCGCCCTCGCGGACCGCATCCAGACGGTCTATCCGGGCGTCGAGCAGATCCGCCGATCACCCTCGGGCCGGATCACCGCCTACTGGTTCGATCAGGGCGCGCCGGGTGCCGCCGTGATCGACCCGGCGACGGGTGAGGGCGTGGCCTCGGCCGACCCGAACCAGGCCGAACGCTGGCTCACCAACCTTCACCGCTCGCTATTCCTCGGGGACGGCGGGCGCATCGCCATGGCTGCAGGCGCTGCCGCGATGCTGATCCTCTCGCTCTCCGGTGCGACGCTGGTCGCGCGGCGGGCGGGTGGCTGGCGGCACTGGTTCGCGCGCTTGCGCGGACCGCTCGCCGGGCGGCTGCACGTCGAGATCGCCCGGATTGCTGTCGTCGGCCTCGTCCTGTCCTCCACGACCGCACTCTGGATGACGGCCTCCACGTTCGATCTTCTGCCGGACGGAGGCGCCATCCCGGCCATGCCGACCGAGGTCAGTGGAGCGACGGGGTTTGCGCTGGAGCGGATGGCCACGCTGCAGCAGACGCCCGTCGCCGAGTTGCGCGAGCTGAGTTTTCCCTATCCTGGCGACGCGACGGACGTCTTCACGCTCAAGACCGACCGGGGCACCGGATATCTCGATCAGGGCGACGGCGCTCTCCTGGCTTGGGCAGGTCTGACCGGATGGGAGCGCGTCTCGGAGACTGTCTACATGCTGCACACCGGACAGGGCGCGGCAACGCTGGGTCTGCTCCTCGGGGTGATGGCGCTGGGCGTCCCGGCCATGGGCGCGACCGGCGTGCTGATCTGGCTCGCCGGGCGGCGCGGTCGGCCTCGCATCCGGGGGAACCAGCCCGCCGGGCGCGCCGAGACGATCCTGCTCGTCGGGAGCGAGGGGGGCAGCAGCTGGGGCTTCGCCGCGACGCTGCACGCCGCCCTGACGCAAGCCGGGCAGCGCGTCCATGTCGGCCCGATGTCGGGCTTCGCCCCCGAACGCTACACCAACGCACAGCGGATCATCCTGCTCGCCGCGACCTATGGCGACGGGGCGGCGCCAGCCTCGGCAAAGGGCTTCCTCGACCGGTTGAACGCGACCGACCGCGCGCCGAACGTCCCTCTCGCGGTGCTCGGCTTCGGGGACCGCAGCTTTCCGGCCTACTGCGCCTTCGCGAAGTCCGTCGCGACAGCGGCGGAGGCGAAGGGCTGGCCCGAACTGCTGGCTCTCGACACCATCGACCGCCAGTCGCCGCAGGATTTCGCGCGTTGGGGCCGGGCGCTCGGAGACGCTCTCGGTATAGAACTCGAACTGTCGCACCGGCCTGTCCAGCCGCAGACGACCACGCTGACCCTCGTCTCACGGCGCGACTACGGCGCCGAGGTGCAGGCGCCGACCGCGATCCTGCGCTTCGCGCTTCCGCATGCCTCGCTCTGGCAACGTCTGCGCGGCGCCGGGTTCGCCCGGTTCCACGCGGGTGACCTGATCGGCATTCTGCCCGAAGGAGGCGCCGTCCCGCGGCTCTACTCGCTCGCCTCCGGACGCCGCGACGGCTTCATCGAGATCGTGGTCAAGAAACATCCCGGCGGCCTCTGCTCGGGTCAGCTCACGGCGCTGGAGCCTGGCGACACGGTGAGCGCTTTCCTGCGCCCCAACCCCGGTTTCCGTCCCGGCCGGTGCCGCGCGCCGCTGATCCTGATCGGCGCGGGAACCGGCATCGGGCCGCTCGCGGGCTTTGCGCGCGGCAACACGCGCGGCAGGCCGATTCACCTGTTCTTCGGCATGCGCCATCCCGACAGCGATTTCTTCTACGGCGAGGAGTTCCCCGGATGGCAGGACGAAGGGCGTGTAACCCGGCTGGTCACGGCCGTCTCGCGCGGGGCGCGTCCCCACTACGTGCAGGACGCGCTGCGGGGCGAGGCCGCTCAGGTCGCGGACCTCATCTGCAACGGGGCGCGCGTGATGGTTTGCGGCGGACGGGAGATGGCGGCCGGTGTGGCCGATGCGCTGGCCGAGCTTCTCGTGCCAACAGGGCTGACGCCTGCCGTGCTCAAGGCGGAGGGGCGCTATGTCGAAGATGTCTACTGAGCGCGCGCGCATCGCTCTGAACGGACCGACCATGGGCACGCGCTGGTCGGCGCTGTTCTTCGCGGAGCCGGACTTCGACCCGGCCCCGATCCGCGCGGCGCTGCAGGCGGCCGTGGAAGAGGTGGACGGACAGATGTCGACCTGGAACGCGGGCAGCGACCTGATGCGGCTCAACGCGGCGTCGGTGGGAAAATGGGTGGCGGTGCCCGCGCAACTGGCTGCGGTCCTGCGCCTCGGCCTCGAGATCGGGCGCGCCTCGGGCGGGGCGTTCGACATTGGCATGGGCGACGCGGTGACGGCCTGGGGCTTCGGGCCCGGGGACGCCGCGGCGGATGGCATCCGCGCCGCGATGACCGCCTCACGCCGCCCGGCACATGAGGCGCTGGAGATGAACGACGCCCGCGTGCGCAAGGCCGCGCCCATCGCGCTCGACCTCAACGGCATCGCCAAAGGCTATGGCGTCGACCGGCTCGCCGAAACTCTGCATGACCACGGGATCACCGACGCCCTCGTCGGAATCGACGGCGAGATGCGGGCGATGGGGCTCCGGCCGGATGGCGAGGCGTGGACCATCGCGGTTGAGGCGCCGGACCCTGCGCGCCGGACGCCGCATTCGATCCTCGCGCTGCAGGATGCCGCCGTCGCGACATCCGGCGACTACCGTCACTGGATCGAGGTGCAGGGGCGCCGCCTGTCGCACACGATGGACCCGAGGCGGGGCGCGCCGCTGATCGCGTCGCCGGCCTCCGTCACCGTCGTGGCCCGCACCTGTGCCGAAGCTGATGCCTGGGCGACGGCCCTCATGGTGCTTGGGCCGGACAAAGGTGCTGCGCTCGCAAGACGAAGCGGGCTCGACGCCCTGTTCCTCTTGCGCGATGATGATGCCAGCGCACGGGGCGTGGGAGTCGGACGACTATT
>JAGRKZ010000090.1:9636-15811 GCA_020442065.1 Bauldia sp.
GGG
Organism: Bauldia sp.; assembly: GCA_020442065.1. Lineage (GTDB taxonomy): Bacteria > Pseudomonadota > Alphaproteobacteria > Rhizobiales > Kaistiaceae > Bauldia. Next base: position 9,640 of record JAGRKZ010000090.1, read on the forward strand.
ACTTGCCTTCTACTTTTCCGGCCGACCCGAAGCAGCGAACCTGATCTGGATCGCCGGCGTCGTTCCCGCGCTCGCCGCGCTCGTGGTCGAGATCCTGCGCAGCCTGCGCTCCGGCGAGGTGGGCCTCGATATCGTCGCCGCGCTGTCGATGTCGGCGGCTCTCGTCTTCGGCGAGACGCTCGCCGCGGCGGTCGTCGCGGTCATGTACTCAGGTGGCACCTTCCTCGAAGCCTTCGCCGAAGGCCGCGCCCGGCGCGAGATGCATGACCTTCTCTCCCGCGTGCCCCGGAGCGCGACCCGGCACCGCAACGGCGGGCTCGAGGAGATCCCGCTCGACGACATCGCGCCCGGCGACCGTCTCCTGATCCGGCAGGGCGACGTGGTGCCAGTGGATGGCTTGGTGGCCTCGGAGACGGCCTTCGTCGACACCTCCGCGCTGACGGGCGAGTCCCTGCCAGTGCGCCTCGCCCACGGCGCCGAAGCCATGAGCGGCTCCACAAACGCAGGTGAGGCGTTCGATTTGACGGCGACGAGAGAAGCCAAGGACAGCACCTATGCCGGGATCGTCCGGCTGGTCAAGGAGGCGCAGGCCTCGAAGGCGCCGATGTCGCGGCTGGCCGACCGTTGGTCGCTGGGGTTTCTGGCGGTCACGGTCAGCATTGCCTTCGCTGCGTGGTGGTTCACCGGCGACCCGATCCGGGCCGTCGCCGTGCTCGTCGTCGCCACGCCCTGTCCGCTGATCCTTGCCGTGCCGGTCGCGCTCGTCGCCGGCCTGTCGCGCGCCGCGCATTTCGGGGTGCTGATCAAGGGCGCGGGACCGCTGGAGACGATGGCGCGCATCCGAACGCTGATCCTCGACAAGACCGGCACGCTGACCGACGGCCGGCCGCAAATCGTCTCGATCGACAGCCACGACGGCATGGCGGAGGACGATATCCTGCGCCTCGCGGCATCGCTCGACCAGGCCTCCAAGCACCCCGTTGCGCAGGCCATTGTCGCCGCCGCGAAGGCACGGGGCTTCACGCTGCCCGTTCCGTCGGACGTGGCGGAAATCCCGGGCGAAGGGGTCGTGGGCCATGTCGAAGGCCGGAAGGTCATCGTTGGTGGGGATGCCTTCGTCGCGTCTCGCGTCGGACGGCGGCCCGGCGATCATTCCGTCATTGCCGCCGGCTCGGTCCTCGTCGCCGTCGCCGTCGACGGGCACATGGCCGGGCACCTCGTCATGTCCGATCCGCTGCGCGATGGCGCGGGCGCGATGCTCGACGGTCTGCGCCGCGAGGGGATCGCGCGCATCCTGCTCGCCACCGGCGACCGCGCCGACGTGGCCGAACGCGTGACGGAAGGGCTCGGTCTCGACGGGCTTCGCGCCGGCCTCACGCCCAATCAGAAGGTTCTGCTCGTGCTGAGCGAGCGCAAGCACGGGCCGGTCATGATGGTGGGCGACGGCGTCAACGACGCGCCTGCACTCGCGGCGGCCGATGTGGGTGTCGCGATGGGCGCACGCGGCGCCGCGGCCTCTGCGGAGGCGGCGGACGTCGTGCTGCTCGTCGACCGTATCGACCGGCTCGGGCCGGGGATCGAGATCGCGCGCGGTGCGCGCCGCATCGCTGTCGAAAGCGTTGTCGCCGGGATCGGCCTTTCAGTGCTCGGCATGATCGCTGCGGCTTACGGATACCTGACGCCGGTGCAGGGTGCCTTGCTACAGGAGGCAATCGACGTCGCGGTGATCCTGAACGCCCTACGCGCGTTGCATATCGCTCCCAAGGCAATGTGAAAAACCGAGACTGTATCGATCTTGTATCTCCAGCGGCGATCCATTAACTAGTTAGTTAGCAGTAACTAACGAATGGATCGCCATGGCGCGCATGTCAGCAGAATTCCGCAAGGCCGAAATCATCGCAGCGACACTGCGACTGGCGGATGAGCTTGGTCCGGATCGCCTGACAACGCAGGCGGTCGCCGATGCCGTCGGACTGACCCAGCCAGGAATCTTCCGACACTTTCCGACCAAGCAGGCCCTTTGGCAGGCGGTTGGCGAAACGATGGACATCCAGATGGGCGAAAACTGGGACGCCGTCCTGACCGAGACACGGGCGCCGGAGGACAGGCTTCGCGCCCTGATCCTGACTCAGCTTGCACAGATCGAGCGCACCCCGGCGATCCCGGCAATCCTGCATTCGCGCGAACTCCAGGCGGAGAACCCAGAACTGCATCGGCGGTTCCGAGCGATCATGATGCGGTTTCTGGGCTTGCTTGCAGCGGAACTGGAGAGGGCGCGCGGGATGGGGCGGATTCGGTCCGAGCTCGATCCGGGCGACGGGGCGCTTCTCCTGATCTCACTCGTGCAGGGTCTTGCGATGCGGTGGGCGCTTGGCGGACGCGCCTTTGCACTTCAGGCGGAGGGGCGACGGCTCCTCGAAATCCAGCTCGCGTTGATGAGCCACCCCGCGAACATGGGGAGCACTAGCTGATGCGGCGTATGACTATGGTCGTCGTTGGCGGCGCGCTGGGTCTGGCCGCCATGGCAGGATATCTGGTCCTGAACGAGCGGCCGTTGCTGGTGCCGGTCGTATCGACCGAGCGGGACGTGCCGATACGCATCTACGGGCTTGGCACGGTCGAGGCGCGTATCACATCGAAGGTCGGGTTCGAGGTGGGCGCCGCGCTAACAGAGCTTACTACCGACAGCGGCGATATCGTCGCCGAGGGGCAGGTTCTCGCGCGCTTGCATCCAAGCGAGCAGGAAGCCCGCGTCGCCCGAGCTGAGGCGGCCGTCGAAGCGGCCGCGGCCGGTCGGACCAGGGCCGAAGCCGCCGTTGCGCGCGCGCGCGCAGTCTTTGCACAGAGCGAGGCGACCAACGCGCGCCGGCAGGCACTGGCGCGGCGCGACACGATCTCGGACCAGACCGCCGAAGAGGCCGAGCGCGACGTGGCGGTCGCCGCCGCTGATCTGGCGGTGGCCGAGAGCGAGATCGCGGTTGCCGCCGCCCAGCACGCGGATGCGACGGCCGCGCTGCTCTATGAGCGTGCGCTGCTCGAACACCATGTGTTGCGCGCCCCTTTCGATGCGGTCGTGGTCGACCGGCATGTCGAGGCCGGAACCGTGGTGCGCGCGGGTGAGCCGGTCTTTACCCTTATCGACCCGGCGAGCGTCTGGACGCTGGCCTACATTGACGAGGCGCGGGCCGGCGCCATCGCCCTGGGCCAGCCAGCCGAGATCCGTCTGCGGTCGTTGCCGCATTCAGTCTTCACCGGCCACGTGGCGCGCATCGGCATCGAGAGCGACCGGGTGAACGAGGAGCGGCGTGTCTGGATCGCCTGCGACAGCTGTCCGGCGCAGGTCTACCTCGGCGAACAGGCGGAGATCCGCATCACCGTCGCGACACTGCCCGAGGCGCTGCTTGTGCCCGAAATCGCGATCCGCGGCTTTGACGGTCATACCGGCCGGGTCTGGACGGTGCAGGGCGGCGCCGCCACCGAAGCGACCGTCATCTTCGGACATCGCACCGAGGATGCGCGCGCCCAGATCGTGGATGGCGTGACTGCGGGTGCCGAGGTTGTGGAGGTGCCGGTCGCCGGGCTGACCGAAGGGCGCAGGCTACGCCCCGACCGTGAGGACGCGCCATGAACCTGGCCTTGCGCGACGTCCGGCACAACCTTTTTCGCTTTGTGCTGACCTGCCTCGGCCTCAGCCTGCTGATGGCAGTCGTCCTTGCGATGATCGGGATCTACAACGGTCTGGTCGCCGACGCGCTGAACATCGTCCGCGCACCGCGGGCCGAGCTGTGGGTGGTCGAGTCCGGCACGAAGGGTCCCTTTGCAGAAGCCTCGAAGATCCCCGGCGGCACGCGCGATGCGGTGGCGCGACTGCACGGCGTGGCCGACGCGGGCAGCATCAGCTACCAGACGGTCGAGACCGCCCATGCCGGCGACCCGCTGCGGCTCTACGTGATCGGTTATGAGCCCGGCCGCCCGGGAGGGCCGGAGCGGATCGCGGAAGGGCGCGGCATTGCCGTCAGCCATTTCGAGATCGTAGCGGACCGCAAGACCGGGCTTTCGATCGGCGACCGCATTCGGCTCGGCCGCGACGATTTCACAATCGTCGGGCTGGTCGAGGACGTCACCAACTCGGGGGGCGATCCGGCGGCCTTCGTCACGCTGGCCGATGCGCAGACCCTGCAGTCCCAGCTGGCACCGCCGGCGCAGCGTGTCCAGGACGCACGCGGTGCGGGCCTTCTGGAAAGCGCCGATACTGTTGCGGCGGTCATCGCCAGGCTGGAGCCCGCGGCCGATCTGGACGACGTTGCGCGAAACGTGCGGCAATGGAAGCATCTCGGGGCACAGACCCAGGCGCAGCAGGAGGCGATCCTGCTGGGCTCGGTCGTGGATCGCGCCAAGCGCCAGATCGGCCTGTTTCTCGGCATCCTGCTGACCGTATCGGCAGTGGTGATCGCCCTGATTATCTACACCATGACGATGGAGAAGCTGAAACAGATCGCGACGCTCAAGCTGATCGGCGCGCCGGACCGCACCATCATCGGGCTGATCGTGCAGCAATCGCTCGCCCTGGGGCTCATCGGGTGGAGTTTCGGCCTGCTGCTGATCCTGCTGGTCAAGGACTACTTCCCGCGCCGTGTGGTGCTGGAACCCTTCAATGCCGCGGTTCTGGCCGGAATCATCATCGTTGTCTGCATCGCGGCCAGCGGTCTCGGCGTGCGTGCAGCGCTGAAGGTCGATCCAGCCACCGCCATCGGGGGATGAGACAATGCAGTCCCTGATCGAACTTTCGGGCGTGTCCAAGCATTTCGGCGACGGCCCCACACGGGTCGATGCGTTGCGCGATGTCAACCTGACGGTGCGGCAGGGCGAGGTGGTGGCGCTGCTCGGCCCCTCGGGCTCGGGCAAGACGACTCTCCTGAACATCATCGGCTGCATTGTCCCCGCAAGCGCGGGCCGCGTCGTCTTGGACGGCGAGGCTGTTTATGACGGCCGCTGGTTGCGCCGCGATCTGCGCCGGCTGAGGCTCGACAAGATCGGATTCATTTTCCAGTTCCACAACCTGCTCCCCTTCCTAAACGCCCACGACAATGTCGCCCTTGTGCTGACACTCGCGGGCCAGACGGCAGCGGAGGCGCAGCGGAGAGCAGACACCCTGCTGGACTATCTCGAGGTCGGCCATCGCGCCCATTCGATGCCGGCGCAACTGTCGGGAGGCGAGGCGCAGCGCGTCGCCATCGCCCGCGCGCTCGCCAACCGTCCGCGCATCATCCTGGCGGACGAGCCGACCGCCGCGCTTGACAGCAAGCGTGCGGGAATCGTCATGGACCTGTTGCGCAAGCTCGCTGCCGAGCAAGACGCCTGCATCGTGGCGGTCACCCATGACGAGAAGATCTATGACAGGTTCGACAGGCTATTCCACCTGCGGGACGGCGTGCTCGACAATCAGGAGGAGTTTGTGACATGACGACAAGATCTTCTGCATCCTGGTCGCTGTGGAGCGTGGCGGCGGTGGCGGTGGTCTTCGGGGCACTGACGATCCTGTCCGGCGGAACCGTCCTGTTCGGAGGCGACGCGGCCAGGGAAGCAGCCGGCAAGGTGGTTCCCTTCGTGCTGTGGTTCAACTTCCTGTCCGGCTTCGTCTATGTTCTCGCCGGGGCCGCCATCGCGCTGAGACAGAGCTGGGCCGCCAGCCTTTCCGCCGGGCTCGCCATCGCGATCGCGCTCGTCTTCGTCGCCTTCGGCCTGCACGCCGCATTGGGCGGCGCTTTCGAACCGCGCACCGCCATCGCCATGACGTTGCGCCTCACGGTCTGGATCGCGATTGTCTCTGTCCTCTCGAAAAAGCTGGCCGCGAGATCATCAGGCTAGGTCGGGAAGGTACCGGTCGCGCCGAGCGTTGGGGAAGTAGGCATGGGGTGGATGCCGCGCTCCCGGTGCATGCTCCTGCTTGTGAAGCTATGTTGGCGACTGCTCAGTCGTTTCGCTTCCAGTCGCGATTGAACCGCACGCCCTTCCAAATTATCTTTTATATAATAGTAACAGTTATTTGGGTGGTGGAGAAGGTTGGAAATCAGGCCCATCCCCTCCGCCACTTGCCCTCGCGAAAGCGTTCTCCCCTCCCGGCGGCGGCCGGATTTTTTCGTTGTTTTATACGGATTCCGCGTGATTGGCT
>JAGRKZ010000091.1 GCA_020442065.1 Bauldia sp.
TCACCTTCACCACCTCGATCCGGGTCACCCGGAAGCGCGGCTCCCACTGCTCGATCGCCGAGGTGATCGCCGCGAAGTACGGTGTAACCTCGTTTGGCGTGATCAGCCGGCCCAGGAGATTGGGCACGAAAGAGCCGTACCACTCGCGCATGATCCGCGACCCGAAGCGGGTATCGAAGATGTCGCGGAGCGACTGGATCACGTGCTCCCAGCCGGTGACGATGCTCCCCGTGGCCGCATCGATCCCGACCGACGGCTCCCGGATGTTGCTCTGCATGGATATGCGCTAAGGCTTGCCGCGGCGGGTCTTGCGAGCAGCCTCAACGGCGACATCTATCGGCTGCGACTGTTCTCCCTTCTGGGCCATCTCCGGCTGCATCTGTGCGATCGGTTCTGTGATGACGATCGACGTGTCGAGGGCGACGAGGGAGCCGAGACGCAGCTCATGCTCGGCCTGCTTCTCGGTCAGCTCGAGCACCATGCCGACGCCGATGTTGCGATGACCCGCGACGAACCGGCCGGCCTTTTCGGTGATGGCGTAGCGAGGCATGACAAGCTCCCGATTGGATGAGACGGCTGTCGGTCTATTCGACCGGAACATCCGTTGACTGGGTACCGACGACGACGCCACCGTGGGTGTGAGTCGAGCCGATGTTCCTGCCGCCGTGCCTAACCTCGCCGCCGCTGATAGAAACGCCGTCACCGGAAAGCGCGAAGCTGACGCCCGCTACAATGATTTCGAGACCGCCGGCCTTCAGCGTCATCCGGACATCACCCAAGGTGAGGACATTCTCGTCCCCGCTCTCGGACGGCGCCGGGTTCTGGTTGGACCAGGTAAACGGCACGGCCACGGCTTGTTGCCAATCGCCCGCGGGCGCCATCAATGTGAACTGCTGCCCAACCGACGGCGGGATGTGGACCTTCAGGGCGCCGGCCATCTGGGCGTAAGGAATCCAGGGCGACAGGAATGGCTTTCCCTCGACGTCCGTGCCGAACTTCAACCGGACCCGATGCTTGGACGTGTCAAGTTCCTCTACCGTCCCGTGCCGCATCATGCCGGAGAAGCGGCGCTCGAGCTCGGCAATCCGGGCGGCGAGTTCGACGATCTCACGCATCGATTGCCTCAGGCACCAACGTTCGAGATGACCACGTCGGCAGGGCCTCCGGTGATTCTGATTTCGCCGAGGGCTTCGGGATCCGCCACCGGGTCCAGGATGGGACCGAGGCCGATCGCCTCCGCGGTCGCGAGATGGATGCCGAGAGCATTCGCAGCGCGGCGCCAGTCGGCGAGCGGCCCTCCCTCGATCGTTGCGCGAAGCAGATCCGCGATCGGCGATAACGCCTCGTCCGCCGCCATCACGGCGAGCACGTCCTCCCAGGTCGATCCCGACAGCACGGGCGCCCCACCTGTCGGCGCCTCAATCAGGTCGCAGGACAGGACGATCTGGCGGGCGGCAAACCGGACGCCGTGCTCGACCGAAGCGCCACGCCGCGAGGAGCGCTTGTGGATGCGGGGCACGAGCTTCATCCACACTCGTGACCAGGCCGTCCGCTCCCGCGTCAGGGCTGCCATGACCTGATGCTCGATCAGGTCGAGCACGATCTCCATGCCTTCGTCGGTGTGAGGGATGGAGAGGCTGACGTCTCCGCTGACCTCGACCCGCGATGCGATCGCGGCCTCGATGACCAGTTCGCACCGGGTGTCGCCGTGCATCAGATCGCGCCCGACCGTATCGACCTCGTGGTCGTCGGTGGTCACGATCAGGACCGGTGCGCGGGTCTCGGCGATGGTCTGATCGATCGGATCGATCGCGCTGTCAAAGACGCGGGCCTCGGCCAGGGTCGCGCCCTTGAGTGCACGAGCAGCGGCGATCCGCATGGCGAGGCGGGAGAGGCTCATTCCGGCTGATCCTCGCGAACGAGCAGGCAAGCCATGTCACCCATGCTGGTCGGCTGGATAGCCGAGATGGCATAGGTCGGGGATCCGGGACGGCCGGGGAGAGTGAGGAGATCACCCTTCGCCGGCCTGAAGGGAAGCGCTTCGGCCTGCTCGCGCCCGATCCAGAACTCCGATCGTGCTGCATTCACCCGGGTGGTGCCGTCCAGCTCTGCCCCGCGCGCCTGCCCATGGAGGTCGAAGCTCGTCGGCCGCGCCGAGAAGATGCCCGAGACGATCGCCCCGTTCCGGTCGGCATCGGCTGCCCGCTCGGCATACTGTTCGGATCGCCGCGGCCGAAGGATCGCCCGCTCGCCGTAGGCGGCCATCACGGCGGTGACCGCCGCAGCGTCGAGGATGTCGAACGGCGAGCGCATCGGTTCAGGCTCAGGTGCGCTTGCCGGGGATGAGAACGCGCGGCCGGGTGCAGTAGTGGAGCGCGTTCATCTGGAACTCAAGGTTCACCCCCTTGCCGTTCTGCATCTCCCACTGCTTGGCGTAAAGACGCTGGCCAGGGGTGTTCACGGTCTCGATGTAGTCGGCCGGTCCGTAGACCGTCCGGAACAGGCCCGGGACACCAATCGGGTAGAGGTAGCATTTGTTGGTATCGATGCCGACGTTCTGCCCGCCGCGGTAGTTGGCCCAGGTGATGCCGCCGAAGTCGAAGGTCCCGTAGATGCCGGAGGTGCCGGCGTTGATGTAGGCCGCGCGGAGGTTCGCCGCCTCGGCGTATCCCTTGTAGGTCTCGCGGACCTCCCGGTGCGCGATCAGATCGTCGAAGAAGGCGTCGCCGCAGAAGGACATGATGCCGGTATACGGCAGTCCGTCGAGGATGCCGGCCATCTGGCGAACAACAGCCGCGCACTTCTTCCGAAGCGCGCCCTCGCCAGGATTGGCGTTGTCGAGGTCGAAGTCGACCTCGGCCTGCTGGTTCTCGCCGAACTCGGTGAAGTAATCGAAGAGGACCGAGCCGTCGGCGTCGAGGAGCTGGCCGGTCTTGAGGATGTTGAGGCGGTGGTATTCCTCGGTGAGCGCAAAGAACTGCGACGCCTCGGCCGCGCGGTCGGCGATCTTGGCCTGAAGTCGCTCGACCGCGATCTCCTGGCCGAAGGCGCGCACCTGCTGGACTTCGTCGGCATAGATCGCGTCGTCGACCTGGAAGTGCGGGATCTTGAGGAGCCGCATCGCCCGCTTGGACTTGTCGAAGGTCTGGCCAGGCCCACCGCGGGGGCTGGCCGAGACCAGCA
>JAGRKZ010000092.1 GCA_020442065.1 Bauldia sp.
CCAGGCGTTCGGCCCGGTCTGCTGGACCTCGGTGCCGCCGGGGCAGACACACGCGTTGTTCTGCACCTTGCCGCCGATGCAGGTGATCGCGGGCGGCGGCTTGATGCAGCGGTAGGCGTCGGCACCGGTCTGCTGGACAACGGTTCCCTTCGGGCAGACGCACTGGTTGTTGCTGACCGTGCCACCGGCGCAGATGACCTGAGGCGGCGGCGGCGCAGACACGGTTGTCGCGGCGCAGGCCCGATCATTGCCGGCGTTGGCGTCGCCGTCGCCCCACGATCCGAACAGGCGGCGGAGCATCGCGTCGTCGACCTGGCCGGTGACCGGCAGACCGGCGGCGCCCTGGAACGCTTCGATCGCGCCACGGGTCTTCGGCCCGACCTTGCCGTCCGCCGTACCGGCTGGGAAGCCGAGAGCGTTCAGCGCCGTCTGGACCGCCATCACCCGACCGGTCTCGCTCCAGCCAAAGGCGCTGCAGTTCTGCAGGCTGCCGGCGCGGTCGGCGACAAGGGTCAGCGACAGCGTCTTGGTGGCACCCGGGGCAATGGTCGTCGTCGGGTGGCGGCAGACATAGCTGCCGTTCGAGCCGCGGCAGGACCACGGCGACGGGCCGGAAGCCGACAGCCGGGTGTTGGGCGGCACGGAGACGTCGTCGATCTGCAGCGGACCGACGAAGTCGCCGGCGCCGACATTGCGGATGGCAACGGTGAAGCCGCACGCCCGCCCCGCGACGCATTGTGTCTGGTCGGCCGTCTTGGCGATCGCCAGATCCGGCGCTGCGACAGTCCCGACGGGCGGCGGAGGTGGCGGCTCCGGCGGAGGCGGCGGGGGCGGCGGTTGCGGTTCCGGCTCAGGCGGTGGCGGCTCGGGTTCCGCCTTCGGCCCTTCGATCGTGATGGTGCTGACGTGGCGGTCGTTCTCCGGCCGCTTGTCCTTCACCGCGCGATCCGGCCAGATCATGTCCTTGGTATGCGTGATCTCATCGGCGGCAAAATCGGCCGGCACCGAGATGGTGACCTCCCACTCGACCGAGCTGCGGGCCGGAATGTCCAGGCGTTGCCCGGTGCATTCGTAGCGGCCAAGGCCGGTCACCCTGCAATCGAGGCCGGAGGTCAGGCTCTTGAGTCCGGCAATCGGCACGGCGGGGGAGAGGGTGCCGCGAACGCCGGCGCTGCCGACGAAGGGCAGGAGGCCGCCGTTCTCTATGCCGACATCGAGCGGACAGTCCGCGCCCCGTTGGCAGGTGGTCGCGCCGAAGGGGTGCAGGTCGGGGATCGGGACGAAGGCCGTCGCACAGCTCTCGTCATTGTAGGCGTAGACATTCTGCGGACCCGGCGCGACGCTTGCGCAATTCTCGAACGTTGGACCAGGAGGATCGGGCGGTATCAGGAAACTCAGATCGAACTCCGCGCCGGTGGCCGGCGGGAGGGCATGGGGCCAGGTGCACGTATAGCCCGATCCGGCCGCGACACAGGTCAGGTCTGCGGGCCAGTCAACGATCGGCGGCCCAAAACCGGGATCGGGAACGTCGGTGAAGACCAGCGGCGCCGGCTGCGCGAGATTGCCGATGTTCTGGACGCCGATGGTGAACGAGCACTCGAAGCCGGGGTAGCAGGGATCGTCGCTCCAGGTGGTCTTGACCACGCCGAGATCCTCGGGGCAGTCGACGGCGGCAACGTCGCAGATCACCGCATAGGCGCAGCTCGTGTAGTCCTCGGGCGTGCCGTCCCAATCGTGATCGGCGCTGATGCTGGCGCAGTTGCGCAAGACACCGGCAGGGGGGACCGCCGCCGGCACCTCGAAGACCAGCGCCATCGACAGGGCCTGACCCGGCTGCAGTCCGCCCGGGACGCCGGGATGCGTGCAGGTCTGCACCCCCGGGACACCCGGGCCCGGTGCGCACACCCACGGCGGCGGCGCGCCGAAATAGAGGAGCGTCGCCGGCAGGATGTCGGTGACGTCGCTGACTTCCAGCGGGCCGAAATAGGGGGCTCCGCCATTGTTGGCGACATCGACGTGGAACACGCAGACCCAGTCGCCGGGCGGGACGGGGTCCTTGTAGCAGGCCGGGACGGCCTTCTTCTCGATGTCGACGAGCGGATAGGCCCCGGGATGCCCGGGCGGGAACCGCGAGACGCCGGCGCAATCGTAGTCGTTGACCGCGTTGTAGTCGCCCGAGCTGCCGCCCCAGTCGATCCAGGCGCAGTTGCGCACGTTCGACGGCCCCGGCACGATCGGGCCGACCGCGACCCACAGCGTCAGGTCGCGGAAATCGCCCGGCGCGAGCGTCGTCTGCGGGTAGGTGCAGTTGAAGCTGTCGGCGCCGACCGGGCCGCACACCCAGTCGGGTGCAGGCGCCCAGTTGGCCAACGCCGCGCCCGGGAAGTCGACGGCGTCGCGGATGCGGAGCGGCCCCGAGTAGCTGGCGGCGCCGACATTGGCGATGCGGACGACGAACAGGCAATTGCCGAACCAGTCGCACTGGCCGTCGAGGCCGTACTTGGTGAGCTGCAGGTCCGGGGCGTAGGTGGGCGTCCCGGGGGCGACCGTGGGCGCGTAGCCGCAGGCGCTGTTGTTATAGATGCGGGCATCCTCGCCGGAGCCGGGGGTCGTCAGTTCGACGCAGTTGGAGAAAACCGCGCCGTCCCACGCCGTCGGGACGGTGAAGCTGATCCGGAACGAGGTCGAGGCGCCGACGGCAAGCTCGGCGGAGGGAAGCGTGCATTCCGAGACGCCGGGATAGGGCTCGAGGCAGTCCCAGGACGGCGGCGGAACGGCCAGGGCGGCACCGTAAGCCGGCGTATCCCTGACCACCAGCGGGCCGGAATAGGCGACCTCGCCGACATTGGTGATCGTCACCTCGAAGGCGCAACTGCCGCCCGCCGCGCACGAGGGGTCGAGCGCGCGCTTGGCGATCGCAAGGTCGAGGATCCTGGACGCGGCCTCCTGGTAGATGGCGACATCGCCGATCCGCGTCGCATCGTTCCGCGCCAGCTCGTCGGGAAGGGTCGCGCCGGAGGGATCGACATTGATGTCGACGTCGACGATGTAGGACCCATCCGGCCCGGTCGCCGGCGTCGCCGGACCCGGCGCGGGGTAGGGCCGGAAGGCCGCGTCCGGAATGATCTCCTGATAGGCGGACTGGGGGCCGCCCTGCAGGCCCGAGACATCGGCCGTGTCGGCGTGATCGCCGGTGGCGGGGTCGAAGCAGGGTCCGGCCGGCGCGCAGAGACCGTCGCCGGTCATCCAGACGAAGCCGTCGGGGTCGGCCGGGTTGGCCTCGCCGTCCGGGCCGTAGCCCATGCCGAACGCGACCCCGCCGGCCGCGCCGGCGCGCACATAGGGCGTGCCCTCGTTGCTGCGGTCGGAGACTCCGACGTCGTAGCGGCCGACCGGCTGCCAGACGCCGGCAGCATCGCGCTCGAAGCGGAGGACGCGCGATTCGTGCGGGTAGGAAAAGGCGTTGTCCGCCGCAAGGCCGAGGTTGCGCATGCCGCCGCGCTCGGCAAGGAGCATCACATCGGCATTGCCGAGCCTCGGGAAAGCGATGTCGGCGACGGGATGGCTGATGCCGGCCCGGGCGATAGCCTCGGGAGAACGGAAAAATTCCGGCACCAGGAACTCACGGCGGACGCTTGCGGCATCGAAGCCGCCATCGTCGGCGATCGCCACCGACCAGACGGCGTTCTGCTGGTCCTCGCCGGCGAGCGGCCAGTCCGGATTGCCGAACCCCTGGCTGCCCCATACGGCGTAGTAGAGGCGAACCTCCTGCGAGCCGGGATCGCGGCGGAGATCAAGGCCCCACACGCGCCGCCGGAAGTCGGCGAGGTTCCAGCAGGACGGCGTCCGCGCGAAGTCGCCGGTCGGGCAATCGGCAACGTGAGCCTCGCTCGCCGGATCGAAGGCGACCGGAGGCAGCGACGCAGCCGCACCGGTCGCAGCGTCGGTGAAGCTGGCGCGGCCGTCGACGCCATGGTCGAAGCGGCCGAGATCGGCGCCGTCGAGGCCGAGGCGGTGGACCATTCCGGTCTCGAGATCGGAGACGAAGAACTGCCGGTGCCACGGATCGAAGGCGATGTTGCCGAGCGCCGCGCTGCTGTTCGGGCGTCCGTCGAGGCTGATGTCGGCGAAGACCTCCGGCTGGTAGCCGCTGGCTGCGGTCAGGCGATAGACCGTCCCCGGCCCGCCGCCCGCCCCCCACATCCCGGGCATCCAGCCGACATTGGCGGCGTCGCGGTGGAGCCCGAATGCCGACGTGGCGGTGAGATAGACGTTCGGCGGGCTCGCGTCGTCGAATGCCACGCCAAAGACCTGGCCGACATCACCGGCCGTGACCTCGAACAGGCGCGGCTCGTCGAACCAGTGCCGGCCGTCGGCCGGATAGCCGGGCGCGCGCAGATCGACCGCCACGCCGACCGGACCGGCGAGATCGATCGCGATCGTGCCATCATCGCTCGGGCTGGTTCCGGAGAACTTGGTGAGGAAGGCCTCGCCCGGGAGAATCCCCTCCTGGGCCCCGACGGGCGCCACGGCCGAAAGCAGCACAGCCGCGGCCAACGCCAGGCCAGCACGGCGGAACGGTCGATATCGATTCGCCCGGAACGTGGTGGCGCCTTCGCGGCATTCGCTGATCGCGTCAACGAGCATCGGCCGGCCTCCCTCTGCCACATCGGCGGCAGTACGGGCCGATCAGGCCCGGACAGCCTTGATCCATCTCAATTCGTACACGCGCCCTTCCGCTGCGTCGACCCACGCAGGGTCGTATTCTTCGTGAACCCGGCGTGAGCCGACGTGCAGACGCGGCTGACGGCGATGCCCGTCCGAGGGTCGTCGACCAAACCTCGCCGACGCGACCGATGGACTGGTGTCGCCGAACGCGGACGCCCGATTGCCTGTCTCCCGCAGCGCCTGCCGGCTTGCCTTGAGAAACGCCTCGGCCTCCGGCGTGTTCCGCGTCAGGGAGAACGGGGTCTTCCCGCCGGGTCGGCCGATGTCGTTCTGGAAATGGAGGGCGACCAATCGGGACTGGTCTGAGCATGCCGAAATCCGGTAGCGTCGATGCTACTCGGAGGCGGTCGCGCGGAGGACCTGCCGCGGCGTGCGAAATGCCGGCGCCGTGCCCCGCGTCCCGCTCAGTCGCGCGGTCCACGCTCGAAGAGGTTCGATTCCACCGAGCGGAGGTGGGCGAGCATCGCGCTTCGCGCGCCCTCCGGATCGCGACGGCCAAGGGCGTCGATCAGGGCCTGGTGCTCCTGGCAATAGTGCCGACGACGGTCCTCCGAGAAGGCGCGGCGCTTCATCTCGAGCCAGGGGACCTGGTTGCGGACGAGGCGAAGGATATTGTGGATCTCACGCAGCAGCTCGTTCCGCGAGCAGGCGAAGACCCGGTGGTGGAACTCGGCGTCCCAGTGCTCGAAGTCGGCGAGATCCGTCGCCGCTTCGGCCAGCCGGTGGGCCTCGGCGACGCGCAGGAGCTCCGCCGCGCTGGCATTGGTGGCGGCAAAGGCCGCCGCCGTCGGCTCCAGCAGCTGCCGGATCTCCATCATGTCCGCCGGGCTCGATCCCGCGATCCGCGCCAGCACATCGGAGAGATCGGTGAGGGAACCGCGCGCGGTCGGCTCGACGAAGGTCCCGCGGCCGACCACCCGCGTGATCTGGGTGGATTCGCCGAGGAGGTTCAGGGCCCTGCGGATCGTGTTGCGGGCGACGCCATAGGCCTCGGCGAGCTCGCGCTCGGGCGGGAGCCGCGTGCCATCCCCCCAGTCGCCGCGTTCTATCCGCTCGCGCAGCGACCCTGCGATCGTCTCGGCAACCAGTTGCGCCATGGTCGCTCCGTTTCCTGATCCAATCCTATACCAATTAACACGACCCGTGGGATTGGTCCAGCAGTGGTCCCTCAATCTGCCAATAATTTCGGCGAGCGGGCAGTTTTGGTGCCATTGCATCTGATCCAAATTGGCGCTACCAAAGACGGAACGCGGGGCCTAAGACCCCGGCCGGGAGGAGCGGATGAAGGTTGCGACGTTTTCCGTCGGTGGTGAGCGACGAGTCGGCGTTGTCGACGCTTCGGCCGGGACGGTGACGCCGTTCGACCTCCCCTCCGAGGAGACCCGCGACGGTGTGGCCGCGCTTGCCCGCCGCAACGGCGCGCTGCCCCCGCTGCTCTCCCCCTACCCGCTCGACCGGGTCGCCCTCGAGGCGCCGATTCCGCGCCCGTTGCGCAACATCTTCTGCGTCGGCAAGAATTATCACGAGCATGCCGAGGAGTTCAGCCGGAGCGGCTTTGATTCGAGCGCCGCGGCGGGGGCGATCCCCAAGCATCCGATCATCTTCTCAAAGGTGCCCGAGACGGTCATTGCCGGTGGTGCGCCGGTTGTGATCGACCCTGAGGTCTCCACCGCCATCGACTACGAGGCGGAGCTGGCCGTGATCATCGGCAAGCCCGGCCGCAGCATCCGCCCCGAGGACGCCTTCGATCACGTCTGGGGCTACACCGCCGTCAACGACGTGACCGCACGTGACCTCCAGTCCCGCCACAGCCAGTGGCTGGTGGGCAAGTCGCAGGACACCTTCTGCCCGATGGGGCCGTGGGCCGTGACGCGGGACGAGATCGACATCGCCGACACCGGCATCCGCTGCCTGATCAATGGCGAGGTCCGCCAGAGTTCGAATACCCGGCTTCTCATCTTCGACATCCCGACCATCATCGCCACCATCTCCGCCGGCGTGACGCTCCGGAGCGGCGACGTCATCGCCACCGGCACCCCGGCCGGCGTCGGCATCGGCTTCGATCCACCGCGCTACCTCAAGCCGGGCGACGTCATGCGGGTCGAGATCGACGGCATCGGCGTCCTCGAGAACCCGGTGCGGGAGGCCGTGCATTGAGCACCGTCACCGCCAACGGCATCGTCGCCGAAGTCGAGGGCGACGGCTTCCCGGTGGTCATGATCCACGGCCTCGGCGGCACCTCCAACACCTTCCAGCCGCAGATGGAGGCGCTGCGCAGGCACCGGGTCGTGCGCATCGACCTCCCCGGCAGCGGCCGTTCTCCCCTTCCCAACGGCACGCCGCGCCTTGCCGATTTCGCCGCCGCCGTGATCGGCATCGCGCGCCTCCTCGGCATCACCGAGGCCCACTATGTCGGCCACTCGCTTGGCACCATCGTCTGCCAGGCGATCGCGGCCGAGATGCCGTCGGCGGTGCGCTCGATGGTCTTGCTGGGCGCGCTGGCGGAGCCGGCCGAAGCAACGCGGACCGGGCTCAAGGCCCGCGCCGAACTGGCACGCCGCGAGGGCATGGCGCCGATCGCCGACCAGATCGTCGCCCATGCGCTCTCGGCCGCCACGCGCAGCGAGAACCTGCCAGCCGTCGCCTTCGTCCGGGAATCCCTGATGCGGCAGTCGCCCGAAGGCTACGCCCGCACCTGCGAGGCCCTGGCCGGTGCCGAGGCCGCCAATCCGCGCCTGATCACCGCCCCGACCCTTCTCCTCACCGGCGACGCCGACGCCGTCAACCCGCCGAGCGTCGCCCGCGCCCTTGCCGACGCCATCAAGGGGGCCCGGCTCGTCACCCTCGACCGCGGCGGGCACTGGCTGACCCTCGAAAAGCCGATCGAGTGCAACCGGCGGATTGCGGAGTTCGTCAAATGAGCTGAACATGCCGGTAATCGGCGGCGAAGAACCGCCGGGACCAAGGGGGAAGCGTTCGCCTGGGAGGATCGAGATGGCCGACAATGGTTATGGATCGCGGTGGAGCCAGAATGGCCGCGAATCCGACTCTGTTCTGTTCACCAACGTCCGGATCCTCGATGCGACCGGCGAGTACCCCTATACCGGCGAGGTTCTGGTCCAGGGCAACCGCATCAAGCAGGTGACCCGGGGCGGCTCGTCGCGTTTCGGCTCGGCGCCCATGTCGGCCGGCGGCGCGACGGTGATCGACGGGATGGGCGCAACCCTCATGCCCGGCATGATCGACGCCCATCTCCACCTGTCCTGGAACAATGCGCCCGGCGTCGATCCCATCAACATGATGGAGCCGGAAGAGCACATGCTCGTCACCATGGAGATGGCGAAGATCGTGCTCGAGGCGGGCTTCACCGGCGGCCGGGGTGCGGCCGCCGCAAAGCCCCGGCTCGACGTCGTCGCCAAGCGCTTCATCAACGAAGGCCGCTTTCCCGGCCCCCGCTATCTCGCGGCGGGGCCGGAGATCACCACCGTCGGCGGACTGGGCGACTCCGCGCCCTCGCACATTCCGCATGCCGGGCTGAACCTGGGGCTGGTGGTCTCGGGCCCCGAGGAAGTGCGGCGCACGGTGCGGACGCTGATCAAGTACGGCGTCGACTCGATCAAGCTCAACCTCTCGGGCGAGACCATCACCGGCATGGGCGCCGAGGAGACGCCGATGTCGGAGGAAGAGGTGGCGATGGCGGTGCAGGAGGCGCGCGTCCGCAACAAGGTGGTCGCCGCCCATGCCCGCTCGTCCGGCTCGGTCAAGCAGTGCATCCGCCACGGCATCCAGAACATCTACCACGCCTCCTTCGCCGACGAGGAGGCGCTCGACATGCT
>JAGRKZ010000093.1 GCA_020442065.1 Bauldia sp.
GCCAAGACCGCCCACAAGAACGGCACCACCCTTCGCGAGGAGGCGGTGCGGCTTGGCTACGTCAGCGCCGAGGACTTCGATTCGATCGTGCGGCCGGAGCGCATGATCGGTCCGGATTGAGAGCTTGCCCCTTGGCCGACATCGTCAATCTCCGCCAGGTCCGCAAGGCAAAGGCGCGCAGCGATCGTGAGAAGGCGGCCGAGGAGAACCGGCGGCTTCACGGCATGACCAGGGCCGAGCGGGAGAAGCTCGCGGAGGAGCGCCGGCGGCTCGATGCCCATGTCAGCGGCCATCGCCGCGAGCCTAACGACGAGGCTCGGTGAAACGCTCGATCACGATTGCCGGCCATCGCACCAGCGTCTCGATCGAAGATCCGTTCTGGTCGGGCCTGGGAGAGATGGCGACGGCGCGGGGGGCGAGCGTCGCCGAATTGATCGCGGCAATCGACCAGGAACGCGGCAGCGCCAACCTGTCGTCGGCGATACGGATGGCGGTGCTGGCCTGGTACCGCGGGCGGGTGCCGGCCGCGGACTGAGCTCGGCTAGGGCTGGCGGATCGTGAGCGGCCGACCGTCGGTCGGCAATGCGAGATCGAGCTCGCCGGTGTTGGCGGTGCTGGCGCCGTCGGTCGGGCGCGACGGCCGGATCCGTGGCAGCACGGTTGGCGGCACCAGTTCGATCGTCGCCTCGGACTCGTCCTGCTCGATCGCAAAGGGAGCCGGCGCCACGGCTGGCGCGGCGGCCGCAATATCGTCGGAGGTGGCCACAACCGGCGTCGGCGTCGGCGCCTCGGCACGGTCTTCGCTGCGCGGTCGCCAGCCGGAGGGCAGGTCGGCCGCACGTTCGGCCGCATCCCGCGCCGCAGCTTCCGCCGTGTCGGCGTCTTTGCGCGCGGCATCTGCAGCGGCCAGGGCCGCGCGGAGCGTCTCGCGGGCAGCATCGAGCGCCGCGAGGCCCTCGTCGAAGGTCTGCTTTGCGGCATCGGCCGCCGTGGTCGCGCTGTCGAGGGCGGCAACGGCCGCCTCGACGCGCGCTTCGGCCTCCGTGAGGGCCTGTGCGACGGCGTCCCGTGCGGTTCTGGCGCGATCGAGGCCGACCGTGGCAGTGGCGATAGCTGCGGTGGCTGCGTCGAGGTTGCCGGCTGCCGTTTCCGTGTCACGCGTGGCTGTCGCTGCGGCGGCCTGGGCGGCTGTGGCCTCGGCAGTGGCTGCGTCGGCCGTGGCGGCCGCGTCGGCGGCGACAGTGGCTGCCTGTTCGGCCGCAGCGCGAGCCGCATCGACGTGCGCGGCGATCGCATCGCGCTCGGCCCTACGCTGGTCAGCGAGGCCAAGGGCGGCCTCGGCCTCACCAGCCTTGGCATCTGCCACGTCCGTGGCGGTCGAGGCTTCGATCTCGGCGGCCCGAACCGCCTGCGCCGTGCGGTCGGCCTCGGCGCGTGCCGCTTTCGCTGCAGCGGCTGCGTCGGCGAGGGCCGAGCGGGCGTCCGTCAGCGCGCTCTCAGCTGCCGTGAGGTCCGCAGCTCTGGTCCTGAGTTCGTCGCGAGCTGCGGCGAATGCCTTGCCGGATTCGACGGCGGCGTTCACCAGTTCGGTCGCACGCTGTTCGGCGGCGAGGGCAGCCGTCTCGAGTTTTTCGATCTCGGAGGGAACGATCAGCGGAGCGTCGGGGATCGCCGCGCGCGCCTGATCAGCCTGAGCGCGGGCCGCGTTTGCGGCGCGGTTCGCCGCGTCCGCGGCCTGGCGGTCAGCGTCGACCATTGCCTCGGCCTGGGCCAGCGACGACAGGGCCTGCCGGTGGGCTTCGCGTGCGACGTCGAGCCTCGCCTCGGCCACCGCGAGTGCAGCCTCGGCCTCGGCACTACCGGCGTCGGCGTTGGCCGCCCGTTCCTCGGCCTCGTCGGCGACGGGCTTCACCCCGGCGATTCCATCCCTGGCTTCATCCGCCTTGCGCTTCAAGGCATCGGCGATCTGGGAGGCCGCGGTGGCCTCGGCGGTTGCGGCGTCGAGGGCCGTGGTCGCCCGCACGAGTTCGCTCTCGAGATCCGCAAGGGCGGTTGCGCTCACCTCCGCTGCGCGTGCAGCTTCGTCGGCCGCGCTCCGGGCGATATCGGCCCTGGCGGCCATCTCCTGGGCCTTCTCGCGGGCGGCGTCGAGATTGGCACCGGATGCCTCCGACTCGGTTGTGGCGGCGCTGCGCTCCGCCGTGGCGGCGTCGAGGGCTGCAGTGGCTTCATCGAGTGCGGTAGATGCCGCCGTGGAATCCGCCGTGGCCTGGTCGAGAGCGGCACGTGCCGCGGCGACGTCAGCTTCTGCCTGTTTGCGGGCTGCCTCCGCCGTGTCGGCCCGGGTGGCGGCGACCTTCACAGCCTCGCTCGCATTTCGGGCGGCGTCGGCGACAGCCGCCACCGTTGCATCAGCTTCGTTGGCCGTCGTGCGGGCGGCGTCCGCGAGGGCGGCAGCGTCCGCGGCCGCAGCCTCAGCCGCTTCCTTGTCTGCTGCTGCCTGGGCTGCCACGGTCCACCAAGCCAGCAACTCGTCTTCTGCCTTCTTCGCGGCCGCGATCTCACGGGCTGCGTGCAGCGCTTCGAGATTGGTGGCCGAGGCGACGCGCATCTGGCGTGCCTCCTCGGCAATCCGGGCGGCACGTTCCTCGTCCTCGCGCAGCTTGCGCTTGATGCGGTTGAAGAAGGCGTTTTCAAGTCGCGCCTGCTCCTCGAGCGCAAGGATTTCCTGGAGCCGCGCCTCCTGACGGATATTGAGATAGGAATTGAACTGCAACACGTCGAGGATGCGCTCGGGCGTGGCAAGCGGGCCGCGGAAGACGACACCGACCTGGGGCGGGATGTCACCGCCGTAGCGATCGTCGCCGGAATCGAGGGTAAGGGTCCAGTCGCTGTCGAGCGTCATGGTGTTGAGGTCGATGGCGGCACTGCCGGCGGCGCGGGTCTCTGCCGCGGCGATGGCGATGTTCTGGAAACGGATGGTGCCTGCGGCGATGGCGAAAGGCGCTTCGACCTCGGGAAAGGTGAGAGTGCCATTGTCGATGTAGCTGCCGAAGTTGTCGCGCAACGCATCTTCGGTGAATTCCTGACCGAGGTCCGAATCGCGGATCACGAGCACGCCGGCCTTCGGGTTGAGATAGCGCGCCTCGCCGTCGTGGATGGCGAGCGTGCCGCCGCCGGTGAGCGAGGCGATCATGCCGGCAGGTGAGCGGCCGGTCGCCTCGAAACTGCCGGACAAGTCGAGGGTGCCGGTGGCCACGGAGCGGCCGGCCCGCTGCCAGACGACGGTGTCCAGTGCGCCGCCGACAAGACTGACGTTGCCGGTGAGGCTGGCGTTGCCGGCGACATTCCGCACCGAGAAGCCGCCGACCACGGTGCCGCCGAGGGCGTTGCCCGACTTGACGTCGAAATCGATCCGGTTCTCGGCAAGGCCAAGATGGACCTTGCCGTTGAGGACCTGGAGTCGCTCGCCGACGAGGATCCGCTCGGCGTCGATGTCGAGACTGGCGTCGACGCCGCGGAGCGCCGGCTCGCCGAAGGGTTCGCGCGACCAGGGTTCTTCCGTCTCGGCGGTGGGAAGGGGCGAGAAGCCGAGACCGAGGGAGGCGACCCAGCCGAGGTCGAGCTGGTCGAGGGATATCGACCCCGAATCGATCCGGAGGCCCCCTTCGGGTCCCGAGGAAAGGCTCGCTGTACCGCTCACCTGGCGACCGGCGATGACGCCGTTCTGCCAGTCGAGGGACGCCGCCAGTCCCGCGCTCGTGGCCTCGCCGGCGACCGAGATGGGGAGTCCGGCTTCAATGCCCGGGACGTCCAGACCGACCAGGCGGACGAGCGGGGCGAGGTCCGGCGCGTCGACGCCGAAGCTGCCGGTGAAGCCGGGTGCGGCATCCTCCGGTACCACCGTGTCGCCCTCCGCGCGCAGAGTAAGGCCCCCAAAGCTGCCATTGAGCGCGGTTGTCATTCCATTGTCGGGAATACCGTTGGCGACGAGGCGAAACTGCGCGCCGCCTTCGACCGCGACGTCGGCTTCGTCGATCAGGAGCTGACGCGCCACGCCGGCCGCATCGTACGACTTCAGCGATGCCGACAGGTCGACTTCGCCCTTGCGCCACGCCGCGGGCACGCCGGCGAGCTCCAGAGAGAGGTCGAAGTTGGTCGCCTTGGCGCTGCCCTTGATGTCGAGCTGTGTCTCGGGCCTGCCCTGATCCATAGCCGAATTGATGATGAGGGCCACCGACGTCGGGGCGAGGGAGGGCGCCGCTTTCCGAAGCCAGCGGGCGAAGGGGGTGTCAGGCGCCAGGCGGTCGACGATGCCGGCAAGGCCGGCGAGCGTGGGTGCGGTGAGCTGGGCTTCGAGCCGACCGAGCGGCTCGCCGAGAATGTTGTCGATCTGGCCACGGGTGACGACGAAGTGGGCGCCGCCGATGTCGCCGACCTCGATCCCGCTGACCGTGAGACCGCCGTTCTCAAAGCCGGCATCGACCGTGACGTCGTGCATGGTGAGGTCGTCGATGAGCAGCTCGTCAGCGGCGAGTTTGATCTGGAAGCTGTCAGCGACCGTGGAGGTGTCGCGCATGTCGCGGCCACCGAGCAACTCGGCGAGCGCGCGGATCTGGACGAAGTCGAGGCGGTCGGCCTCAAGGTTGGTGCGCAGGGTGCGCAGCGGCGAGTCCTTGCCCATTGTCCACGAGACACTTCCGGTGATGGTGGCGTCGCCGATGGTCGTGGTCATGTCCTCGACCGCGACGCCGCTCATGGTCACGGTTGCGCGGCCGGCGAGATCGAAGGGCGAGAGCCGGCGGCCGGCGCCGCCCTCGCTCTTGCCGCGCCACCAGGCGGCAAAGGTCGCGGGCTGGTTGACGGCGAGACGGACCTGGCCGCCGAATCCCACCGCCTCGCCGGTCGAGAGCCGGCCGTCGGCGGAGAAGGTCGCCTGGCCGGGGAGGCGGGCGTGGAGGTCCTCGATCAGCCAGCCATGGTCCTCCGGGCTCGCGGAAAAGCCGACGTCCTGGATGATGGCGCCGCCGACCACGATGGCGGGCACATTGAAACGCACTGTTCCCGCGATGCCGGGCACGGGGATGCCTCGCAGCCAGCGCACGAACTCGTCGGCTGCGGTCGACATCTCGATCGGCTTCTTCGGCCCCTCGCCGAGCGAGCGGTCGAGATCGAGCTGGCGGGCCTGAACGACTGCGAAGAAGCGCGAGGACTCGCCAAGCGTGAGGGTCATCGAACCGGCGAGGCTCGAGGGCCGGTCGAGCGGGCCCTCGGACAGTACCGCCTTGTCGATCACCAGTTTGTCGCGATTGAGGATGAAGCTCCCTTCGCTCCGCCAGCCGGTCACGTCGCCGGGGCGGTCTTCGCCCTCGACCGAGGCCGGAACAATCTGGCTGAGATTGTAGGTGCCGGTGTAGCTCGGACCTTCCGCACCGTGCGCAACGACGGTGCCGTCGGCTCCGATGGCGATCGGCCACTGACCGGGCGTGACGTCGGCCTTGACCCGGATCGAACCGTCGTCGTCGCGTCGCCCGGTCGAGACCTGGAACTGGGAGGGGACGCCGTTGGCGGTGTAGCTTCCCTCGATCCGCCACGGGCCGGCAAGAGAGCGGGCTTCCACGGTCGCGTTCACGTCAGTGAGCGTGACCGAGGATCCGCTGCCGGCATCATTGTAGATGAGCGTGCCACCGGTCACCTCGACGCCGGAGAGGACGACCTTGTCGGGCTCGAGGGTGCGCGAGGCCTCCCCGCGGATGGTCCAGTCGATCTGGCCGGCGTCGTCGACGGAAACCCGGACCACCGGATCCTCGATCTTCATCGAGATCACGCTGATCTCGCCCTGGATCAGCGGCATCAGCTCGATCGTCACGGCAAAGCGCCTGACCGACATCATCGGCTGGCCCTCGGTGTCGCCGACCTCGACGTTGGTGAAGGTGAGCGACGGCGAGGGCAGAATGCTCGCGCTGGCAGAGCCGCGGACGTGCACGGGCTGACCGAGAATCCGCGTGGCCTCGGCTTCGAAGTTCGCCTTGTAGTCGTCCCAGTTGATGAACCACGGGCCGATCAGCGCGGCAAACAGCGCAATGACGACCAGACCGCCGATGATCAGGTAGAGCCGGTTCAGCGTCCCACTCCTCTGGCTCGCTCCCCGACTTCAGGCGACCGCAACGATCTTGCCCGGATTCATGATGTTGTCCGGATCGATCGCGCGTTTGATGGTCTTCATCACTTCGAGCCCCTTACCATGCTCGGCGGCGAGGTATTTCATCTTGCCCTGGCCAACGCCGTGCTCGCCGGTGCAGGTTCCATCCATCTCGATGGCGCGGAGATTGAGCCGTCCGACGAAAGCCTCGGCGCGCTCGACCTCGTCAGCGTCCTCGATATCGACCAGCATCGTGACGTGAAAATTACCGTCCCCGACATGGCCGACGATGGGGGCGACAAGGCCCTCGCGCGCGATGTCGGCGGCGGTCTCGGTGACGCATTCGGCGAGACGCGAGATCGGGACACAGACATCGGTCGCCACGGCCTTGGCGCCGGGGCGGAGGCCGACGCAGGCCCAGTAAACGTCGTGCCGGGCCTTCCACAGCTTGTGGCGGGCCTCGGGCGTCGTCTCCCAGAGGAACGCGCCGGCGCCGAACTCGGCGGCGATGGCGGCGAACTGTTCCGATTGCTCCTTCACCGAGGCGGGCGTGCCATGGAACTCGAGGAAGAGGGTCGGGGTCTCCGGCAGGTCAAGCCTGGAATAGGCGTTGCAGGCCTTGACCTGGAGTGCGTCCAGAAGCTCGATCCGGGCGACGGGTATACCGCTCTGGATGGTGAGGATGACGGCCTTGCAGGCCGCCTCGACGCTCGGGAACGGGCAGACGCCGCCCGCGATCGCCTCGGGGATGCCGTAGAGCTTGAGAGTGAGCTCGGTGATGACGCCGAGCGTTCCCTCCGAGCCGATCAGCAGCCGGGTGAGGTCGTAGCCGGCCGAGGATTTCTTGGCGCGGTGGCCGGTCTTGATGACGCTGCCATCGGGGAGGACGGCGGTGAGATTGAGCACGTTGTCCCGCATCGTTCCATAGCGCACAGCGTTGGTGCCGGAGGCGCGGGTTGCGGCCATCCCGCCGAGGGAGGCTTCGGCGCCGGGGTCGATGGGGAAGAACAGGCCTGTGTCGCGGAGGTGCTCGTTGAGCATGTGGCGGGTGACGCCGGGCTGGACGACGCAGTCGAGGTCCTCCTGGTGGACCTCGAGAACCTTGTTCATGCGCAGGAGATCGATCGAGATGCCGCCGCCGGGGGCATTGGTGTGGCCCTCCAGCGAGGAGCCGACCGCGAACGGGATCACCGGTACGCGGTGCGTGGCGCAGACCTTGACGATATCGACGACGTCGGCGGTCGATTCGGCAAAGACGACGGCATCCGGCGGCTGGTTGGCAAGCCAGGTGAGAGTATGGGCATGCTGTCGCCGCACCGCCTCGGAGCGGACCAGACGGTCGCCGAAGCGCTCCGCCAGAATCGGCAGGGCGGCAGCAAGGCCGGCCTCGTTGCGCGAAACGGGTTCGACCGCGACCTGGATGGTCATGCGACTTGACTTTCCTTCTTGGCGTGCTTTGCAAGTCACCGTATCAAAATGGCGAATGTGAGCCAAAGAAATCGTGAGCCAGGCTGGCGGAGCGCACGGGTGGCCTGCAGAAAACGGGCGGCATGACAGTGCCCTGAGAGTTCTCATCCTCGGCGGCTACGGGACCTTCGGCGGCCGGCTTGTGGAGCTGCTCGCCAGCGACGACCGCTTCGAGCTCCTTATCGCTGGCCGTTCAGAGGCAAGGGCCGCGGCTTTCATCCGCTCGCTGCCGCCGGGCGCCGAAAAGAGGCCGGTGGCGCTCGATCGCGACCACGGCTTCAGCGAAACTCTGGCGTTTCTTCGCCCCGACGTCGTTGTCGACGCGACCGGTCCCTTCCAGGTCTACGGGGCGGAACCCTACCGGGTGGTCGAGGCCTGCCTCGCCCAAGGCATTTCCTATGTCGACCTTGCCGATGGATCGGACTTTGTCGCCGGGATCGGTCGCTTCGACATCACGGCACGGCAGCGGGGCGTCTTCCTTCTGTCCGGTGTGAGTAGTTTCCCGGTGCTCACGGCGGCGGTGGTTCGTCGGCTCGCGACGGACATGGACACCGTCATGTCGGTCACGGCCGGTATCGCGCCATCGCCCTACGCTGGCATTGGCCTCAATGTCATCCGTGCGATCGCGAGCTATGCCGGGCAGCCGGTGGGTATTTGGTGGGGCGGCGCCGCGTCCACTGCACACGCCTTCACCGAGACGATGAAGGCGGCCGTCGCGCCGCCCGGGCATCTGCCGGTGCGGGAGACGCTGTTCGCGCTGGTCGACGTGCCGGACAACCGCGTCCTGCCCCGGTACTGGCCGGGGCTGCGTTCGGTCTGGATCGGCGTCGGCCCGACGCCGGCGCTGCTTTTCCGCGGACTCATCGGCCTCGCGTGGCTGGTGCGGCTCGGCCTCCTGCCGTCATTGTCGCCGCTTGCGCGGCTGCTTCACTGGGCGTGCAACACGATCCGTTGGGGCGAGAATCGCGGGGCGATGTTCGTAAGGGTGGGCGGCGTCCGGAATGGCACGGCCGCCGAGCGATCCTGGCACATGATCGCCGAGGGCGGCGATGGGCCGATGGTCCCGTCGATGGCAGCGGCGGCGATCCTGCGCCGCTGCGTCGCCGGCGTGCGGCCCCCGGCGGGCGCCCGGAATGCGATCGAGGACGTATCGCTCGACGATTACGAGGCGATCTTCCGCGGGCGTCGGATCGTCACCGGCGTACGAGAGCCCCCGGGCCAGGACGCGCCGCTCTACCGCCGGGTGCTGGGCCCGGCCTGGGATGCACTGCCTCCAGCGATTCGCGCCATGCACACAGTGGGCGGGGAGAGCCGGGCCGAGGGAGTTGCGGACATCGAGAACGGAGACGGACTGATCGCCCGGCTCGTTCGCAGGGCCTTCGGCTTTCCCAAGGCCGGCCGCGCCGTGCCCGTGACGGTCCACTTCAAGACGCGCGACGGCGGCGAGGTCTGGGACCGGAGTTTTGCGGGGCAATCCATGTCGAGCGTACAGGACGAGGGCTGCGGAGGCTGGAGCGGGCTGGTGGTCGAGCGCTTCGGGCCACTCGCCTTCGGCCTTGCGCCGGTGGTCGAGCGCGGCAGGCTCCGGCTCATTCTGCGCCGCTGGAGCGCCTTCGGCTTGTGGATGCCGCTGTGGCTCGCTCCGTACGGGGAGGCTCACGAAGCGGAAGAAGACGGCCGGTTCCGCTTCCAAGTCGAGATCGCCCACCCCCTGACCGGCCTGATCGTGCGCTACCGAGGTTGGCTGGCACCCCTCTGACTTCGGCAGCGAAGCGGTTTTCGGAATGCCACGGCGGCGGGGCTCGCCTATAGAGTCCACCTCGCGTCGCAACCCGGTCCCCACTCATGCCTCCCGCCATCAACCGCAGCATGACCGCCACCGAATGGGGGCTGCTCCTCCTCCTCTGCATCGTGTGGGGTGGTTCCTATTTCTATATCGGAGTCGCCATCAAGGCGCTGCCGCCTTTCGCCATCGTCGCCTTCCGCGTGACGGTCGGGGCGGCGATTCTCTACGGCATCGTGCGGATTTCCGGACGGCGCCTGCCGACCGATTCGGCGACGTGGCGGGCGTTCTTCGTCATGGGGCTCGCCAACAACGTCATCCCGTTCAGCCTGATCGCGTGGGCGCAGGGCCATGTACCGAGCGGCTTTGCCGCGATCCTCAACGCCACCACGCCGATCTTCGCGGTGATCCTCGCCAATGCGATGACGGCGGACGAGAAGATGACAAGCGGCCGGCTTGCCGGCGTGATCATCGGCTTCGCCGGCGTGGCGGTGATGATCGGCCCGGACGCGCTCACCGGCGCGACCGACAACCTCCTCGCCGATCTCGCGCTCCTCACGGCCTCGGTGTTCTACGCCTTCTCGCCGATCTATGGTCGGCGTTTCTCGCGCCAGGGGCTCCCGCCGATGGTCGCGGCAGCCGGGCAATTCACGGCGGCGGGCGCCATGATGCTGCCCCTCACCCTCATCGTCGACGCGCCATGGACGCTGCCGATGCCGGGGCTGCCGGTGTGGGGCGCACTGTTCGGCCTAGCGGCGATCTCCAGCGCCTTCGCCTACATCATCTACTATCGCATCCTCGCCACCGCCGGGGCGGTCAACCTGATGCTGGTGACGTTCCTGGTTCCGGTCTCGGCGATCATCCTCGGCGCGCTGTTCCTGGGCGAGCGGCTGGAGCCGGTGGACTTCCTCGGCATGGCGGTGATCGGTCTCGGCCTCGCCGCGATCGACGGCCGCCCGGCCGCCTGGCTTCGCGAGCGCTTCGCCTGAGCCGGCTCAGGCGTCGTGTTGGGCGAAGACGGTGCCCGCGATCTCGGGCGCAGCGACCACGCCCACTCTCGCGACACGCCTGCGCCGCCGGGGGGCGGCGGCGCGGCATGGAGGGTCAGTACGGCCCGCGGCACTCGTGCTGATAGCCGTCGTAGCCGGTGTAGGTGTTGGTCGCCGGATTGTACGACCGGTAGCGGCTGAGGCACCACTCGATATGGGCCTCGGTCCAGCCGCGGTCATAATAGACCGGCGGCGGGGGCGGCGGCGCATAGTAGGCCGGCGCCGGAGCGGCGTAGTAGACCACCGGGGGGCGCGGCGGGGGCGGCGGCGCGTAGTAGGCACGGGGCGGCGGGCGATTGATCAGAAGGCCCGCACCGAGGCCGAGCGCGGCGCCCGCGGCCAGACCGACACCGACGCCGTTCCAGTTGGTGCCGCCATTGTTGCCGCCGTAATAGGGGCGATGCTTGTTGTGATAGTCGCGTCCGCCGGCGGTGGCGGCGGTCGTGGTCGCCAGGATCGGCGTGAGGCCGACGAGGGCGGCCATTGCGGCGGTGGCGAGCTTCTTCATTGTCCAATCTCCAAGCGGGTACGCAGCTTGAGGTCTTCGGCAGGTCGTCCCGTTCCCCTGCCTTCTGCGCCGAGAATGGCGACGGCCGGCTGAACGGTGGCTGAACAGAAATCGGCTCGACGCTTGACCGGGCACGCTGCCCGGTCCACTCAGCGGGGCCCGCAACCTCATCCGAGCCGCGCAAACCCAATGTCCCGCCGCTACGCCATACTCGATGTGTTCACCGACAGTCCGCTCGCCGGCAACCAGCTCGCCGTCGTTCTCGACAGCGAGGGACTCGACCAGGGCGCGATGCAGGCGATCGCCAAGGAGTTCAATCTCACCGAAACCGTGTTCGTGCGGTCGGCCGCCAAGCCCATGCACAGCGCCGCGATCCGCATCTTCACGCCGACGCGGGAACTGCCCTTCGCCGGCCATCCGACCGTCGGAACGGCGGTGCTGCTCGGCCTTGATCGCGCCGCTGCCGGTCTCGGGGACGGTCCGATGGTGCTGGTCCTCGAGGAGGAGGTGGGGCCGGTTCGCTGTGGCGTCACGCCGGTTTCGAACCGAACCGGTCACGCCATCTTCGACCTGCCCAGGCTGCCCGCCGAGCGGGATCCGGCGCCCGCACGCGAGGCCCTTGCCGCCGCGCTCAACCTCATCCCGGGCGAAATCGGGTTCGAGAATCACCTGCCGTGCATCTTCGACGCCGGTCTCCCGTTCGTGTTCGTTCCGGTGCGCGATCTCGACGCGACCGCCCGGGCCCGGGTCAATCCCGCCGCCTGGCAAGAGGCCTTCGGCGAGCGCGGCTCTGCCTATGTCTATTGTCGTGAGGTGAGCGACCGGGATCACCACTTCCATGCGCGGATGTTTGCGCCGGCACTCGGCATCGACGAGGACCCGGCGACGGGCGGGGCGGTGGCGGCGCTCGCCGGCGTGATCGCCCGCTTCGACCAGCCGCCCGGCGGCACCCATCGCTACGTCATCGAACAGGGCTTCGAAATGGGCCGCCCGAGCCTCATCAGGCTCGAGATCGACATGGAGGGGGGCGAGGTGGCGGAAGGACGCATCGGCGGTGATGCGGTGGTTGTGGCGCGCGGGACTCTGGAGGTCTGATACGCAGACCCGAGACTCGTGCTAGCCTGATGTCATTCCAAGGGGGAGGGATCGCGATGAACGCATTTCTGCTGTTCCTGCATTTCTTCGGGCTGATGCTGGGCGCCGCTGGCGGTCTGGCGAACGGAATTCTGATGCGGCGCGCGGCCACCATGTCGCCCGAGGAGGCCAAGACGATCCGTGGGCTCGGGCCGATGCTCGCCAATGTCTCCGCCATCGGGCTGGCTCTGTTGTGGGTGACGGGCGTCATTCTGGTGTGGTCGAAGTACGGCGGCCTCGGCAACCTGCCGAGCCTGTTCTGGGTGAAGTTCGTGTTTGTCGTGCTGCTGACGCTGGCGAGTGGCGGCATCCACATGACCTACGCTCAGATCCGCCGGACGAAGAACCCCGCCCTGGCGAGCCGGCTGGCGATGCTGGGTCCGGTGGCCGGCATTTCCTCGACGCTCGCGGTGCTGTTCGCCGCGTTCGCATTCAACTAGACGTAGGGCCACCGGGGCGACGGGATCTGCAGCGCAATGAGGGACCAGCCAGCACCACCCGGGCGGAAGCCCACCCAGGCGGAGCGCATCCGGGCCAGTCTCGCCGAGGCGATCGTCCGCGGCGAACTCGGTCCCGGAGTCCCGCTCGACGAGGTCAGCATCGCCGAGAAGTTCCAGGTATCGCGCACCCCCGTCCGGGAGGCGATCCGCCAGCTCGAGGCGATCGGTTTCGCCGAGGCGCGGCCGCACCGGGGCGCGGTGGTGCCCCATTTCACGCCCGAAAAACTCAACGACATGTTCATCGTGATGGCCGAGATGGAGGCGCTCTGCACACGCTATGCCGCCAGTCACGTGACCGCCGCCGAGCGAGGCGAACTGCTTCGCCGGCACGAGGCATGCGCGGAAGCGGCGCGTCAGGGCGACGTCGAGGAGTACTATGTCCGCAACATTGCTTTCCACGACGCCATTTACCGTGCCTCGCACAATGCCTATCTGGTCGAGGTGACACTCTCGGTCCGCAACCGGCTGGCACCGTTCCGCAAGCTTCAGTTCGAGGGGATCGGCCGGCTGTCGCATTCGCTGGCCGAGCATGATGCAATCCTCCAGGCGATCTTTCGCGGCGACGGAGAAGGAGCGGCGACGCTGATGCGGCGGCACATGCAGTTGGTCAGGACCTCGGTCGGCGAAGTGTCCCCGTCACTTCGCGGGGAGCCGGCCGAAGGCGCGGCGGGTGCGGGAGCGGACCTGCCGCCGCCGTCCCGGAGCGTTCGGGTGGTCTGAGCCTTCGTCCCCGAAGGGGCTTGCCCAAAGGGCATTTGGTTGGCTAGAAGCTTGGCATTCGTGGGCCTCGGACGGCGGGTTCGGGGCATAGCGCGTGGATTGGGAGCCGGCATGATCGCTTGCGATCAGCAGTTGCTGTCGGCGCCGGCTCCGGCCGGCGGCCGGCGGAGCATGCCCGGCCCGGCGCTTCTTCTCGGACTCGGCCTCGCGCTTAGACGCCCCTGAGCGTCGGCTGCCCGGACGGGCGGGCTCTCAGGGGACGAAAGCGAGACGAAACCCGATCCGGCCCGCGGCGCGACAGGCGGGCACCCTTTCGAGAAGGA
>JAGRKZ010000267.1:0-2707 GCA_020442065.1 Bauldia sp.
ATCATCAACATCCTCGCCGCCGACACGCTTATGCAGTCGCCGCGCCTCTACGCGACGTTTCTGCTGTGGATGCTGTCGGAGTTGTTCGACGAGCTGCCCGAGATCGGCGATCCCGAACAGCCGAAGCTGGTGTTCTTCTTCGACGAGGCGCACCTCCTCTTCAACGATGCGCCGAAGGCGCTGCTCGAGAAGATCGAGCTCGTCGTCCGCCTCATTCGCTCAAAAGGGGTCGGGGTCTATTTCGTCTCGCAGAATCCGCTCGATGTCCCCGACATCGTCCTTGCCCAGATCGGCAACCGGGTGCAGCACGCGCTCCGCGCCTTCACCCCGCGCGACACCAAGGCGGTGAAGACCGCCGCCGACACCTTCCGCCCCAACCCCGAGTTCTCGACCTTCGAGGTGATCACCCAGCTCGGCACCGGCGAGGCGCTGGTCTCGACCCTCGAGGCCAAGGGCGTTCCCTCCGTCGTGCAGCGCACGCTGGTCCGGCCGCCGTCCTCGCGCATCGGCGCGATCACGCCGGAAGAGCGCGGGACCATCATGGCCGCGAGCGCGGTCGGCGCGATCTACAACACCCCGGTGGACCGGGAGTCCGCCTTCGAGACCCTCCGCGCCAAGGTCGAGAAGCGCCAGCCCGGCGACACTACGGCGTCGTCTGGCGGCGAGGGCCAAGCCGGCGGCTCGAGCGATGCCGGCGGCATGGGGGGGATCTTCGACGATCTCTTCGGCACCGGACCATCGCGGAACCGGCGTCTCACCCCCACGCAGCGGGCGGCGCGCGAGGCGAGCCGCACCATCGCCGGCGAGATCGGCAAGGCGGTCGGCGGCCCGAGCGGGGGGCGCATCCTCCGCAGCATTCTCGGCGGCATCCTCTCGCGCTAGGGAGTGCGACCGATGCGGACACCGGCAACCGCGCCGATCCACGAGCTGACCGCGGTCGATCTTGCCGCCGCCTACGCCGGGCGAAGCCTGTCGCCGGTCGAGGTCGCCGCGGCGCTGCTCGACCGAATTGCGCGCCTCGATGCCGGCGTCAACGCCTTCTGCCTGCTCGACCCGGAGACGACGCTTGCCCAGGCGCGGGCGTCGGAAGCGCGCCACGCCGCCGGGGCGCCGCTCTCGCCGCTCGACGGCGTGCCGGTCGCGGTGAAGGACATCCTCCTCACTCGGGGCTGGTCGACCCGCCGCGGGTCGCGGACCGTCGCCCCCGAAGGCCCATGGGCGGTTGACGCCCCGGCCGTCGCGCGGCTCAGGGAAGCCGGTGCCGTGCTGATCGGCAAGACGACCACGCCCGAGTTCGGCTGGAAGGGCGTCACCGATTCTCCGCTCACCGGCGTCACCCGCAACCCCTGGAACCTGTCGACGACGCCCGGCGGCTCGTCCGGCGGATCGGCGGCGGCGCTTGCGGCGCGGTTCGCCCCGCTTGCCCTCGGCACCGACGGCGGCGGCTCGATCCGGATGCCGGCGCACTTCACCGGGACCTTCGGGCTCAAGCCGAGCTTCGGGCGGGTGCCGGCCTATCCCCTGTCGCTGTTCGGCACGCTCGCCCACATCGGCCCGATGGCCCGCACCGTCGCCGATGCCGCGCTCCTCCTCGCCGTCATCGCCCGGCCGGACGATCGCGACTGGTACGCGCTCCCTCCCACCGTGCAGGACTACGCGGTCGGGGCGCCGGACGCCCTCGGCGGCAAGCGCATTGCATTCTCGCCGACCCTCGGCTGGGCGACGCGTATCGATCCCGAGGTCGCGGCGCTGGTCGCCGCGGCCGCCGGCCGCTTCGCCGATCTCGGCGCCGACGTTGAGGCGGCCGATCCGCCGCTCGGCGATCCGACCGACACCTTCCGCACGCTGTGGTGGAGCGGCGCGCATTCCGTCACCGCCCACCTCTCGCCGGCCGAGATGGCCGAGGTCGATCCCGGCCTCCGGCGGATCGCGGAGGAGGGCGCCGGTTTCGCCCTCGATGCCTATCTCGCCGCAACGCTCGCCCGCGCCGACTACGGCAGCCGCATGCGCCAGTTCATGGCCGGCTATGACTACCTGCTGACGCCGTCGGTCGCCGTGCCCGCCTTCGAGGCCGGGCGCCTGTCGCCCTTTCCCGAGGATGGCAATGCCTGGCTCGGCTGGACGCCCTTCACCTATCCCTTCAATCTCACCCAGCAGCCGGCGGCGAGCATCAACTGTGGCTTCACGCGGGCCGGCCTGCCGGTGGGGTTGCAGATCGTGGGACGCATGTTCGACGATGCCGGCGTGCTCGCGGCAGCCGCCGCTTACGAGGCCGCGGTGCCGCTGCACCGTCGGAGTCCAGCGGGATTCTGAGCTTTTGGGGCATGGAACCCAGACCACCCGCAGATGGTTGTCGGAGTGGGGGAGGAGGCCTATGTTGCCCTCCGTCCAATGTTTTTCCCGCGTCACCCTAGCGGCCTGGCGGCTTTCACCGCCCCGCGGGCGACATTCCGACAAAGGAGCTTGTCAAAATGGCCTTCGAACTGCCACCCCTGCCTTACGCCTACGATGCCCTCCAGCCCTTCATGTCGCAGGAGACCCTGGAGTTCCATCACGACAAGCACCATCAGGCCTACGTCACCAACGGCAACAAGCTGCTTGAGGGATCGGGCCTTGAGGGCAAGAGCCTCGAGGACATCGTCAAGCAGAGCTATTCCAAGAACGCGGGCCTCTTCAACAACGCCGGCCAGCACTACAACCACATCCA
>JAGRKZ010000267.1:2770-2962 GCA_020442065.1 Bauldia sp.
GCGGCTACGACAAGTTCAAGGCCGACTTCGTCCAGGCCGGCACCACCCAGTTCGGCTCCGGCTGGTCGTGGCTGGGCGTCCGCGACGGCAAGCTCGAAATCACCAAGACGCCGAACGGCGAAAATCCGCTCGTCCATGGCGGCTCGCCGATCCTCGGCTGCGACGTGTGGGAGCACTCCTACTACATCGACT
>JAGRKZ010000268.1 GCA_020442065.1 Bauldia sp.
GTGGGTGTAGGAGAATTGAGAGGATCTGTCCTTAGTACGAGAGGACCGGGATGGACGCACCTCTGGTGGACCTGTTGTGGCGCCAGCCGCATAGCAGGGTAGCTAAGTGCGGACGGGATAACCGCTGAAAGCATCTAAGCGGGAAACCCCCCTCAAAACGAGTTCTCCCTTGAGAGCCGTGGAAGACGACCACGTCGATAGGCCGGGTGTGGAAGCGCAGCAATGCGTGGAGCTTACCGGTACTAATAGCTCGATTGGCTTGATCACTCTCATTATCCATGCCCGTCAGGGCAGGAGGCCAGACCAGTTTCTGCTGCATTTTGCCGGCTTGGTGGTTCTTGCGGGGAGCCCAGAACCCGATCCCATTCCGAACTCGGCCGTTAAACTCCCCTGCGCCAATGATACTTCGTCCTAAGACGCGGGAAAGTAGGTCACTGCCAAGCCTGCCAAATGCAGCGTTCTTCGAGATGTCTTCTCTTCCGTGAACTTCGCGAGCGCCGCCCTTCGGGGCGGCGTTTTGCGTTGTGGGCGTGGGCGGATTCACGCTTCCCCACACCGGCCGCCATCGGACAGGTCCACGCGCCCGCCATGTGCCGCCGCCAGCCTGAGATGCCGATCACACCATCCGGGTTCCGCGGATCGCGCATGGCGCTATCATGCGGGCGCACTGACGGGTGATGAATGGTGACCGGGCGAGACGGACAGGACGGGCGGGAGCGATTCATCCCGGTGCGCAAGAGCGAGTTGATCGTCGCCTTGCGCGCCGAGACGCAGTTCGCTGGCTCGGCCGACCAGGAGGACTTCCTTCATCTCTGCCGCCTGCTCGGTTCGGTGTTCCACTACGAACATCATGAAGAGCTCGAACGGCTGAAGGACGGCTACGATCACTTCAACCCTCATCGGCCTGGTCGCGGGACGCCTGTGGATGAAGCCGATTACGCGGCATTTCTGGCGACGCTCCGCGGCGTACTGACCCGTGCCAATTTCATCGAAGTCGATTCCGACGAAATCGCGCGGGCTATGGAGAACCGCGCACTCTTCCAGGCCGAGGTGCGTACGGCGACGGATCGCTACCGGGATATCCTGTTCTTTCGTCGCGGCCAGCATCGGGAGCGGATCGCGCGGCGCATCTGGATGGGGTGGCGCGTCAGGCACATCGAGATTGACGTCTACGACGATGTCGTGATGCTCGCTACGCTCCGGCATGAGGAGCCGGTCGCGCCGAAGCGGCGCCAGTTCAGGACGTCGCGCCGGCCACCGCGCATCCATCGCCCGGGTTCCATGATCATCAAGTGCTTCCGCGACATCCCGAGCGCCGACCTCAATGTCCTCCTCCCCGAAATTCGTGTCGTTATGGCCCATCGCGATCGGTGGATGATCGGCGTCCCCGCGCTTGTCGGCGGTATCCCGTTGATTCTCAAGCTCGGGCCCATGATCGCGGTCCTTGCCATCCTGCTCGGCGTTCGGATCGGTTCGACCGATGGGGTCAGCACCGACCGTTTGCAGCAGGCGCTGATCGTCGCGAGCGGCTTCCTCGCGCTTGGCGGTTTCGTCACCCATCAGTGGGTCAAGTACCAGCGCCAGGCCCTCCGCTATCAGCTCGAGATCAATGGCAACCTCTACTTCCGCAACGTCACCAACAATGCCGGCATGTTCGACGCCATCATCGGTGCCGCCGAGGAGCAGGAGTTCAAGGAAGCGGTGCTTGCCTACATCTTCCTGCTCGCGGCGCCGCTTGATCGCCGGACGCTCGATCAACGGATCGAGGCGTGGTTGAAAGGGCGCTTCGGCGTCGATGTCGACTTCGAGCTCGATGACGGCGTCGGCAAGCTCGCTCGACTGGGTTTGCTTTCCGAATCAGCCGGACTCCTTCACGTCCCGCCCCTCGACGAGGCGCTTCGACGACTCGACCGGCTGTGGAACGGCTTCTTTGTCTTCGACTCGTCGTCGCCGCGTCCGGTGCCCGTCGAGACACCGCGGCTGTCCGTGTGACCTGCGGCGTCGGCTCGGCGAAAACGATTCCCACACCATTGCCAGGTGATATAGTCCCGCCGTTCCGGGCCGGCCCGGACTGGCGGCGACCGGCGACGGGAGGGTGGATTTGGCAAGTTCGTCAGGCTATCGCGTCTCGCGGGGCATATCTTCCCTCGTGCCGTACATCTTCGCTGCCGCGCTGGGCGCCTGTACCACCACCAACATCCCGACAGTGCCGACGCAGCCCGCGGTGGTCATTCCGCCCGGCCCACCGGTAACAGTCGACATCGCTACCCTCCCAGGCAAATGGGGGCTCGCCTCGTACCGTGACGAGAAGGATCGCGCCCGCACTCAGGCTGAGGCCAAGAGTGCCTGCGGCAATCCCTATGTCATTGCCCAAGGCTCACAGGGCGGCGTGATGATGCATCTTCCCGACCAGGCCCAGCCGAGCGAGGTCTTCGTCAAGGTCAGCCCCGACGGCCGGAGTTTCATCGGTCCGCGCGGCGCACCGGGGATGATCCAGGACCGTGTGGTGATGTTCTACCAGGGTGGGGTGCTGATCACGGAATGGCTGGACCCGAGCGCGCGGGAGCGCTACGGAACACTGCTGTTCGTGCGCTGCTGACGTTGTTCGCAGATCCTTTGGGCTGGGCGACAGGTCAAGAGGAAGAAGAAATGCGCAAGAAGTTGCTGCCGTCGCTGTTCGCGATCGCCGCCGTGCTTGGATTGAGCCTCGTCGCCGTCGGCGTGGCCGAGGCGAAGCAGCGGAAGGAAATGTCGGTCCAGGATCAGCCCGGCTATGTCCCCACCCGGCAGGAGGAGATCCTGCCCGCCCAGTATCGCCCGCAGCCGGTGTACTTCCGCACTAACGAGCCACCGGGTACGATCGTCATCCACACCGACGAGCGTTTCCTCTACCTCGTCCAGGACGGGGGGCGCGCCATTCGCTACGCCATCGGTGTCGGCCGTGACGGCTTCACCTGGCAGGGGCTGGTCAAGATCACCCGCAAGCAGGAATGGCCGGACTGGCGCCCGCCGCCCGAGATGATCCAGCGGCAGCCCTATCTGCCGCGCTTCATGGCCGGTGGCGAAGGCAATCCGCTCGGCGCCCGGGCCCTCTATCTGGGCGATACCGTCTACCGCATCCATGGCACCAATCAGCCGCGGACCATCGGCCATGCCGTGTCGAGCGGCTGCTTCCGCCTGGTCAATCCCGACGTGATCGACCTTTACGGGCGGGTGCCGGTCGGCACAAAGGTCGTCATCCTCCAGTCCGCCAAGCTCTGAAACCCTACGGAAGGACGCGGCGATGACATCACGCTTCGGCTCGCTAGGCGGTACGCTGCTGGCGGCGGCATTCGTTGCTGCGCCTGCCTGGGCAGACACGCTCGAGACGGTCAAGGAGCGCGGCACGCTGGCCTGCGGCGTCAATACCGGGCTGGCAGGCTTCTCCGCGCCGGGCGCCGATGGGAAGTGGTCGGGCTTTGACGTCGACTTCTGTCGAGCGGTCGCGGCGGTGATCTTCGGCGATCCCGATCAGGTCGACTACGTCCCGCTGACTGCTGGCGAGCGCTTCGCGGCGCTGAAGGACGGAAAGGTTGATCTGCTGTCCAGAAATTCCACCTGGACTATGGGCCGGGAGACCGGCCTTGGCCTCACCTTCGTCGGCGTCACCTACTATGACGGGCAGGGCTTCCTGGTGCCGCGGGCCACAGGCGTGTTCTCGGCGCTGGAGCTGTCCGGCAGCAAGGTCTGCGTCCAGTCCGGCACGACCACCGAAGCGAACCTCGCCGACTTCTTCACCGCCAACAACATGCCCTACGAGGTGGTGATCACCGCCTCGCCGGACGAATCGATCGCCGCCTACAAGGACGGCCGCTGTAACGTGCTGACCAGCGACATGTCGCAGCTTTACGCCGAGCGGCTCCGTCTTGACGTGCCAGACGATCACATCGTCCTCCCCGATGCGATCTCCAAGGAACCGCTCGGCCCGGCCGTCCGCATGGACGACCCGCAATGGGCCCTGCTCAATCGCTGGGTGCTGTTTGCCCTCCTCAACGCGGAGGAACTCGGCGTCGCGTCCGACACGCTCGACGAGGCGCTCGCCTCGAACAAGCCCGAGGTCCGGCGGCTGGTTGGGCTCGACGGCACGTTCGGTGCGGACCTCGGCCTCACCAACGACTGGGTGGTCCGGATGATCCGGGCGGTCGGCAACTACAGCGAGGTCTACGAGCGTAATCTCGGTGTCGATTCGCCGCTCGGCATCCCCCGCGGGATGAACCAGCTGTGGAATCGCGGCGGCATTCAGTACGCGCCGCCGATCCGCTGACGCTGGTCGTCGCGGCCTGCCAGGGTGGTGTTTGACGCCCTCGCTTGGCGTCGAGTTCAGCATCACCCGCGAACCGGCGGTTTCGTCAGCCGTTCGCATGCGCCTGGGCTTTCGGGCGCCCGATCGACCTGAGGTGGGCTCCCTTCATGCCGCGCGTTCGCGAGGGGCGACAGGACTCACGGGTCGCCCGGCCCTCGGCCATACGCATGCCGACGACGGCGCGGCTTTCGGGTTCGATCCTGACCGTCAGTGCCCATCCTCCGAGTGAGACCGGAAGCCAGGATTTCTGCGGTTTCGCTGGCCAGGGCGCAGGCTGGCGAGGCCGGATTCGCAAGGCCGCCAAAAAACCCCGGCAAAATGCTTGGCCGGCTCTTCAAATTGGCGCGCGAAAGGTCTATATCCCGCGCCGTGGCTGGTGACGGAAAGCCGTTACCGGCGTGACGCGGGGTGGAGCAGCCCGGTAGCTCGTCAGGCTCATAACCTGAAGGACGTCAGTTCAAATCTGGCCCCCGCAACCAAT
>JAGRKZ010000269.1 GCA_020442065.1 Bauldia sp.
TCACCGCGACGGTCGAGAGCGTCGCTCTCATCACCGGCTCGATCATGTCGAAGAAGCTCGCCACGGCGCCGAACGGCGTGGTGATCTGTGTCGGCTCGGGCACCGGCGCGTACATGCCCACCGTCGACCATGCCCGCGAGCTCGCCGAGAGCATGGCCGAGGTCGCCGCCGGCGCCGGCATCCCCAGCGTCATGCTCCTCACCGATCTCAACGCCGTCCTCGGCACATCGGTCGGCAGCGCCGTCGAGATGCAGGAGACGGTCGACTTCCTCGCCGGCACGTATCAGGACCCGCGGACGAAGGAGCTGGTGATCGAGGTCACCGTCGAGATGATCCGCATCGCCGGCCTCGCCCCCGACCTTGCCGCAGCGCGGGCGCTTGCCGAGGCGCGGCTCGCCGACGGCAGCGCCGCCGATCGCTTCGGCCGGCAGATCGCAGCGCTCGGTGGCCCCGCCGATTTCATCGCCCGGCCCGAGCACTATCTGCCCAAGGCCGCCGTGGTCGCGCCCTGCTATCCGGCGTCCCCCGGCTATGTCGCGGCGATGAACGCCAAGGGCGTCGGCCTCGCCCTCATAGCCCTCGGCGGCGGTCGGAAGAAGCCCGACGACCCGATCGACCTCGCCGTCGGCTTCACCGCGTTCTGTCAGATCGGCGATGCGGTCGGGCCGGACAGGCCGCTCTGCGTCATCCATGCACGCAATGCGGCCGAGTGGGAAGACGCGGCGTCCCGCGTCAGGGCAGCGATCACCGTCGCCGATACGGCCCCGGCGCCGCTCGGTCCGATCGTCATCGAGCGCATCGAACGGGCGCCGGCATAGGCGGCACGTTCAGCCGAGGAGGGTCAGGAGGCCC
Organism: Bauldia sp.; assembly: GCA_020442065.1. GTDB lineage: Bacteria > Pseudomonadota > Alphaproteobacteria > Rhizobiales > Kaistiaceae > Bauldia. Next base: position 853 of record JAGRKZ010000269.1, read on the forward strand.
TTCAGCAGCGCGGTCGGCGTCGGCGGACAGCCTGGGATGTGCAGGTCGACAGGGACGACCGCGCCGACCCCGCCCGCCACCGCGTAGGACCCGGCGAACAGGCCGCCATTGAGGGCGCAGTCGCCCACCGCCACCACCCATTTCGGCGCGGGCGTGGCGTCGTAGGTACGCTGCAGGGCCTCGCGCATGTTCTTGGTCACCGGCCCGGTCACCATCAGCACGTCCGCGTGGCGCGGCGAGGCGACGATATGGAGGCCGAAGCGCTCGAGATCGTAGAAGGCGTTGCCGAGGGCGTGGATCTCGAGTTCGCAGCCGTTGCAGGACCCGGCATCGACCTCCCGGATCGACAGGCTGCGGCCGAGCCGCTTGCGAGCAGCTGCATCGAGCGTCGCCGCCAGAGCCGCGGTCTCGGGATCGTCGATGCGCGGCGGTGGCTCGGTCAGCGCCTTCCGGCTCAGTCCTTCGAAGAGCAGCCTGCGCATGGCTATGCCACCGTCCTCAAAGACGCCGGCCGTCGGAGGCGAGGCGGCGATCCGCAGCGTCTCATTTCTCGGTTGCGGCGAACGAGCCGTCCCAGTTCTCCGGCGGCGGAGTGAGCCGCCAGCCGGCGATACGTCCTTCGTAGAGGTCGTAGAGCTTGGACAGCGTCGCGATCCCCATCGCCCGGCAGTCCCTGATCGCCGCCTCGGCGGCGTCCCAGGCCTGCGTCCGATAGGCTTCGAGCATGGCGGCATGGCGCGGGGCGAGGCGCGCGACGGTGTCGGCGTCGCCGAGGGCTGCCGCAAGCGTATAGAGCCGGCTCGGTGTCGCCCGGCCTTTCACCTTGATCAGGTCGAGTTCGAGGATCGGCGTCCGGACGCCGGCGGCGGTGGTCTCGCCGATGACGACGGTGAGGCCGTAGAGTTTCGACAGTCCCTCGACGCGCGAGGCGACGTTGACGTCGTCGCCGATCGCCGAATAGTCGAAGCGTTGCGCCGAGCCGAGATTGCCGACGCAGCAGTTGCCGGTGTTGATGCCGATGCCGATGGCGACCGGCGCAAAGGGTCGCCCGGCGGCCTTCGCTTCGGCCTCCCACTTGACGTTGAGGTCGCCCATCGCCGCCGCCATCTCGACCGCGGCCGTGCAGGCGTTGCCGGCATGGTCGGCGTCGTCGAGCGGCGCGTTCCAGAACGCCATGATCGCATCGCCCATGTACTTGTCGATCGTGCCGCGCTTCTTGAGGATGATGTCGGTCAGCGGCGTCAGCAGGCTGTTGATGAACTCGGTCAGCTCGTGGGCGGTGAGCCGCTCGGAGATCGAGGTGAAGTTGCGCACGTCGCAGAAGAGGATCGTCAGCTCCTTCACCTCGCCGCCGAGCTCCAGCCGCTCGGGGTGGGCGATCAGCTCGTCGACGACCGACGGCGCGACATAGTGGGAGAAGGCGAGCCGCACCTGCGCCCGTTGTTGCTCGACCTGCCGGTAGATGAACAGCGTCGCGACCGCCACCAGCAGCACCAGCGCCGCGGCCGGATAGGACGGGTCGAAGAGCAGGTCGAGCTCCTTGTAGGCGTACCAGGCTCCGGCGAAAATGGCCGCGACCACGGCGATGCCGAGGGCTGCCGAGGTGACGGCGGAGAGCCGCGGCAGCACCGTCGCGATGGCAAGGCCGAGGGCGAGGACGAGGACCAGTTCGACCGCACCACCGTAGTCGGGGCGGGTCAGCTGCCGGCCGGAGAGGATGTGCTCGATCGTCTGGGCCTGGATCTCGACCCCCGGCAACGATGCGTCAAGCGGGGTGGCGCGCAAGTCGTTGAGGCCTGGCGCGCTGGTGCCGACGAGGATGATCGTGCCGGCAACGTCGTTGGGGTCGTTGCTCCCGTCGAGCACCGTCCATGCCGGAATGAAGGCCTCGGGGTGGGAGGGGCGGAACTGCAGCCAGATGGCGCCGTCGGCGTCGGTCGGCAGCTCGATCCCGCCGATCTTGATGTGATTGAGGCCGGTGGCGCCGCCAAAGGCGGCTTCGCCGTTGGCGTTCGATGCTTTGAGCACATAGGTGCTCGCGCCTTGCGCGACGCGGAGCGCCTCGGCCGCGAGGCTCGGGACGAACTGGTCGCCGACCGCGAAGACTAGCGCGATCCGTCGGACAACCTGGTCGCGGTCGGGAATCCAGTTGAGCGCGCCGATCCCCGCCGCGCCCTCGTCGAGGACGGGCAGGTTGCCGGTGCTCCCCGCGAAGTTGGCGAGGAAGGGACGCGGGTCGTCGCCCGCCGTGGCGAATCCGGCTTTTGCCACCGGGGCCGGAGTGCCCGGGCGCCCGGTGAGCACCGTCGCAAGCAGCGACGGGCTGGTGGCGACCGCCTCGGCCAGCACGGCATCGTTGCCTGGCCGTCCCTCGAGCGTCGCGGCGAGCGCCGCCGCCTCGTCCGGCGGCAGCAGCTTGACCAGTTGTTCCGGCGAGGTCTGGTCGGCCTCGGCGAAGAGGACGTCGAAGCCGATCACCGCCGCGCCCTGGTCGCGGAGCGTGGTCAGTAGCCTTGCGACGGTGGTGCGCGGCCACGGCCACTGGCCGACCCGCTCCAGCGAGGCCTCGTCGATATCGACGATCCGCACTGGCAGTGTGGGGTCGTAGCTTTGCGGATTGAGCCGCTGGAAGGAATCGAAGGCGATCAGCCGCATCGCCTGAAGTGCGAACGGGTCGGCGACCCGCAGCGCGGTCGCGCCGGCAAGGACGCCGATCACCAGCAGCCAATAAGCCCAGCCCGCGCGGAACTTCACGCCTCGCCCGTCCTCTGCTCGCCGCCACCGTTCATCGACGCACGCATCTTCCCCGTCGCCGTCGCCGGGGCAAGGGGTGCCCGGGAGCCGCGAGGGACCTGCCTTGGATCCCTCGCGACGTTACGCGACTCTCGACGGACTCCAAAGGGCGATCGGGACCGGCGGCGTGTGTCCGCCGGCGGGCCGGTTCCGCTTCGCATCCGTCGCCTAGAGGTCATGGCCGGAATAGGAGCAGTTGAAGGATTTGTTGCAGAGCGGGAAGTCGGCGACGATGTTCCCCTCGATCACCGCCTCGAGCAGTGGCCACTGAAACCAGGACGGATCGCGAAGGTGGCAGCGCTCGACGCGGCCCGCGCCGTCGAGCTTCAACCAGGCCAAGACCGGCCCGCGGAAACCTTCGACGATGGCCATGCCTTCGCCGGCCACGGCGCCGACGTCGGTGCGCAGCGCGCCGTCCGGCAGGGTCGCCGCCAGCTGTTCGATCAGGCCGAGGCCCTGCATGACCTCGTCCATCCGCACCCACACCCGCGCATTGACGTCGCCATCGGTCCGGACCGGGACCTCGAAGGCCAGCGTTTCGTAGGGCGGATAGGCGAGGTCACGGCGGGCATCGAAGGGTTGGCCGGCGGCGCGACCGACATAGCCACCCGGCGCGAACCGCTGCGCGAGCGCGGGGTCGAGCCGCCCGGTGCCGACGGTGCGGTCAAGCAGGGAGGCGGTCGAATCGTAGAGCTCGACAAGCTGGGCGAAGCGCGTCCGGGTCTCGCCGACGAGCGTCGACAGCGCCGTCGCCGAGGCGATGGAGAGATCGGCGGCGGCCCCTCCCGGAACAACCCGGTCCATCATCAGCCGGTGCCCGAACGCGAGCCCGGCGAACCGGAGCACGCGCTCGCGGAGGATCGAGGTGTGCGCGTGCATCAGGGCGAAGGAGGCATCGTTGCAGATCGCGCCGATGTCGCCGAGGTGATTGGCCAGTCGCTCGAGTTCGGCCATCAGGGCGCGGAGGCCGACGGCCCGCGGCGGTGGGGTGGTGCCCGTTGCCGCCTCGACGGCGCGGGCGAAGGCGAGCGCATAGGCGACGGTGGAGTCTCCCGAGAGGCGACCCGCGAGCTGTGCGGCGGTGGCAATGTCGGCCCCCGTCGTCAGGGCGTCGACGCCCTTGTGAACGTAGCCGAGGCGCTCCTCCAGCCGCACCACCGTCTCGCCGCTGGCGGTGAAGCGGAAATGCCCCGGTTCGATGATCCCGGCGTGGACGGGGCCGACCGGAATCTGGTGCAGCCGCTCCCCCTCGACCGAGAGGAAGGGATAGGCGGCAGCCGGGGTCGCCGCGGGCGCCTCCGGTGCGTGCGCCGCCAGGGGCCGCGTCACCCCCCATCGGCCGTGGTCGAGCCAGGGCCGGTCGTCGGGCGCGTCCTTCGGGGTCAGGCCGTAGAGGTCGCGGATGGCTCGCTCGAGGCGGATCGCCGGCGCATGCGTTGCCCCCACCGACGGGAAGCTGCCGTTCGGGCAGTCGAGGCTCAGCACTGCGACTTGGCCGCCGTCGCGAAGCGCCAGATGCACCGTCTCGCGCTCGCCCCACAGCGAGAGGAGGGTCACCTCGCCGGCTGCGAGCGAGGCGGCCGCCTGCCGCCAGATGTCCACGCCGACCCGGAAGCGTGGCCACGGTGCGGAGGCCGGCACAGGCGCTGCGGCTGCGGTCAGATCGGCAAGCGCGGTCATGGCCGCCTCATCCCAATTGCGCCGCGACATGCTGGAACCACGACACCAGCACGGGGGGAAGGTAGAAGCCGGCCGCGAAGACCAGCGCCAGATGCAGGTACATCGGCACGTAGGAGGCCTTGGCCGGATCGGACGGGCCGGTCGGCTCGCCGAAGGCGAGGCCGCTCAGCCGGAGCATGAGCGCGCCGAATCCGACGAGGATGCCACCCACCAGCGGCACCGCGAGCAGCGGCTCGCGGGCGACGGTTGAGGACACCACCAGGAACTCGCTCATGAAGATGCCGAGCGGCGGCAGGCCGGCGATCGCCACCACGCCGAGCACGAGGCCCCAGCCGAGCAGCGGATGGCTCACGGTCAGGCCGCTGATGCGCGTGATGTCCTGCGTGCGCTTCACCTGGGCGATATGGCCGACCGCGAAGAAGATCCCCGACTTGGTCAGCGAGTGCATCACCATGTGGAGCAGCCCGGCGAAATTGGCGAACGGCCCGCCGAGTCCGAAGGCGAAGGTGATGATCCCCATGTGCTCGATCGAGGAGTAGGCGAACAGCCGTTTGATGTCGCGGCGCCGGTACAGCATGAAGCCGGCGAAGACCAGGGAGGCGAGGCCCATCGTCGCCATCAGAGGCCCCGGCGCCAGTGCCTCGGGATTGCCGGCGAGCAGGATCTTGAAGCGCAGCACCGCGTAAAGCGCGACGTTGAGGAGGAGGCCCGAAAGCACCGCCGAAATCGGCGTAGGGCCTTCGGCGTGCGCGTCGGGCAGCCAGGCGTGCAGCGGCGCGAGCCCGACCTTGGTGCCGTAGCCGAGGAAGAGGAAGACGAAGGCGACGTTGAGGAAGGCGGCGTCAAATTCGCCTGAGCGGGCGACCAGCACGGTCCACAGCATCGCGTCGGTGCCCTCGCCGACCACCGGCTGTGCCGCCATGTAGACGAGGATGGTGCCGAACAGTGCGAGGGCGATGCCGACGCTGCCGAGGATG